>NZ_JAIDBW010000013.1:0-47625 GCF_029056165.1 Duncaniella sp. | reverse complement strand
GCAAACGAACAAGGCGTTGGCGCAGCTGTGAAAAAGAGTGGAATTGCTCGTGATGAGCTCTTCCTCGTGTCTAAAATCTGGATAGCCAACTATGGGTATGAGAAAGCTAAAAAGTCAATTGACGACAGCCTGAGAAAACTCGGTACCGATTACATCGACCTGATGCTTCTTCACCAGCCTTTCTGCGACCGTTATGGGGCATATCGCGCAATGGAAGAAGCCTACAAGGAAGGCAAACTCCGTGCAATCGGAGTCAGCAACTTCTATCCCGACCATTTTATCGACCTTGCCAGCAATGTCGAGATTGTACCGGCTGTAAATCAGGTTGAGACTCATGTATTCAATCAGCAGATTGAACCCCAACAATATATGAAAGAGTTTGGTACGCACATGATGGCATGGGCTCCTCTCGCCGAAGGACGTAACGGATTCTTCTCAAATCCTGTTCTCAGTGAGATTGGTCAGAAATATGGAAAGTCTGTGGCTCAGGTTGCCCTTAGATGGCTTCTCCAACGCGACGTCATAATTATCCCGAAATCCACTCATCGTGAACGCATGGAGCAGAATCTTGACATTCTTGACTTCGAGCTTTCAAAAGAAGACATGGCAGCTATAGCAGCCCTTGACACTAAGACAAGCCTTTTCTTCGACCACCATTCAGCCGAGGCCACCAAAATGTTTATGGGCTGGAGATAATAAAAATAAAACAATGAAGATAAAACATCTAATCACACCTCTGTTGATTCTATGTGCGGTCTTGGCAGGATGTACCGTCAGAGCCACACAACCAACGGAAACAAAAGATGATAAAGAGATGAAATCCATCATAGTGTATTTTACACATTCAAACAACACCGGTCTTGCAGCTCAAAAACTGGCAGAGGTCACGGGTGCTGATATTGTCAGACTCGAACCTGCTGAACCGTACTCTACAGCTGACCTTGATTGGACAAACGAACAATCACGTTGCACTCAGGAGCATCTTGACCAGACACGTCGTCCGGCTATAAAGCCCCTGAATGTAAATTTCAATGACTATGACACAATATTCATCGGTTTTCCTATATGGTGGCACGAAGAACCGGCTCTAATCCGCACATTCCTTGACAGCGTAGATTTAAAAGGGAAGCAACTCTATCCGTTCTGCACCTCCTGCGAAAGCCCAATGTCTGAGGCAGATGCCACTCTAAAGAAAGGCTATCCGAATCTCAACTGGCATACCGGTCTGAGATTCCCGGCTACACCAGAGCAGATTAAAGAGTGGATTAAATAGAAAACGTCAAATACTACTCAATGAAATAAGGACAGACCATTGAAAAACACTACGGCCTGTCCTTATTTTTGTTGAATTATTTAATATCAATCTTGAAAGTAAAGTGATTGTGATTTAAGTTGAAGAAACACGAATTATCGCTTGGGTAGGTGCAATTGATTGTGTTTGATATTTCTCTTTTTTTCGTTTTGTTCTCTAATAATTCCGTTTAGCATCTGACCTACCGGCAAACCGATTACAACTTTTCCCACCTTAAAATAAGGAGTAACTATGGGCTCTAATTGGTATTTGTGTGTACCCGTCTGTTGGACAGCTTGTCCTCCTACCAATACGCCGGTACTTTCGTTTATTCGGTAGTTTATATAACCGCCTAATGTTGAGCGCTGATAGTATCCCAACATCGCAGGCGACATCGGCAAGCCGCCGTTCAGAGTAGGAGGCACTCCAAAATAATAAGTTCCATAGGCTGTAAAAGATAAATGAGGCGAAAGAATATACGATAAATTTCCTGTTATGCCGTATTGGGTGTGTACTCCTTGATAGAAACCATATTTATTCGCTTCCACACCCATGTAAAGGCTTATGTTTTCATAACTTTGGAATATTCCAATGGCTCCATTGTCTATATGCATCAATCCGGGCATATTCGTTTGTGCCCCCGTAGCTGTTATTGAGCCATTTCTCCAACTATACACGTTAGACTGTCCGGGCATAAACGATACAGATGGAATTTGCACGGTTGAATCCGAATAAGACTTATACTTATGATAATTTATATTGGTAAAACTTAATGGGATACGTGGCGCGGACAATATCGGCATAGAAAACAAGTCTCCGGAAGTATTAGAATGTGTAATAATAGAATTTTCTATTCTAATACTATCTCCCTCTAACTGAACAGAGGATATTTCCGTCTGCGCATACGCAGTCGCAGTAAACATTGTGAGGAGAATGGCGTAGATTACTTTCATATAAAATGACTATTTACAGATTGTCAGCATATATCCGAAACCGCGTTGGTTGATAATCGAGATTGCCGAATCATGACGGAGTGGTTCTTATCGAATTATAAAGGGATATGATATAATAGACATTGCAAGCGAAAATCGCAGCAATGACAATTATAAATGTGGTGGATATGGTCTTAAAGCGTTTCATAACGCAAATTTACTAATAATCCGTCATACAAACAATTAAGTCTGCTTAGATTTAAGACTAAATAAGGGAGCATTTAAGACAAAATAAGGTTGGGCATGGAGTTGGTGCTTTTTTAGATTTTTATAATAATTTTTTCTACGGTCGTAATACAAGCCTCTACTTTTACAGTACATCTCTATTTGGAGGTGTATAGCATCCGTTACCCTAAGAGATGACTTCGGTATATTTGTTTGATTATTAGTAGCAAATATAATATCATCTCGGACCTCTTCTGAACCTGGGACAATAAAGCGCACAAGCACATTTCTGTTTTCACTGTCGTTGCCTGAAAAAGGTTGACTGTCGGAGGGTTTTATTCCTGCCAGAAGTTGACTCGTTAGCTGTATTCCTGAAGGAGGTTGACTGGTGGTTGTTATACCTGGTAATGGTAAACATTTTTTAGGAATATAACACTTATCCATGCCTGGATATAGTTAATGGAAAACGATGGTAACAACTTGGAGGCACAAAAACTCCTATCATCCCATTATAAAGAATACTTCTTTGGTCATGAGACTTTTCAATCTTCAATATCGGAATAATGGAATACAAACGATTTTGATGTAGATGAATAGGCAGAGAAATAACCAAGGACTTCTCCGTCGAAGTCATATACCGGATTTGAATGATTCTGTCCAGAAAGTTTCGCCGAGAAAAGATAATCATAAGCCTTCATATCTATTGCTCTTACCTCGATGGTAATGTCATCTCCCTCAAACAGAATGGAATCGTAATCCTCTGGATCATTTTTTTCTGCTTTATCACGATTCATGCAGCTTATATCAAACTGTACACTATTGCTTGAACTGTCAAGGTCACGCATCACATTCCATTTGAACAGTTTGCCGTTACGGAGTATCCGGTAGTAATAATAGTTTATATCGTCAGCCTTATCGCTGACATCTACTATCAAATGGAGCATATCGTTACCCATCATTTCTTCCCATCTCATACGGGTAGATACTATTTCAGTAATTCCGGGCATCGTTGAACTCGAAGTAAAGGATTCTCCGTCAATAATAACCGTAAGTGTATATGTCTGACCGGGTATTCCAATGAATGATAGCGAACGGTATGTGCCGTCTTCTCTATAGGTGAGCGTTTCTTTTATGCCATTATCTGATGACAATACTACGGATTGTACTTCTACTCCTGTTTTTAGTACCGGGTCGTCAATGTCACGTGTTCCCGTGATTACGACTTCAGAGCCTTCGTTGCTCACATGTCCTTCTATCACATAAAGAGGGTCTATCGGACGATAGTCAAGCTGTATTTCCTCTGTGCATGAGCATAAGAGGTACAAGGCAGTAATATAATGTAGGGATTTCATTTGAGGTCAGAATTTTAATGTGTATGAGACTGAAGGAACGAGACCGAAAAGTGAATACTTCATGGTCTTAAAACCTGTCGGAGAGTTTTCATCGGTTTCAAATACTATCAAGAAAGGATTATAGCGCGAATAAGCATTATATATTCCAAATGACCATTCATAGGTAAGTTTCGGACCCACATGAGTATATGTCGCGCTTAGATCCAATCGATTATAAGCCGGAGCGCGATATCCGTTTCTTTCCGCATAATGGAACATGTGGATACCGTCCACTTCATATTTAGCACTCGGTGCGGGCAGTGCCTGTCCGGTGTTGAACACCCATGCCGCTGACATATTCCATTTTTTATTGAACTCATATATTCCCACCACAGAAATATCATGACGTCTGTCGTTTCCTGCCGTGTACCATTTGCCGTTATTTATACCGTCGATCTTATTTTGCACCCACGATAAAGTATAGCCCACCCATCCGGTAAGTTTACCGGCATTCTTGCGCAAGGTGAACTCAAATCCGTAAGCACGTCCCTTCCCCCCTAAGAGAAGACGTTCTATCTCAATTTCGGAATTGAATGATTTTCCATCCTTATAGTCATAGATATTCCGGATGTCTTTATAGAACATCTCGCCTGATACTTCCCACCGGGTATTTCCAAAGAGAGCCACATATCCAGCACTTACTTGGTCGGCAGTCTGAGGCTTTATTACATTGCTTGTCATTGCATATCTGTCAAACGGCATTGAAGACCCCGTACTGCGTATTGCATGGATATTCTGCGAATTCCTGCTATATGCCATTTTTATACTTTGCATGTCGGTGATGCGGTAATTAAGACTCAGACGCGGTTCAATCGATAGATATGTCTTATATGGTTTTCCGTTACGAGGTGTATAGCTGTCTATAATATTGCCTGCTTCATCCATTTTATAATAGGGAGAGCCGCCTAATGCCGACATTATGCCCAGACGGAGGCTGCCCATTATATGGACGCGCTCACTTATGGCCCAGTCGTCATTTATCCATACTCCGCTTTCCCAACCTCGGCGTTGCTCCTTCTGGTGTGTTGCACCAATAGTCCATTCAGCAGATTTTAAGTCAATAAGAGCTGACTGCAATCCAAAATCCACATTATGATTCTCATGAGGATTCCAGGAAAATGAATATTTTATTCCTGTTTGACGTAGATGACCGTTCATATTGTCATCTTCAGATGTTATCTGCATACCCATATCATTTATAAAATTGCCATGATACAGAGTCGCCACAGATGATAGTCGGTCATTGAAAGAGTGATACCATTTGGCCGTCGTGGTGATATTGCCCCACTGCATATTCATCATATCACTCATTCCGAGGTTGTCACGTCCGACAAACAGTGATAGTGCAATTTTGTCATTGTATCCTACGTTGTAATTGACTTTGGCATTTATATCATAAAAATATAGGGAGTTATCTTTGAATTGGTCTGTGAATTTCAGAAACAAATCCATATAGGAACGTCGGGCTGATGCAAAGAAAGACAGCTTGTCCTTGATTATCGGTCCCTCAATGTAAAATTTCGCCGAAAGTAATCCCACAGTGAAAGAGCCATTATATCTTTCCGGATTACCTGCTTTTGTACTCACATCGAACACTGAAGAAGTCGCACCTCCATAACGTGCCGGAATCTGACCTTTGTAAAGGGTGGCGCTTGATAACGCAGGGTCGTTGAATGTTGAGAAAAATCCGAACAGATGTCCCGAATTAATAACCGGAGCATCGTCAAGCAACACAAGGTTCTGGCTTGCTGTACCGCCACGGACTTGAAATCCACCGGTTCCATCGCCCTCGGCTGATACACCGGGAAGAAGCTGTAATGATTTCAATATGTCGTGCTCTCCGAATAGTACCGGAGTTTTTGACATCTCGTCAATGTCTATACGTTCCATTCCGGACTGGGTGTTCCTCAATCTGTCCATCACGGAACGAGACAACACAACGACTTCCGACAATTCACTCGTAGAGCTTTTCAACACAAAATTAATTATAGTATCACAGGATACTGCAATCCTACGTTTGTCATTCTCAAAACCGATATAGGAACATTCAATATCATAAGAGCCTTCTTTTACTGAAAGCTCATATTTACCGTCAGTATTTGTTGCAGCACCGACACTGCCGCATCTCACGGATGCCCCGATAAGAGGCTCCTTTGTTTCTGACTCCACAACTATTCCTTTCATAACGAATGTCTGCTGTGCCGATACTGCAATGCTACACAATGCCATAGCCGTTATCGTCAGAATAATTGTATTTATTGATTTTAACATATGTTTACTTTAGAAACTATTGAATCGGGGGCAAAATTATTTGTTTCGCATGCTTATGTAAAGGTCTGAATATTGACAATATTGGTCTTTTTATAATGCAAGACGATTGTGATACGATATTTTTTTGTAAATTTGGGTCAAATTTTAATCTACTCAATTATGCAGAGTCATATGCTAAGCACTCCCGGCGGAGAATTTCAGATATGTAAGATAAATGCGTCTGACATTCCGTTATATCCTTATATAATGGAAAACTATTCTTTGATAATTTGTCATTCCGGAGAAAGTTCAGGTAGTTGTAATCTGAGGCAATGTGCTATTAGAAAAGGTGTGTTTTTCATTAATATACCGGGACAGATAATCCACTTTGAAACAATCAGTCCGGATTTCATTTGTACTAAAGTTATGCTTTTGCCCACCTTTATGAGCAGCCTCGGGTTTCCTTATAACTTTGAGATAAACAGGCTAATTGAGTCTAATCCTGTAGTCTCTCTGACTGAAAGCGAATACACTGCGTGTCTGGGGTTTTGCAGGATGGTAACGGCGATTATCAATAGTCACAATGAATATAAGTTAGAGATGATAAAGCATCTCACCTGCGCATACTTATATGGCTTTACTCATTGTGTCATAGACCGAAACCCATTGCAGCCCCCAACGGCGGAGGATATCCTTATGGGAAAATTCTTTGATGAATTGAAAAAGAATTATCGTCAGTCACGTTCCGTCAAGTTTTACGCCGATAAATTATGCGTCACCCCGGGTTATCTTGCTACTGCCACTAAGCGTGCCACAGGAAAAACAGTCAGCGAATGGATATCCAAATATATCGTTCTTGAGGCAAAAGCGCTTTTGACAAGAAGGGACATGTCTGTCCAACAGATCAGTTATAGGCTCAATTTCCCTAATCAATCCTTTTTTGGAAAATATTTCAAAAAAGCTACCGGACAGTCTCCAAATGAATATAAAAACCGGTGTAAGGAAAAATAAAAACACAATGATGGTGTGTCAAAACAGGCACACCATCATTGTGGATTTTCAAATACCTGAATGTCGAGCCTGGTAACGCGGCGTACTTTCCGACATAGGCGAATCAGAAAAAGTGTTTATCGAAACAAAGAAAAGTCTCTGAAAATCAGTAGATTTTCAGAGACTTTCTTTGTCATTGATATCCGTCGAATCAAAATTATAAACTATTCTGCTCGGCCCTTACTTAAGGGGTTATTATCTGTCAGATTTTTCATTTATGGTTATGATACAGTATGTGGCGACGGAAATCGTTGGCTTGGGACACTGAGGGAGACATGAGATGATAAAGCGGAGTAAGAGAATCTCCTTCAGCAACTGTGGAGAGCACGAGCGGACCACGCATCAGCTTGTAGCTCGACGGATCATAATGAGTAGCTACCTGACGCTCATCTGCGGCATAAGTCAACTCCACGATGTCACCTTTCTTAAAGTCTCGTGAAATATGATAAAAACCGTCTTTGACCGTCATATCAGTAGGTTTGCCGTTGACGGATAGCTCGAGCACTTTCACGTCAGCAGGTGATACCAATGCTAACGTGAATGCCTTCCCCGGGACCTCTTCAAAGGTAAATTTCACAGTATCGCCAAACGGATAGTCGGTCTGCTCGATGAGCTTAAGTCCACGCTCCGGCAGTGTGAGAGTGCTTGCGTGATAGACCGGAACGAAAATCGAGTCACCGGCGATGAACCACGTGTATTGCGCCACACGAGACAATCCTTCCCCACCCCGCATTGTGCAACACCAATGTGCCTCATCGGCATGAATGCCTATATAATCAGACTCTCGTCCTACGGGTGTATCACAACCGAATCCACCGTTGGCACGCTGCTCCATACAGATACCGTTGTAATATATACGGTCTGCGTCGGCCAGATACTCAGGGCGACGTGTCGACTGCCATAACTGCATCGCAACGATATAGGAGTCAATCACAGCACAAGGTTCTGTCCATGTGTCGAAACGGTCAAACCAGTTGTAATTTTCAAAATTCTCGGTCATACCGCGATTCCTGTACAGAGCCCAACGGGTTTCTACTTCAGGAATTAAAGAATAGTCACCCGTGATGGCCGCATAGCGCAATATTCCGCGCAGAGCCGTCAGTGAAGCGTGAGTCTGAGCCCTTACGCCGGCAAGGTCGATACCGAGATAGAGATTAATCATATTGTCGATAAGTTCCTTGATGCGCGGATTGCGGTCGTGGGCATAATAATGAATCAGCCCCTCCATGCCTATGAAGACACAGCCCACATCGGATGACAGACGCCAGCCGTTGACAATCTCCTGAGCCGAGCCGCTCATATCGCCCACGTCTTTGTGGCGTGCGATAGAGTCGACGGGATAACGTGAGATGGCGTCGTTGACGGGCAGGAAGAGATTTTCCGCTATTCCGCGGGCCACGTTGAGTGCCGACGAATCGCCCGTCCATTCGAAGTACTCACAAAGACCGCGCAGCAGCCAACCATGGCCCGAGAGCTGCTGCTCGTCGACCACCGGAGTATGGATGGTGCCGAGGTAGCCCTTCTCGTTGAGGCGCGTGGGCAGGATGGTCAGCATGGTGTCGAGATAGACAGGCTTGCGGCCCGAAGCGCGGGCATCGAGCACGAGAGCCAGGATGGTTCTACCCTCTTTGTCGGCAGGCCAACCGCCCGATTCCTCCTCGGTCCAGAATACAGAGTCGGGCTGATAGAGAGTGGTTTCGAGACGATCGAAGTTGCGCGAGATGCGTTCGGCCAATTCGCCGCCCACTCTCACCTCTTCGAGGCTGACGGGGCTGAGCGAAGCCGAAGCATCCTGCGCCGCCTGCCTGTGGCAACCGCAGAGAGCGGCAGCCACGAGGCCGGCGGCAAGGAAAAAGTTACTTCTGCGCATGGGGCTTACTTAACGATTTTCACACCTGCGGGGGCATCTACCTTGGTGTCGATAGAGCCGTCGGCCAGGCGGCGGTGAGAAATCTTGATTTCGCCTGCGGGGGTGGGGTAAGTACCCTCAACCCACTCGAGGTCGCCGAGGTGGGGATT
Organism: Duncaniella sp.; assembly: GCF_029056165.1. NCBI lineage: Bacteria > Pseudomonadati > Bacteroidota > Bacteroidia > Bacteroidales > Muribaculaceae > Duncaniella > Duncaniella sp. The sequence goes on along the minus strand of NZ_JAIDBW010000013.1, from coordinate 38,467 downwards.
GATGCGCACGGTGGTGCAACCGGGATCGAGCACTTCGACGCCGAGCACGTGGCGGCTCATCCAGGCTGTCGGGCCGCTTGCCCAACCGTGGCAGAGGCTGTGGCGGAAACCGGGATAGCAATATGCTCCGAAATCGCCGTGAATATCGGTCTCACCCTCGGCAGGCAGACGGTCGATGGGACCGGCATTCTTGGCCCAGTCGAGGTCGAAGTCTTCCCAGAACGTAGTTGCACCGAGGTCGAGCATACCGCCCCAGTAGGTGCGGATGATGTCGAGAGCCTCGTCATAGCGTCCGGCCAGGGCGAGAGCTTCGAGCATGTAGTAGCCGCCGAAAGTAGAGAATCCCTTCGGACCGCCTACGGCCACACATTCTGCCGCAGCCTTTTCGGGATCCATCACGCCTGCGATGGCCATGAGCGAAGCTGCCTGCTTGAGGTCGTTGTGGGGAAGTTTCTTCCTGTCGAGACGGCGGCGGATGTCGCGGCACTTGGCGGCGCGGTCCTTATCGCCGATGTAGTTGCAGAGCTGCTCGGCATCGGTCATGGCCCACGTCATAAGAGCGCGGTAGCCGGCTTCGACGCCTTCCTTGTTGGGGCTCGAAGGCCAGTCGAGGAAGCGGTCTTCGGAGAGACGCTCAGTGCCGTCCTGGTCAACGAGCGTGTCAATCTGATCAATCAGAGCCGTAATGTAGGGTGCATGACGATTGAGAAACTCCTTGTTGCCCGACTGCATGAACCAGTCATGATGAATGATAAGATACCAAAGCGAATATGCACTCATGCCATTGAACCACTGAGGAAGTGGCCATTGTTCGCAAGCGAGGTCGAGAGTAGCCTCAACACTTGGGTCACAGCCAAACACGGCAGCGATGGTCGATGTCTCGGGATGCATGTCGCCGAGCCAGATGAGACGGTCGCGCTTGATACCATCCCACAAATACTCCTGCATATTGAGGTGTACGGTATAGGCCCCGGTGTCCCAGATTCTATTGAGTCTTGGGTCTGAGCTCTTGAACGAACCCTTGTAGGGAAGGTCGCGATAGCGGAGGATTGCGGTGGCTTCCTTGAGGTTGACGGTCATACCAGGATCAAGAAGGTCGATGCGCACGAAACGATAACCGGTGTTGCCGGTTTCGATCTGACCGTAGAAAGGCATCGTGAGCACCATGTCGCGGATGGCATGGTCGTTGGTGGCCGTGTTGGCCTTGAGGTCTACCTCTGAATTATTGAAATCCTCAGCCACGGAGACTTCGGCCGTGGTGAGTTCGCTACAGGCCTCTGCCACCGATTCGCCGAAGCGCAAGCGCATGTGAGGGGTTTTGAGGGGTGAGACAGCCGAGATGAGCAGACGCAGGCTGCCATGGAGCTCGCGTCCGAAGTCAAGCACGATGGATGCTACAGAGTCGTTGACCGTCGAGAGCTGACACATGCCTGAATTGAATATGTCGGTCTGTCCTGAGCCGGGAATCAGGAGAAGCTCCGAGTCTGTTACGCCACCTTCAGTAAGCACTACACGCGACGGTGTGATGTAGGCACGACTGAGAGCATCGGCTTTCACCCTCGCGGTGTCGCCTTCTGCAGTAAATACCCGGGGCAACCCGGCCATGGCATTCAATGATGCCATGCCGAGTGCCAATGTAATCATAGCTGAAATAGATTTCATTACTTAACAGATATTTTGGTGTTTGTATTGCCGGCTTTGACGATGTAGAGTCCGGGCGCGAGTTGGGCGGATGTCTCTCCGCACTCTCCTTCCGCTACTGTCCTGCCGGAAAGATCATAGACTGAATACCGTGAGCCTTGGGCGAAACCTTCTGTGACAATGGTTCTATTGACTACGCTGACTTTGCCTCCGGTTGCCACCGTAGTGATGCTTGTAGAACTTGGATCATAACCGATAACCTTATCGAGCGTGTTGATACGGGCTTCGATGAAATCGCGCACATAGTTTACCTCTGCTTCCCAAGAACCGAGAGCTTGCCAGTTGTTGTGGACCTTCTGGTCGAGGATAGGCCATCTCATGAAGTTGAGGTGCTGTGATTCACGAATATTGTCTGCCACGTTGTCGATGTATTCCTGAAGGCTCTCAGGAGTGATGCTGTATTCCTCACGGGCCTTTGTCCAAAGTGTTTTCACCTCTTCCACGCCGTTGGGATCATCAATGAAGAAGCGGTAGTAAAGGTCGCGTAAGGTTCCGGCGGAAGTGCTGACAGTCCAGAGATATCCGGGATAATTGCCGGAGTCAACGTGACGGATATCATTGTCGAGGGCGATATCGAAGTCCCATACGGATGCCACTGCGATATGGTTGTCACCGCGGGGCTTGACCAGATGAATGCTCCAGAGTTGGTCGGGATTGGCCACGATTTCCTCGATAAGCATATGGCGCTGCCAGGTGTAGGTGTCTACATAATTGCGGTATCCGCGTTTTTCATTGGTGAAGAATCCTCCGAAAGCTGAAGATTCCATTGAGTTGAAGGCTTTCTCTATATAGTCGTGCTGCACCGGAAGGATTTCGTCTTCGTCGGGCGACTTGATGGTGACAGGTATTCCACGGCGAGACATGAACCAGGATGTTTCCTGATCGGCATAGCCGTCGATTTCGAGATGGTAGGCACCGCTCAGAGCATCTCCTTCGGTGTCCTTGTCGCTCATTTCTATGCCTTCGATGCGGCCGTCGTTGAGTTCTACCTGGTCGGTAAGCTGATAAGTACCCTTATACTCGCCGTTCATCACTACGTCTACCAGACGGAGGAACGGCGTAAATGGCATCTGCATCCTGCGCGACACCTCAAAGTCGATTGCATTGCGCATAAGGGTCTTGTCGCCGTAGTTGTTGATAAGACACCACTTTTTGGCCTTGGCCGGAGAGCCGAGCACGTTCTGCTTTTTATCGAATTTGATGCGCCAGGGCTTCTTGGGAAACTGACGTGAGGCATTGCCTCGCTCGCGGGTGGTGGCGATTGCTTCTACATCGACCGCATTGTCGTTGAGGATGATTATATTGGATTCGATGTTGGTCTCTTTATCAAATGGTTCCTGTGCGTCTTTTGTATTTATGACCACAGTAGGAATATTCGTAAACTGGTAGAGGTGAGAGTCGTCGCCTGAGCCGGGATGGCCGTAGAATTCAAGTTCCGCAATGTTGCAGCGGGCATCGGCCGGACCTACATAGCGAACGTAGCGGAAACCGCGCGAACAGTCTACGTCGGCATGGTGCATCGTGCCGATGACACCGGCTTCAGTGATGATGTAAAGTGGCACGGCATCCATGAAGTCAGGACTGTTGGCACCCAGAAAGACGCCCAGCACTACACGTCCGGGACCATAATAGTCATCGCGGGGCGACCACCCTATGCGTGTGATCACATGGGGTTCGCCAAGATCAAGACCTACGAAAGTGCGTGAGCGCTCATAGGAAGCGAAGCATGTGGATAAATCTCCATCGAAAGCTTCAGAAGGGGTGTTGACCGACGTTGTCGGCATTCCTGTAGAATAGTCTACTGATTGCGAGCCGAACGGAGTGCCGGACAGAAGTGCGTCGTCGGCAGACGTGAAACCAAACCCCGTACAGATAACGGTTGATAAGGTAAGTAAGCGAAAGTTCATATCTTTACGGTGTTTAAATAAGTAAGGAAAGAAATATTTGGCACAGTCAGTGCCATGAAAATCAGGGCCACAGCCTGCGCCAGACTTTAGTATGTATCTAACAAGTGGTCAGTTTAGTCTGATTTACTCTGCTATAACTTTAGTTGACTTGCCGTTCTGAACCTTGATGTAAAGGTTGCCGGTAGCAGGATTGTTTACGCGGATACCCTGGAGGTTGTAGTAAACGGCCTCACCGTTTTCAGCCTCGATGACTTCTATAGCGGTGTCACCATTAGCGGGAGCCCAGCGGGGGTTCTTCACATAGATGAAGTTGCCGGCAGGAGAGTCATAGCACTGAATCCAAAGATAGCTCTTGCTGCCGAAGCCCTGACCGAAACCTTCAGTGTTGATAAGGTTTGAAAGATCGATCTGAGCAGTCTTGAATGTATTTTCGAAACCGGCGTCGTCACCGCTGCCCTCGAGCACGATGTCGCCAACGGGCTGAGCAAACCAATCAGTGCCTTCCTTTACTCCCATCACGTGCATGGTGAATCCATCCATAACACTGTACTCGAATGTGAAGTGGTTGTTCTTGGGGTTGATGGGAAGTACACGAGTGTTGGTGCCGATGATGGCCTGCTGTGCAAATGTGCCGTCTTCGTTCTTTTCAAGATCGTCGAAAGTGAAGTAGCTGGAGTTAGTGAATTCATCAAACTCCTCGCGGAGGCCGTGGAAGGCAAAGAGACCCTCCGGCTGTTCTGCAGAAGAAGCGTTGATTTCTGCGGTAGCCTCTTCGTTGGTCATCACACGTCCGTTCTTGATGAGAAGGGAGAAAGGACCGGGCTTGCCGTTACTGTTGTTCTGGGCAAGGATCATGTAGGGCTCATACATCGTGCCACCATCCGGGTTGGGCAGCCAGGACTCAGAAATCCAGTCCCACTCAGTAGTATTGATGAACGGTACGTAGTAGGTGAGCCACTCGTCGGTCGGTTCGAATGCCTCCTGAAGCTCCATCTCTGTGCAGATGGAACGACCGTCGTCCCACGTACGGCGAACACCCATATAGGTGAAGATATCAGTGTTCACCTTGTAGTCGAACGCGAGTACGTAGCTTCCCGGGGCAGGCACCTCGAACTTGTTGATACCGATGATGGTGTTGCCGTAGTCGCCTGTCGGGTTACCGTCTGCATCAGTCGGACGGTTATCCACACCTTCAGAGATGTACTCGAATACACCTTCTTCGTTGGTACCCACGATAGAGATATCGCAGCGGTTGCCAATCGGGAAGAACGTTACGGGGATGGCCTCAGCACTTGCTGAGAGGGCTGCAGAAACAGCAGCGGCCGTAAGGAGGAAAAATTTAAACTTCATAGTCTAGCTTTTTCGGTTAATAAAATGTGACTTTTAGAAATTGAACTTGTTAGATATGTGGGTAAAGTAAATCAGTCTGTTTATTTCTTTTTTTCATTCGCGATGCCTTCCTTTACGATGTTGTAGTAGACGAAAGGATCGCCGAGGGTTTCATTGTTGCGGTGGTAGTCGCTCTGCGAACCGCTGCAATCGGCAATACCCCAGAAGATACCGTCACACACGTCATCGTATGAGCCGAACACAGTGTATTCCTCTGCCCCGAGGGCCCAGTCTACACGGTCGGCCCATTCCGGCGCATTGATTCTGCACCAAGTGGAGGGATGCACACCGCCGTTGGGAGCGCAGAAACGCACCTTGCCGTCAGACGATTGAGAGAAATTGCGGTAGCCCCAGCCATCTGTCTCAGCAGGGAGGATACGCTCGTTCACTTCGGTGGTACCGATACGAAACTTGGCGAGATAGTCCTTCTCATTGTCGGGAGTCTCAGCCCACTGCTTCTCAAAAGTACGGCCGGGGAGAAAGATAAGAAGCATGGGACGGTCGTCGCCGTAGCCGTAGTGCTGATAGTGGGGAAGCTGAGCGTAGTTGTCCCAGACTTTCTTTGCTATGTCGTTCCAGTACTTCATGGTCCAGGCACGTGTGTTACCGAGGAAGATGAAGAACTTCATGTCTTTCTCCGCACATACTTTCACGATATTGTCGAGCATCGGGAGGAACGTAGCGTCAAAATTCTCGCCCTGTTTCCCATTGTCAAAGTAAGGGAGATCCCACTGTGAGGGGTTGGTGAAGTCGATGGAGACAACATTTATACCTGCATCCTTAATCTTCTGAAGGATATCGCGACACTGCTCAATATCGTTGTAGTCATGGTCAGGATTCCACTGACCGTTGACGAGAAACTTAGTACCGTTGTTCATGCTACGGCAGCAGGGCATCACGTGAGTGACAGGCGTTCCTGCCCATCCGCATGCCGCCGACGCGAGCATGGCTGTAAGAGCGAAAGTTTTAAATTTTGCAGTCATTGCTGATGTTCAGATCTTAAAAGGTTTATTTGTTGTTGCGAGGAGTCTTAGAGAATATCTTGTAAAGGTTCGTGGTGTCAAACTTCGGACGGCGGTCGTAGTAATAGAGGCCATTCTGCTCCTGCTCTACGTCGGTGAGCTGAGTGTAGCAGTAGCCTGCGATATGGTCGCCGAGGTTGACGATAGCGTCTACCTGCCCTTCGAGACGGTTGAGAAATTCAGCCTCGCTCTTGGGCGCTTCGCCGTAGCCCCATGCTTCGGAGTCGCTGGCAGAAGTCTCGCCTGTCCATTTGATGCCGCCAAACTCATCTACGATGAATGGCATCTTGCCGTCGTAGGTTGGGAAAGGATAGTCAGGGAGCCGGCGCGTGTTGAAGCCGATGTTCGGTATGTTCATGCCACGAGCATGGTTGAGCTGCATGAAACGTCCGGCATAATCCTCAGAACGCTCGGGGTCATAGAGCTGACGCGAGAGGGCTGCGGGATCCTGCTCATAGGTGTGGACGGTCCATATATCTGTCTTCACATGACAACCGCCGCTGGCATCGTTGACCGGACGGGTTGGGTCGATTCGCTTGGTGAGGTCGTAGAGCGATGCTACGAAGCGAGGATAGTTGCGCGTATCGGGCCACCACTCTTCGTTGAGCGGAGTCCACATGATTATGGAGGGGTGGTTCATATCACGGTCGAGAATCTCGCTCCATTCACTGAAGAAATTGGCTTCTGCCAATTCGTTGTTTGCATCCATACCCCACGAGGGAGCTTCACCCCAGGTGATGTAGCCGAGTTTATCGGCCCAATAATGGAAACGGGGTTCGAACACCTTCTGATGCAGACGGGCACCGTTGAAACCGGCCGCCTTCGACATCTCGATGTCATGACGGAGAGCCTCGTCGGAAGGTGCTGTCCAGATGCCGTCGGGATAGAATCCCTGGTCGAGCACCAGACGCTGGAAGTAAGGTTCACCATTGAGATAGAGCTTATTGCCTCGGATGTCGATGCTGCGCATTCCGACATAGGAGTTGACCATATCAATCACTTTTCCGTTCTCGTCTTCCACTGTATAGACAATGTCGTAGAGGAAAGGAGATTCAGGCGACCAGAGTTTCGGAGACTTGACGGGAAGTACGGCCACCGACTGTTCATCGGCTTTCACGGAGGCCTTGGCTACAATGCGGTCGCCATCCTTAAGCGCTACTTTGAGAGTATGGTCCTCGGCGCCGGGATAGAAAACGGGGCTGACCACAATCTGCTTTTGTGCAAGGTCTGTGGTGACTTTCGCATCCTTGAGGCTACCGGGTGCGACAGCCTCAAGCCAGACTGTCTGCCAGATACCGGTGGTACGTGTGTAGTTGCAGCCATTGGAAGCATCCTTCAGGCTCTGCTTGCCGGCTCCTTGAAGTTCGGAGCGCAGATTGCTTGTGGCATAGACCACTACATTAGCATTCTGTCCCGGAGTGACGTAGGGAGTGATGTTGACGTCTACCGGGGCGCTACCACCTCTGTGAAGTGCCACAAGCCGGCCGTTTACATACACCTCCGCATTATAGTAGATGGCTCCGAAATGCAGGATTATCTCTTTGCCTGTCCATGCCGAAGGAACCTCGACGTCGCGCTGATACCAGATGCCATTGATGAAATCCTTATGGCCTACGCCGGAAAGTGAACTCTCCGGGCAGAAAGGTACGGTAATCTTTCCGTCAAAACCGTTGGAGTTCGGATAGTTTTTCTCAAGTCCGGAGAGCGACTGATCCAAAGTATAGCTCCATGTGCCATTGAGGTTGACCCAATCGGCACGCTCGAAGTCGGGGCGCGGATATTCCGGACGGGGCACATCGGCGTTTGCCGACATGGTGCCGGCAAGAAAAGCCAGTACAGGCACGAGGAGCGATTTTACTTTCATAATGGTTGTCTTCATTTTTTCAATCAAACTTGAATGAGATGAATTTCATGAGATCCACACCATTCTTGCCACGGAAGCGGAAGAATATCGGACGCACACCGATGAGCGACATTGCCGGCTCCGGCTCCACATCGACAGTGATGGTCATGGGAGTGTTGCCGTTGCCTTCCGGCACTGTAATCACAGCCAGACGGGGAAGTGAGAGCGTATTGGCGAAAACCTCAATTGTGCCGCCTGCCTCAGGCACGACAGTCACAGTGAGTTTTTTAGGCTCGCGAGTGAAGTCGAAGTAGCGGAAAGCAGAGGAGTTGTTGTTGCGGATATTCGTCACCATCTCCATGCCGGGAATATTGTTGCGGTAATCGGCCGGCTTGACGAGCGATATGCGGGCGTCACCTGTGAGATAGCATGTGCGCCATGCCTCCATTGTTTCGAAAGGATTGAGCGGACCGGCCGCGCCCTGAGTGGTCATCTCAACGCGGTTGATGGTGCCATCCGGGTTGAAGGTGATAGGTTCGACACAGGCTTTGCGCATACGTTCCGATCCGTTGGTGGAGCGATGGTAAAAGACGTACCATTCACCGTCGATCTCGGCGATGCTGCCGTGGTTATTCCACACGTTGGGGTCACAACCGAAGTTATCGACTATCACGCCTTTATATTCGTACGGGCCCATGAGATTGCGCGACATGGAGTAGCCGATACAGGTAGGCATACCGCGCTGACTGATGTCGGCATACACAAGGTAATACCAATCGCCGCGCTTGAGCACCTGAATGCCTTCATGGAACGAGTGGTCACGCTCAGTGATGATGCTATCGGTGATGGTGGAGCGATCAATCGACATGAGGTCATCTGCCAGACGTGCGCACTTGGCTGAGAACTGTCCGTAGAACAGGTAAGGCTTGCCATCGGTGTCGACAAAGACGGCCGGGTCTATTTGCCATGCGCCCTTCAGGAGCTTACCGGACTTAAAGGGACCGGCAGGGGTCTCCCCTACTGCCACTCCTTCTACGTCGGGCGAACCTCCCTGGCAATAGAAGAGATAATACTTGCCGTCCTTTTCAAGACAGTCGGGAGCAAAAAGAAGCTCCTCGTTGTACTTAACCTCATCATTGTCTCCGCGCGATGCAAACACATAGGGATGGAGCTTGAAGGTCTTCATGTCGTCTGACGACCATACGTCGTAGTCATACGAGCAATAATAGTCGAGAGCCTCGTCGCGGGAGCCATAGACATATACCGGACCACCCTTTGTCCACTGATGGGCGGAGGGATCGGCCATATACATGCCCTGCGGAACTATGGGGTTCTGCCCTACTGCCGTGCCAGCCACCACGGCAGTAAGCAGAGATAGATATGCTTTGTTGATGAGCTTCATATCGTTTATTTATTGTAAACGGTTGGAGTATCAAGCAGACCTGAACGGAAAAGCACGTAGCCGTTGGTGAACGCATCGCCTTCGCTTACGAACATCTCGGGACCATAGGCCCAGATGCGGGCAGGAAGCTGATGGAGCGGGCCGAATGTATTGCGACGTGTCAGAACCACATCGAGGTAGAGGGGGGCGTCACCCTCGGGCACGTACGCCTCATATGGCTCGAATGCCACCATCGAGCTCTTGTCGCCACGGCGAAGCTTCATGCAGGCTCCTACGAAGTCGTCAGACTTGACGGCCTTGATGCCGTCGGCATCATCGATACGATAGGATACCGTACCGGAATAGAAAGGCAGACGCTGCCCTGTAATGTCGCCGAGGGCAAGAGACTCGGGAAGTGTGGTAATTCGCGGATTAGTAGCCAGAATACCGTCGGCATTAGTATGGATGCGAGGACGGGCATTGGGAACTTCCGCAAGACCGGCAAGATCTACATCTACACCGAAATCGCCGATGATATACATTGTCTCGAAATTGACATCTTCCGTGAAGGAACATGCCACTGAAATCTCATTCTTGCCTGTTACGAGCTGCGACTTATCGAGTTTGATTTTCTTGAAGCAAGGATCAATCCACCACCCGGAAGGAGCGGTAGTGAGAGGACTGCCGTTTACGGTGATTTCAAACACGGAAGGAGTTTCCAGGCAGAGATACATGTCGCCCTCAGGCATATCAGCAATGTCAAACGGATAGGAAAGACTCACCTTACCATAGATGGGTTTGTCAGCTCCTTTGAATTTAGCAAAGAACCAGGGCTGGAGCATTGCACCGCCACGATACTTAAGTTCAAAGTTACGACGTATTGCCTGGTCTACCTTAAGCACTTCCGTCGGTTGGCCTACAATGCTCTTTCCATCGACTGAGCATGTGGCGAAGTCAAGCGGAAGCACGTTCGGCTCGTTGAGTTCATATGCGAATGTAGTCTGTGAGAGTGAAGAACCGTTGTCATCGTTGAGGCTTACAGCCGGAAGTGCACCCGGGAAAGACTTGGGAGTCACCATATAGATGTGCTCCTGGAGGCCTGCGAAATCAACTTCGAAACTATCCCCGGTAGTACCCTCAGTGACATTCATTTCATATACCTTACCGTCGCGGCAGTTCCATTCGCTGAGGCTTCCCACGGTAGGAATAGTGATGGATACATTGTCGTAGGAATTGTCACGGCTCATGTTGATGAACGCATAGATGGTGCGGTCGCCATCCTTGCGGACCTGACAATAGATTTCGGCGATGTTGTTGCCGGAAGTGTCAGTGATTTTGGCCATAGGAGCCACATCCTTGCTCACAGCGTCGACAATTGCATTCTCAGTGTAGGGCACACAAGTGGCTTTCGATGAAAGGAAAGATGCAACATCGCTGTTCTTTTCCACATTGACCATGGTAGGAAGATCACCTGCTGCTACAATCTTACCACCCTCCTCGGCAAACTTACGGAGAAGGTCAAGAGTAGCGCCACGCATAGTGACCATGTTGCCTACGAATACAGTGGTATATTCGGATTCTCCCATACGAATCACAGGCTTTCCATCCTTACCTTTCTCGATTTTGGCCAGACGCGACATCATTTCCTCATCGCCATAGTCAAAGTCGATATGGTTGCCTTCCAGCCAATGGAAGAGGTCTGCATAACGGTTCTGCATTTCTGCGATTACCGGAGATTTCGCATTAAGGTTGTCAAAAGCGTCGACTGAAACCTGAGCCATCACGCTCTCGATAGGATTGACCACCAGAAGGTCGCATTCAGGCTTGCCCTGAGAAAGTAGCATGCCCATACGCGCGTAATAGTCTTCGACATAGCTGTAGTCCGTATACCATCCTGACTGGAAATTGACAGAGGCAGGATAGTCGCGCTTGGCTTCACCTTCCATAGTATACCAAGAAAGATGGGGACAGCGGAGGTTGATGCCGAAGAGCGCCTGCCAGTCGCCGATTTCCTTATAGTCGTCGAAAGTCATCTGCCAGCCTGTGCAGCCGTCGAGCTCTGAAAGGAGCATCTTCTTGCCCGTCTGGCGAGCTACGCTCTGAAGCTGCTTTGCCACCCAGTAGTTGCGGTTGCTCTGCGTAAGGATGTCGATGCCGGGAACGTGCATATACTCATAAGTACGCATCAGTGACCCCTGCATTGATACCTGCGACACGAAGTCGTCTTCATGCAGTACGTGGCCGGTGAGTTCCATTCCATTATTGTCGCACCACTCGTAGAGGGGCTTCACGAAGTTGTCGAGGAAGAGCTGCTGAGCTACATTGCAGTACTGCCATTTCACCTTGTCGTAGGTCTCGCCATCCTGATGGAGGAAAAGACGGGGCAGTTCATCTATGATATCAGTGCCGTAGGCTTCCTTGTATTTCTCAGGAAGTGCATTTGTCCAGGGAGCCATCAGCGGACGATTGGCGTTATCGTTACTGAAAGCTGTAAAAAGAGGTCCGCGATGAGGCTCATCGAAGAATATACCCTTGATGGAGGAGCCAACGCGGTCGCCGCATTTCTCCTTATATTTCTCATGGGTAAGCGCGATGAAGGTGTCTGTAGCCTCTCGGTTCATGGCATCCACATAGGAGTAACCGTTGACAAAGTCGGTGTCAGCAGCTTTCTCTCGGAAGAATGCGAGGATGCTTTCCTCCGGTTTCACGGATAAGAGTTGGTCGGCGCTGTTGAGGCGACGGAGATTAGTATAGTTAGTGCTGTCGAGTTGGCAGGCAAACACTGCTTCATACGTGTCGTCCCATTTGAAGTCATTAGGGCGATGAATCTTCATGGTCATGAAGTTCATCCTAAACTCCGGATTCTGGGTGACGTAACCGCCGGCGGTGCCGGAGGGCCAACGGTCTTCATCGTAAAGCCAATTTTCCAGACCTCGTTCTTTGCCGTAGTCAGCCACAGCATTGGTAAGGTCAAACCATTCATCGCCAAGATATTCCGACTGCAGCCCCACTCGGGAATGCATGAAGTAGCCACCGAAGCCCATGGAGTCGAGCACACCCACCTGACGGAGGAGTTCGTCCTTGTCAAGTTTGCCGTTCCAAGCCCAGAAAGGCTTCGCCCGCCACTGAGCGGACGGATTGGCGAACTCTTCAAGCAGCTGCTTGTCGCTCAGACGGTCGGATTTGCCTGTATGGCAAGCGGTGAGAAGAGTCAGCAGTGCTGCTGCAGGTATGAATATTTTATTGTATCGCATGAATTATAATATTAGAATTGAAATTCCTTTGATTGTTTGATGTCTCGGGATGATGATCCGGCTTCGATTACGTAGGGAGCTGAATCGCGCACCCATGAGTGGGTAGTCACATCATAGTAGGTGAAAGCATCTTCGCCAAGTGGAAGAGTCACGATAGTCGTCTCACCGGGAGCCAGCTCGATCTTACCGAATGCCTTGAGTTCGCGCACCGGACGCTCCACTGATGCCTCGGGTTGACCGACGTAGATTTGCACTACCTCGCTGCCCTTTCGCTTGCCGGTGTTAGTGACATTTACGGATACCGAAGAGCCGTCCGGGGCTACTTCAAGGTCGGAATAGTCAAAAGTGGTGTAGCTCAAGCCATAGCCGAACGGGAACAACGGAGTCTGGCCGAACTTGTCGTAGTAGCGATAGCCTACGTTGAGCTTCTCGTTGCAGTAGACGTTGTCGAAATCCTGATGCGAGAGCACATTGAGGGGGGCCTGAGCATAATCGACAGGCCAGGAGAATGTAAGGCGACCCGAGGGATTTACATCGCCGAACACGACTTCGGCAAGCGCCTGACCGCCGAACATGCCGGGATAGAACAGGTCGACAACAGCGGGGACATTGTCAAGCCAAGGAAGGGTGACAGGCGAGCCGTGATAGAGTGCGACAGCCATCTTCTTGTTGAGGGCGGAGAGCTGATTTATGAGCTCGGTCTGCCCCTCGGGGAATTCCATCGAAAGACGGTCGCGACCCTCGCAATCAAGATTATGGTCGAGTCCACCCACAAAAACCACAAGATCGGCTTTCTTTATGTCATTCTTATATGGTTTGAGGGCATTAGTGATTGTCTTCTGATCACCCTGCATCGACCAATCGAGCTTAAGCGAAGGATTATCCTTAGCCCAATAGTTCATCTCTGTAGAGTTCTTGGCACCTTCCGGAGTGCGACGGTAGGAAACACGTATCGGATATTCCTTACCTTCCTCGAGCTGTACCATCGAATAGCCTGTCTGCGGCACACCGGCCTCACCGTTCTTGAGGGTCGGAGCACCCATGTCCTCCACCCAGAGTTCTGCATAGTCATCGCTGCTGAGACGGAAGATGTAGAGACCGGTAGCAGGTGCCTTGAACGTTCCGTTGATGACAGCTCGAATCTCATCATGGCGGATATTCTCGGAAGGAGACTCATTAAACCAACGGAAGCTGAATTCTTCGCTTACCGCAGATGCGTGATGGCTTCCGGAGGGATCGGAGTAATCAACAGTAAGGTTTCCATTCAGGCGATCGCCACCAAGCGTCACAAACTCTGCCTCGCCAGTAAGGGGAATCGTGGTGATGTTGACTTTGTCGCCCAGACGGGTGCGGAATCCATCAAGCACAGTGGTCTCGAAGGGAGACTGAGCGCCCGATGACCCGCCAAGGCCAAGCACATCGAAGCGACGGTCGACCGACGGACCTATCAGGACAATATTCTTTACCTTATCCGGATTGATAGGAAGGAGGTTTTTATCATTTTTAAGAAGCGTGATGCCTTCGCGGGCCATGTCGAGAGCCACCTGTTGATGTTCCGGTGTGTTGACCTGAGGAGCCGGTTTGGTAGCCTTGTCGCCCATTTTGCCAATGTTGTAGCGTACCTGAAGATGACGGCGCACCATCTCATCAAGAACCTCCATAGGAACCTTACCCTCCTCTACTGCAGTGGCAAGTTTTGCACCAAAAGGCACATCTGAATAATGTCCCCATGGCATATCCATGTCAAGGCCGGCAAGAGCTGCAGGAACGGTTGAGCGTGAATGACAGAAGTCGGTCATTACGATTCCGTTGAAACCCCATTCATTTTTGAGCACCTGATTGAGCAACCATTGGTTATCACTGCACAGTTCGCCGTTGAGACCGTTAGCGGCAGTCATCACCGACCAGGGATCGGACTCCTTCACTGCGATTTCAAATCCCTTGAGATAAATCTCGCGGAGTGTACGCTCGTCAGCCCAGGTCATATAGAGGTTGCGGTTGAGGTCGCGACCATTGACGGCGAAATGCTTTGCACAGGCTATGATGTCTTCATCCTGCATACCGCGAATCTGCGCGGCTGCGATTTTACCACTCACCACAGGATCTTCCGACATGTATTCGAAGAAACGTCCGCCGAGTGGATCTCGATTTATATTGAACGCTGGACCAAACACAACAGAGACATTGCGGGCACGAGCCTCCTCCCCTATCACCTTGCCTGCTTTCTCGGCAAGTTCGGTGTTCCAGGTGGCAGCGAAGCCAAGACCGGAAGGGAATGTAGTGACATCGGGAATCACCACACCGCGCGGACCATCGGATCCATACAGTTCAGGAATTCCAAGACGTTCCACTCCGGGGAAGACAACTTCTCCGAAGCGCTCACCTCCAAATGTCATGCGCACTTTTTCCTCAAGTGTCATCTGCCCTATCAAATCGTTTATCTGACGATCTATTTCAGCCTGAGTCAAGGCCGCAGCAGAAAGGAACGCTGAGGAGAGCAAAGCCGCCGTGATGAGTTTCTTAAACATAGCTTCTGTTGTGTGGATTAATTAGTTCTGAGAGTAAATTGATATTTCTTTTATCGTATAGTCGCCGGATACGGGCACTATCTTAAGATTGTGCTCACGTTCGGATGAAAGAGGCACGTCAAACGAGATGATTCTCGTGCTGTTGCCGGTGGGGCCCGTATGGGCTACATTGCTGCGGGCTACGAGGGTCGAATTGTCATACAGTGCCCATTCCGAGTTGAGATTCCTCGATTCCACAACATACTCGATATCATATGTACCGGTAATAGGAACCGTGAATTTCATTTGCTCGCCAGGAGAGAAGGAAGCTATCTTCTTTCCTCTGGCAGGGATGTGATAGGGCACTCTTGTTATCTCGACCTCAGCGATGCGGCAGTCTGTCTTGGGCAGAAAGCGCACATATCGCGCTGTGCGGTCGGATGAAGGAGCCGTCCAATTGATACGGTCGCATGACACGGCTACTTCGGCGTCGACTTTTTTCTTATCGGGTGTACGTGCTGTGATGCCGTCGATAAAAAACTCTCCCATCAGGTCTACTTCAAGGTAGGGAGCGATTGTATCAGCAGGCGTCACTACAGCCTCCCACCATGTTGCCTTGTTGCCATCTATAGCCTTGTGGGGCTCGTGTCCGGCAAGGAATGCTGTGGAGTTTGCCACTTTGCCATGAGCTAAGTTGACATTGCGGGAAAGAGAGGGAGCAGGCTTGGCCTTGTCGTTGCGGCTTGTTGGCACAGGACGCCCCGACTCAAATCGCATCGGGTCGATAGCAAGTGCGCGCGTCTCCCAGCTACCGTCAGTGTTGGCATGGGCCGCATACCATAGTTCAGATCCGTCAGGTGAAGGAGTGATGCATCCATGGCCGGGAAGCCAAGGACCGGTCAGCACTTCGCCCTGCTCCACATAATCGACGCTATAGGGATTGTCACCCTTAAGCGACTCCATTTCCATATAGTAGGTCGGATCTATCCGAGCATAAAAACGAAGGTAATCGTTGTCGCTCTTCACCATGAAGGGACCCTCCTTGTTGGCGCGATGTCCGACGAAGTCATTGGTGATTCGTGTCCAGTCTTCGTCGAGAGGCGCAATCCATTCGCTGTCGAGGAGATACGACTTTCCGTCTGTGTCGATGAAGATGCTTGGATCCAAACCCTTTTTAGGCAGGAATGAATGGAAAGAATACGGTCCGTCGGGCGAGGGAGCTTTCTGCACCATGAATGTATTACCGGGATTCCAAGTGTTGCAGGTGGTGATAATGTAGTAGTCATCTCCTTTGCGATGCATCTCGGATGCCCACATGGGGCGGTCACGCACTTCGCCTTCAAAGGCAAGCACCGGGCCTGACCAATTGACAAGGTCACGTGATTTCCACACGCCTACCCATTGCATTTCCCAGTCGCCGGGACAAGGAGTGCCGGTCAGATAATACCAGTCGCCATACTTCTGGATATATGCGTCGGCAACCCTGGGCGCAAGAGGGAACTCCTCTTGCGCATGGATTGCGAACAGTCCTCCGGAAAGTAATGCCATCCCGAACAATATTGTTTGTCCCTTATGCATTCCTTCTTTCAAGTCGGTTGCGGTTATACGATTATTCAGCGAAGTAGTGATAATTGTAGCGACGCTCCGGAGCAGACTCACCATTCTTGAAGAACTCGGTGATGTCGTCGATAGCCTGAATGTTGTCTACCCAATGGAAATAGAAGTTGGGCTTGTCGCCAACACTAAGTGCCGAACGGGGAACAGCAATTTCCATCTCATTGCCCTTGACAGTGAAGGGGCAGGATGCAACCGTCTCCCATTTGTCGCCCTTACGGGCCTTGATGGTAGTGGTGTTGGCTGAAGTTACTTCCATATTGACTACGAAGTCATAGCCTTCCCATCCGGTCGACTTGTCGCGGTCGGCATCGATGTAGAGCATCATCCAGTTGTTGTCAGTGCTCGGTGTCATATCAACATCGGTGCTGACATAGAAGTAGATGTTGTCCTTGTCGTAAGCCACACGTGATGTCGCGATGTCGTTGCGGGATGTGTTGTTGGTGTAACGCTTATCATACGGAGCACCCTGAGCGTTGCGCTTCGGGTTTTCTCCTACGAAGTCGTGGAAGACAGGAGTGACATCATTCCATTCTCCAAACGAGCCATCGATAGCGATTGTCTTTGCATCAGACCCAGCTACAGGTGCCTTCATTCCCTTGTACTGACGGATGTAGTCGGCCATCTGATAGAAGAAGTTGTCTGAGAGCTTGCCGGCAGCCGGCTCGATGTCGCGGTTGAACTCCTCATTGAATTCATCTACGAAATACATGTCGCCTTCCTTGCAGACACGACCCTGGAACTTGAATCCGGCACCGACAAGACCTGCGTCAACAGTCCATGCACCGGCTTTCCATTCGTTCCATCCGGTGATGCAGAGAATCGGAGCCTTCTCATCCTTAGCCCACTGCCACTGCTCCTCGAAAAATTTGCCATGGCTGAAAGTCTCGGCACACAGCCACTTTTCATCATAGGCCGGAGTATAATCGTGGGTGGAAGAAGAGCTACCGTAGAGATGTGCGTCCCAAAGCGGAGCGCCAAGCCCCTTGGAAATGCAGCACTGTTCCTTCTTGCCGTCGATGTAGGCGCACGCACGCTGATCCCACTTGTTGAAGAAACGCCATTTGTGTTCGTTCTCCTGATTGTTGGCGAGATCGGCCCAGCATACACGCCATGTGAAGGCGTTATTGAGAGCTGCATTGCTGCTGTGCTGACGGGGAGAAAGCACGAGTGGCTTGCCATCAAGCATAAACCAGCAGTTGGCATAACTTGCATCACAGTAGAACTCAGTGAACCACTGGTTGAGTTCATAGTCAAGCGAATACTCGGGACGCTCCTGGTCATCTGCATTGAAGAAGGGGACGATGCGGGGAGGCTGATACCCCTTGGCCTGCATATCCATAATCACCTTAAGGAGCTTGTGGGTCTCCGGAGCGTGGATCACGCAGTTGGTGAAGTCAAGATAGAGGAAGTCTATGCCGACGAGTGTAAAGAGGTTGATATGCTTCTGAAGCACATATTCATCGTCCGATCGATAGTAGCCGAGCTCCGGTTCGCCCCAATAGTAATCGGCAAACTCCCAGTTTGTGAATCCGGGATCTTTTTCGAGCACCTTGGTCACATCGTAGTTACCCTTGTCGCGGTCGCGACGGAGGTCGCTATGCCAAAGCCAGTAGAAAAGACCTACGTAGCGGTTGCCATAGCGGTCGCCACACTCCTCATAGCTTGGAAGAGTGCGTCCGAGTCCGTCAGTCGCAACAAGGTTGTCACCGAAAGCCTCTACCGGAAGAGTAGCACCTTCAATAAGGGTCCAACGGTCCGGTTCCTTCTCCGTGGGGAGCGGATCAACGTCGTAGCTGGGCATAGTATCCTGGCAAGCTCCAAGCGCAAAACCTGTAGAGAGCATCGCTGCTGAAGCTAAGCAATTTAAATATCTTTTCATTGCGTTTCTTTTTAGATGTTGGTATTAAAAGGTAAATGTGATACAGGTCAATCTATCTTAGTCACATCCTGAGGCACTGAATCCTCCCACTCCATGAAGTGACCGAGGAGGCTCCAACCCCAGAAGGGATCAAGGCCACAGCCCTCCCCTGTCTCCGAGTTATAGTACTCACGGTTGCCGGCTTCCTTCACAATCTTCTGTGTGTAGTGGGCCACGATGGAAGCAAGTTGATCCTTACCATAGTTGCGCAGACCGTGATAGACCATGTAGTTGGTAGGAATCCATACGTTTGCGCGCCATGAACAACCCACGTCATTGGGGAGAAGTATGGTGCTGTACCAAGGTTCTGATTTGGAAAGGGCAGCCATCGGTGCCGGAGTCCAGAACTCTTCAGGATTGAAGAGATATTCTGTAGTCATGCGGTCAACCTGCTCGGGAGTGGCCACTTCGCAGAACATCGGAGCGAACGAAGAGATGGAACGCACGGGAATCATATTGCCCTTCTGCTTATACATGTTGACACGGGCAATCTCATTGTACTTGTCCATCGGGCCGTCGGGGTTCACCTTAAGGTCGTAGTAGAATCCATCCTCTTCATCCCACATCATGGTGCGGATACGCTCTGCAAGTTCATCGCTTTTCTTGCGGTATTCAGCCGCCAACTTCTTGTCGCCTGCCATCTCTGCAAGACGTGCGAAAGCACGGGTCTCGCGCACTAAGTAGGAATTGAGGTCGACACCCTCACAAACCCTGTCAAGCCAAAGACCGGCACGTTCGAGCTGATTGTCCATTCCTGTGTGAGGAGCACTCATCCACTCGCTGAGACCGTTGCCGTTGCTGTCCATATTGACCAACCAATAGTCGATATACTTCTGCAGACGTTTCATATATTCCGGAGTGAGAATCCAATCCTTGTCGCCGTACTGGTCACACACCAGCAACGCAATCTGAGCGAGGAAAGGCTTCACATGCTCATTGTCGTGAAACTTATTGCCGGGTACCGAACGGACTATAAAACCGTCTTCACGCTGATTGTCGAGGAAGATGGTCACGCCGTTCTTGATGTAGTCGGCAGGCCAGCCCATGTAAAGCTGAACGATAGATTCGAAATACTGGTCCCAGTCGTAGAGCGTTCGGTAGCTGTAGCCGGTGAAGTAGTCAAGACCGGACCCTTCATCGGTCATGATACCGTTTCTCATAAGAGAGTCCACATCGGCAAGTTCAGTCCGGAGTGTCTTGAGCGATTCGAGTTCAGCAATGCGGGGAGCCGCATCCTGCGCCTTCTTCGCCGACATGCAAGTAGCAGCGCTCAGACAGGTTAATGCGATTGTAGCTATATATTTATTCATTGCGTTAATATTATTCTTTTACGTAAGGAAGTATAATGTCACGCCACTTCAGATAGCCATCCACCATGAGATGCAGTCCGTCGTTGGTGTAGGAAAGATTCATTTTGTCGGTGCCGGGAATGCAGAACTGCGGGTAGAGATTGATGAACTGTACTCCGCGCTCCTTGCAGAGCTGCTCCAGCTTGGCGTTGTATTCTTTTATCTGTTCGCTCTTGTCCATATGACCCCAGAAGATATTGTACGTATCGTTGATGGGAAGAATACTCTGGACATAAAGACGTGTTTCGGGAGAAAGAGAGGCGGTGCGGTCGAGGATTTGGGTCATAACCGATATCACCGAGTCAGGTGAAGCCCCGTTAGCGATATCGTTGACACCTATCATGAGGAATACTTTTGCAGGATGCCCCTTGAGGGTCGACTGAAGACGGTCACGCACTCCTCGAGATGTGTCACCGTTGATGCCACGGTTTTTGACGTGCGCATCTGAGAAGAGTTCGCACCATTCGCAGCCGTTGGTTATGCTGTTGCCAAGGAAAATGATGTCCGTGGATTCAGCAGGCAATCGGTCAAACAGAGAAACACGCTGATAATAGTACTCAGAGTGTTTGTTCTGAGACGCAATAGGCATCGCCCATATAGGGATGATTAGAAGCAGTAGAAATTTGTAAAGGTAAGTTTTCATCAGATTGGTGATTGTCAAAAGTAAATAGCAGTGTCGGAGCCGGAAGAGAGCCCCGGCACTGCTAAACGAATCCTAAATCAATTAACCTTATAAATTCTCTTACTTATTGGAAATTCAAAAAAACTATAATCATTTATACATATCTCTTCCTGAGGGTCATCTTACTCCCAACCGGGATTCTGGTGGCGAACACCGCTAAGAGTCTGAATACGAATCACCTCATTGCCGGGAATCGGTGAAAGAAGATACTTCTCGTTGCTGCAGTTGCGACTTTCATCCACTACAAAGCGCTCGAAGCGGGGATTGCCGTCGGCGGCTACTGTCACCTTCATGCCTGTGATGACATTGAAGTTGCTGTCGAGTATCTTCCAACGACGCACGTCGTAGTAACGCTGCTCCTCGAAGGCAAATTCCACACGGCGTTCATTGCGAACGCGCTTGATGAATTCCTCCTGGCTAAGGCCGCTGAGAGCAGGCATCTTCACTCGATTTCTAACCTCATTGACGGCGTCGTAAGCAGTCTGAGGAACATTTGCATTCGCCATAGCGGCAGCTTCAGCATAGTTGAGAAGGATTTCTGCAAAACGGAACTGACGGAAATAACCATCGCTGTTGGTATTGAGGTCCGAACCGAAGTTGTTGTATTTTCGCAGATAATAGCCGGTCGGCGTATGCTTCTTGTCCTGCTTGAGAAGGTCGATACTCTCCGCGCCTCCGTTGCTTGTATCTACCGTGCTGTTGTTGTTGAGAGCTTTTTTACCACCATGATAGTAGATAGTAGAAGCAAGACGCGGGTCTCGGTTTGCATAGGGATTCCGCTCATCATAGAGATTCGCATCCGGATTGATGATGGGCTGGAGATGTTTGCTGTCTGAATAGCCGAGGATTGGCTGTATGCCGTCAACAGTCTCATACATATCCACGAGTTCCTGACTCGGGCAATTACCTGCACTCAAAGAGCCGGTAACGGAGGGAAGACCGCTTGAAATCCATACCGAGAGCTGGTCACGAGTTTCGAGAATAGTCTCTTTGTCAGTCACGCGTGCGCCGTCGGGGCGGGTGTTGAAATATGTATCGTAAGCACTGATGTTCTGCTGGGCATTACCGGATTTTGTGAAAAGTTCGTAGCCATTCTCACGGAGTGCATCAAGACTCTCCTTGGTAATCTTCTCGGCATCACTCCAAGTAATTGACCCATCGCTATAGAGAGGGCTTGCCGCAAAGAGGGCTGTCTGCGACTTGATGGCATATGCCACGCCCTTAGTCATCATGCCACGAAGCGCTTCGTTGCTGGTTGTGTTCCATTTAAGCTCTTCGCTAGCTAATGCTTCGTCGCAATCGGCAAAAATCTGACGTGCCACTTCGCTGAAGTTCTTGAACTCAGCTTTGCCGAAATCAAAGTCTGCGTCATATGACTGAGTTGAGTAAGGAATCTCATTGTAGCGCTTTGCAAGCTCAAGAGAATACAGAGCACGAAGCACAAGACACTGTACCTTCCAGGCCTCACGGTCAGCCTCCATGTTGACAACGGCGTTATCGATATTTTCAAGGAAAGTGTTGCACTGATTGAGACCCTTGAAGTATTCGCTCCAGCATCCACCGTTGACACCTGACTCTACCGGAAAGTCGTAGGCAGTCGAGGCGCCACGCCAATAGCGGGCGGAAGAGCTGTTGTCAACAGTATTGGCATCATAGGAATCATCGGTGAAAGATGCAAGGAAGGCGTCATTTCCATACCAATTGCCCTTTCTCTGATTCTGCAGATGGCTATAGCAGAGGTTAAGGTAGCTGAAAGTCTTTTTGTCAGTGGAGAAAATCTCATCCTTGTCAATGCGCCCGTCGGGGTTATATTCCGGGGAGCAGGCCGCAAGGGAGACAGAGAGAGCAGCTACGACCAGTATATCGTTGAGGAATTTCATTTCACTAAAAATTAGAATGTTACGTTGACACCTATATTATAAGTGCGATAGATGGGATATGACGCTGCATTGATGGCTTCAACGTCAAAATCCTTAAAACGACGCTTGTCGAAAGTCAGAAGGTTCATGCCGGTGAAGTAGAAGCGTACGGCCTGCAATGTAGCCTTCTTGCAGATTTTGGAAGGAAGATTGTAGCCGAATTCAAGAGTCTTCAGACGCAGGTAGTCACGATTGGTGATAAAGAACGAGTTCGAGCGAAGGCTGGTTGAATTTGTGGATGTCAATGCGGGGTAAGTTATTTCAGCGCCATCTGCGAAACGCTCGGGAGTATAGGCATGCATATGGATGTCAGCGTATGTTCCGCGCCATTCATTTTCCCATGCTCCAAGACCGCTTGTGAAGATAGATCTTCCTGTAGCGCCCTGGAAGAGCAAGTAGATATCGAAGTCACGCCATTTTGCCTGAACATCGAAACCGTAGTTGAATGTCGGAATATCGGTACCACTGAACGGTGCCATGTCCTTTTCATTGATTATACCGTCATTATTGAGGTCAATATAACGGAAGTCGCCTACACGGGGCTGTTCTCCCTCGAAGAGGGGGCCTGCTGCTATTTCCTCAAGGCTATTGTAGTAACAATTGCCGTTTGAATAGTCAATCACATAACCCCAGGTAGTACCGAGCGAGTAGCCTTCCGTACGCTTGCCATAGAAGTAACCGGCTTCTGAGCGGTCAAGCTCACCTGTGCTGATGACTTTATTCTTGGCATATCCGCCACGTGCTCCGACTGAAAGATACCAATCCTGATTAAGTTGCTTGTGGAAGTTGACATCGAAATCAAATCCGGAGTTGCGCATCTTACCGTAGTTGATGTAAGGAAGGTTACCGCAGTCAGTACCCGAGAAATCGGGGAAGAGTTCTGACTGCACCACCATGTCGTGCATATTCTCACGGAAGTAATCGAAGTGAACGGCTACGCAGTTGCCGAAGCCAAGGTCAATGCCGTAGTTCTGCTTGTAGACCTTCTCCCATTCGATGGCCGGGTTGCCGAGAAGACCCTCGGCTGCCATAGCGCCGTAATAAGGAGACTGACTGAGATAGCCACCACCTCCTACCGAATATTGGTCCATATAGAGGAAACGGCGTCCTCCCGCAATGATATCATTGCCGACAAGGCCATAGGAAGCACGAAGCTTAAACATGTTGAGCCATTGCGACATGCCTGAGTTGCCATAGAATGATTCATTGGAAATCACCCAAGAACCCGACACTGATGGGAAAAATCCCCAGCGCACCTTGTTGGGAGCCTTACAGAAAGCGTCGCTTCCGCTGTAGGAGCCGTCAAACTGGAGATAGTAGCGGTGCTTGAAGCCATACTTGGCATGAAGCGAAACGTTGGAGCGACTGTAGGGAAGCATTCCCTGTGCATCGAAGTTCTGCTTCATGTAGTCCTGATAGAAGTAGCTTGCAAAAGCATCCACGCTGTGAGTGTTGTCAAACTCACGGTTGTAGCCTACTCCACCGAGGAAGTTCAGATAGTAATACTGTTCGCTTCCCTTCGACATGGAAGGCGGAGTATTGACGTTGGTACCGAATTCAGTGAATACAGGCTTGCCGTAGGCTTCGGTAGCATCTTCATCAAGGATGTAGCGCTGATAGTCGGTGTTGCCGTAAGTAGTCTCGGAATAGCGGGCTTCATAGCCGAGAAGTCCCTTTGCGTAAAGACCTTTGGTGATGAAGTCGAGTCCCCAGTCAAGATTGAGGGCGGCATTGACAGTTGTGCGGGTGGTGTTGCGGTTACCACTCTTATTAAGTCTGCCGTAGATTGGATTCATGTTGAAGTCCTGAGCAACGATACCCTTGTCGTAAGGCACTATCTCTCCTTCTTCATTGATGATATCTGTGGTGAACGGACCGTATTCTATCGCGGGAGTACGGAGCATCGTGCCGATGAAGTCATCGCTGTTGGGACTGTTCTGATTGTCTATCACAACATTCGTGTTGAGGCCGGCCTTCAGGTTGGAGAAGATGTTGACCTGAAGGTTGCTGGTGACATTGAAGCGATTGAGATAGAATTCAGGATTATACTTCTCCTGCTTCTCAGTCTTGATGAGGCTACCCTGTCGCAGGTATGAAGCATTAAGGAAGTAGAGCACCCTTTGGTTGCCGCCGGTAATGTTAACGTTGTAGCGCTGCATTGTAGCCGCATCCTTAGTATACATGTCATACCAACGGTTGTTGGGATAAAGAATATTGTTGCCCTGACGAGAGAGGTCTATCTGATCCTGTGAGTAAAGCGGAGCGAGACCATCATTCATAAGAGCCTGGTCGCGAAGACGCATATACTGCCAAGAATTCATCACAGCCGGGAGGACAGTAGCCTGCTGCACAGCGAACTGAGCGGAAACGCTGATGTCGGTTCTACCCTGCCTACCCTGACGCGTGTTGATAAGCAACGCTCCGTTTGCACCCTGCTGGCCGTAAAGAGCCATGGAAGAGGCATCCTTCAGAAGCACAATGTCTTCTATGATAGAAGGGTCAATGATGTTGAGGTCGGTAGTAGGAGAAGGCACACCGTTGAGCACAATCAGTGGGTCGTTGCCGTTGATGGAACGGCGACCACGTACGAAGAGAGTCGCGCCGTCGGCATTGAGGTCGCTCGTGCCTGAGATGAAACCGAGGCCGGAGAGCTGACCTGCCAGACGGGCGGTGGTGCCGGCAGAAGGCATCTTCTCGAGGGTCTTGCCACTAACGGAAGACACTGCTCCGGTGAGAGCCTCTTCAGTCGTAGTAAGGCCCTGAGCAAGGGTAAGTACCTTGCTCATGCCATATGCATCGGGAGCGAGAGTGTAGACATTCTCTTTTCCGGGAGTAGCTTCGACAGAGCTCGTGGTATAACCGACGTACTGGAGAGAAAGCTGATTGAATCCCTGCGGCACATTGAAATTGAACTCACCGTCTATGTTGGTGACGCCCTGGATAGTCGAGTCGACAACCTTAACCACCACACCTGCAAGCGGCTCATTATTCTCATTGAGCACTTTGCCGATAAGGGTGACATTGTTTTGCTCGTCGAGCTCAGACGTCTCAATGGGAGCGGCAATTGCAACTGCCGGAGCTGCCACACACATCAGGCCGAGCGCCAGATATTTTGCATTTATTAATGTTTTCATGTTCGTCTTGAGTTGTTAATGTTGTTTCCGGAATTACCATCCCGGATTCTGCCATTTTTCGCCGGTGATGGATTCAAACAGCGACGCCTCGTTAATGGGGATAGGATATCTCTTATATTTCGACACATAGCACTTACGGGTAGGACGGTTAGGTTCATCCTCATTCTGGTTGAGCATAATGCGGGTGTAAGTGTAATGATCGAGGTCGTTAGTCGTACCCACATCCCAACGCTGTATGCTCATACCCGTAGAGTACTTGACATCCTGAATGTCCTCATCGGGAAGACACCAGCGGATCTGGTCGAAATATCGGTTCTCCTCAAATGCCAGTTCCACCTGACGTTCGTGGCGCACAAGCAGACGGGCATACTCCTTGTCGGATGTCTTGAGATCGACGGCCGAAGAGAAACCGGCACGATGACGAATCTCATTAATCATCTTAAGGCCTTCTTCGATATGACCGGCTTCAATGGCAGCCTCTGCGTAGTCGAGCATCACGCCTCCAAGACGATAGTATTTTGTGCCTCCATCGCCTTCTTCACCTGTATCGGTTCCATAGGAGTCCATAGGAAGAGACTTAAGACGATAGTATCCTGTAGCGGTATATTCCTTTACGCCTTCATTTATACGGTCGGCGCCATCCGTACGGCGTCGGTTGCCTTTCTTATGCTCAGCATCGTAAGTATAGATATTGCAGACTTTTCCGGCTCTCTGCGCACCATTGTAAAGGACAGTGGCATAGAAACGCTTGTCGCGGCCTTCATAAGGATTGTTTTCATCATATCCCGAGCCCGGATTGTAGTTGGGCACAAGATGATATTCGTCGTTGTAAGGATTGGCGAGATTCAGCACGCTCTTGCCGGTGGATATCATATCGTAGGCGTCTACGAGTTCCTGAGTAGGACAGATGCCTGCCCAATACCCCTTATCGGCATAACTTGCCGGGGCATTGAACATACTAAGATTAGAACCCTGACCTGTGAACTGGAAAATTGTCTCCTTGTCACGAGGAGTCGTAGAAAGATCCTGCTGAAGAGCGAAAAGCTCCTGATAGGGATTGTCGCCATAGACTGCAGGATTGGCAACGACAGTGTAAAGTTCATAACCATTACTTACAAGTTGCTCATAACTGTCCTTGCACACCTGATATGCCCATTCCCACATATCTTCGCCTTCATTATTGAGGGGGCTGGCAGCAAACAAAGCTGCCTCTGCCTTGATGGCACAGGCCATGGCCTTGTTCATGCGCATCTTATATGTCGGACTGTCCCAACGCCAGGGCAGGGACGGGCAAGCCAGGGCTGCCTCACAATCTTCGATGATTGCTTCCGCATTCCTGCGATAAGTGCCACGGCCAAGAGTCGCAAAGTCATAGTCGAGGGCAAAGACTTCTTTCACGACCGGCAGCGGTCCATGAAGCTTTATTAGCTCATTCATGAAGAACGCTCTCAGAATCTTGGCCTCAGCCTCCCAGACAGGACGGTCGCTCTCAGTAGTCATCGCGGCGTCAGGAAGATACTGCAGGAATTCGTTGATGGAACGAATCTGTCCCCAGTAACGCTCCCAATACATTGCATCGAAACCTCCGACATGGCCGATGCTCCAGCGCCAATCGTTATCAGCAGTTGTTCTACCCTCATAACAGTCGGCGATGGCAAAACCTGCGGCATTTACGTATCCCTCATCTGAAAGAGGAATACGTGCATTCATCCAGAAATAGACACCGCGATTTCCACGACGTGGAAGATGATTGAAGCACGTCTTGAACGCGGCAGCCGTACCTCTTGGATCCTGGTAGGCCTCATCAATCGGGAGACGGCCATCAGGTGTCACGTCAAGGGCATCGTTGCACGACGCCAGCGACATACCGACCATTGCCGCGCCAAGAAGTAAGGATTTATGTAGTGATTTCATATCAAAATTATCAGAAAGTAACGTTAATACCGAAGTTATATACACGCATCGTAGGATAAGCCATAACTGCCTGTTCGATATCGTAGACAGAAGTGCGCTGCTTGTCCCATGTCACGAGGTTATTGCCATTGACATACACTCGGATTTCCTGAGCGTGAAGCGGACGGGTGATTGAAGAAGGAAATGAATATCCGATCTCAACGTTCTTAAGGCGAAGGAACGAACCATCCATTACATAGAAGTCGTTGGTCACATGGCTTGTGCTTCCTCCTGCCGAAGAAAGACGCGGCCAAGTAATCTTCTCACCGGCCTCATATCTCTCCTGGCTCCAACGGCCAAGCTGCTGCGAGTAGACACCGCCACCCTGACCATGCTCCTCGAAGATACCCCAACCCTGACGGTTGACAGAATAATCGGCCACACCGGAGAAAAGGCAGGAGAGGTCGAAGCCTTTCCAGTTGGCAGAAAGATTGAAACCGTAGGTTATACCCGGGAAGGCTGTAGACTTACCTACAGGAGCGAGGTCTTTCGTATCGATTACGCCGTCGTCGTTAAGGTCCTGGTAGACGAAGTCTCCGGGGCGTGGAACACCGATACCATATGATGCATAATTGTCTATCGCCTCCTGAGAGTTAAAGAATCCGGAGCCGTCAAGACCCAGTTCGGGATTGACCTCGTAGTTTATCCGATAGCCCCATTGCTGTCCGTAGGAGAAACCTGTGGTGCGATAGCGATAAGCATAATCTTCGCCAAGCGGCACTTCATCAAACTTAGTGATCTTATTCTTGGTACGGGAGAAATTAGCTCCGATACTGAATGAGAAGTCTCTTCCGATAGTCTGACGCCACTGTGCTGAAATTTCGAAACCATGGTTTTCCATCTCACCCATATTGACTTTCGGAAGGACACCGCCGGGAAGGCCCTGGAGAGTAGGAATAGTGTTACGGTTGATAAGCATGTGGTCGCGGTTCTCCCAAAAGACATCGCCGGTCACGGTCAAATGGTTGAAAAGAGTGAGGTCTATACCCACGTTGGTCTTTGTAGCAACCTCCCAAGTGATATCAGGGTTACCGATACCGAGGTAAGACACGTTATAACCATTACCTATACCAAGAGAAGGCATATCGTAGATTCCGTTCTCACGGGAATCCCAGTATGCACCGGTCCCTACGATTCCAACATTATCAAGGAAAAGGAATCGACTGCCGCCGATGTTATCATTTCCGACCTTACCCCACGAACCACGAAGCTTGAAGTTGGATACAGTTGTAGCGAGAGGAGCCCAGAACTTCTCATTGCTAATCACCCATCCTGCGGAAACCGCGGGGAAGAAACCGAAACGCTTTTTCGGTGAGAATTGCTCGGAACCATTATAGCCCATGTTGAATTCGATGAGATAGCGGGAATCGTAGGCATATTGGAACCTTCCGGAAAGTCCGATAACATTATAAGGAAGCACTCCGTCACCACCGGTAGCCTCAGTACGGCGATAGTCGCGTTGGAGAAGAAGCATGGCTCCTACATCATGACGGTCGGCAAAAGTACGGTTGTAGTTCAGATACCACTGAAGGTTGACAAAATAGCTTGAGAATGTGCTCTTGCTGGTGAGAGCTCGCCGTCTTCCGGTTTGTTCACATCCGCCAGCTTCCATACGTAATCTTCCTGAGTTCTGTCAAGGTAGTAAGCGGCATAGTCCTTAGCGGCAAACTGATAGGTATTAGCCTTTGACTCGAACGACACAAGGCCGCGTGTTGAGAGGCCCGGAGTGATAAACGAAAGATCAAGGATAAGGTTACCTATTACGTTCACACCTGCGCGGGTCTGCTTCTCGTAGCCGGTACGGGTAAGGTTGCCATACGCACTTGGATCGTTTCGGCCGTTCTC
The DNA here is from genome assembly GCF_029056165.1 of Duncaniella sp. Taxonomy (NCBI): domain Bacteria; kingdom Pseudomonadati; phylum Bacteroidota; class Bacteroidia; order Bacteroidales; family Muribaculaceae; genus Duncaniella; species Duncaniella sp. The sequence goes on along the minus strand of NZ_JAIDBW010000013.1, from coordinate 9,046 downwards.
GTCGACAACAAGCATTCCCGGAGCCATTTCAGACAGCTGGCCATTATACTCGAAAGGATACGGATTGTCTTCCGGAGTGACAGGACCGGGAGTGGTAGGACGAAGCACATAGGCCCAGGGATAGATATTATCTCCTGAACGTGCCGGTTTGTTGACTTTCTCGATATAGCTCGATATGTCAAGACTGGCCTTGAGGTATTTACTAATCTGATGGTCTACGTTAGAGCGGAAATTATAACGATTCAGATTGGTGTTGGCGTTATAGCCGACCTTATCCTTCGATGGAACGTTAAACATACCGCCCTGATAGGTGTAGCCTGCAGACACAAAATACTGAGTCGACTCGGAGCCGCCGTTAAGCACTACATTGGCGCGAGTCTGCGGAGCATAGTCCCTGAACAGTACATCCATCCAGTTAGTGTTGGGGTGACCGACAGGATCTGTAGGGTCTCCTGTGAGCCATGACTGATACGCGGCAAGGTCGGCTTCCGAGTAGTAACGAGAATCGGTCGACACTATACCGTCGTTGCGCAGACCTTCGTTCTTCAAGAGAGCGAAGGTATATGAGTCAAGAGTCTTTTCTCGGTGTGCAATCTCCTGAATCGAATATTCAAAAGAAGCAGACACTTCAAGTTTACCTTTCTTACCGCGCTTGGTAGTGATAAGAATCACACCGTTGGCACCACGCACACCGAACACCGCAGTGGCAGAAGCATCCTTTAGCACAGAAATGCTCTCTACCTCACGAGGATCGATCACACGCATATTGTCGCGAGGCACGCCGTCAACGAGAATAAGCGGTGCTGTACCGTTGACAGTGCCCGCACCACGCAGCCAGAAAGTAACATCGTCGGCACCGGGTTCGCCTGATGTCACGGTTGTTGCAAGGCCGGGAATACGACCGGTAAGTGACTGCTGGATGTTGGCAACAGGAGACTTGAGCACCTCATCGCCTTTTACGCCACCGACAGCTCCGGTGAGAGTAGTCTTCTTCTGAGTGCCGTAACCGACTACCACTACCTCATCGAGAACTTCGGAATCTTCGGTCAATACAACCCGAAGATGCTCACCGGCGGCAACCTCTATAGGTTTGTATCCAACATACGAAATAAGGAGCTTGGAACCGGAAGGAACCTTTATTGAAAAGTTGCCGTCAAAATCAGTAGTGCTCCCCATTGAAGTACCTGCGACCATGACACTAGCTCCGATAAGAGGTTCACCGGAAGAATCCTCGACAGTACCGGAAGCCATAATCTGCCCGGCGGTAGCCTTAGCCTGGGGTTCCGGCATTGCCGACGCACCCGAAACTGTACCCACGGCTAATGATAAGCCGAGCAGTAGTCTGGGTATGGTCACGCCTTTTACGATTAGATTTAAAGCATGCATTAGTTACTATTATTTATAATGATTGGTTTCAGGTAAGATTTCCACAGGCCTTTGAGACCTCGTGTTGTGATGCAAAATTAGGCGGTAGACGGTTATATAGCTGATTATATCCTGTCAAATGATGCAACAATTCTTTCAGTGGATTTTAAGAATACACTATTTGGAATCTGTTTCTGAACTATTGCCTGATTTGGTTTTGGAGCCATCTTTATCTACAACTTTGGATAGAAAATCTTTCGGACTGACACCAAACTGAGCAAGGAAAGATTTACTGAAATAAGAGGGTGTATTAAACCCTACCATATACCCTACGGCCGACACCTGATACTGACCCGTTGCCAGAAGCTTGGCAGCCTTCTTAAGTCTGAACAGACGTACGTAGTCATTGGGGGTGGTCGACATCTCGCTGCGCATCTTCCTATGAAGACCGCTGCGACTCATATTCATTTCCGTAGCAAGTACGTCAATGTTAAATTCGCTGTCTGTAAGGTGCGCCTCTATTATTCTGTCAACTTCCTTAACAAAACTTTCATCAACCTGGGTATCCTTGGATTCCTTGTAGGGTAGCCAGGATTTCTCCATATATTCCTGTCGGATTCTCGCACGCGATGCTAATATATTCTGTATCTGAGTGCGCAGCAGACCTACCGAGAACGGCTTGGCTAAATAGGCATCGGCACCGACATCAAGACCCTTGACATGAATACCCTCGTCCGACACGGCGGTGAGGATGATTATACTGACATTATCCCATCTGCTCTGCGACCTGATAGCCTCGCACAATTGGATGCCATCCATCTCAGGCATGAGCACGTCGGTAATGACCAGATCCACATCGTGATTCTCAAGCACTCCGAGCGCGACCTTGCCGTTCTCGGCCGACATGACATTATACTCCGTGCGCAATTTCTTGACAAGGAAATCTCTTAATTCAGCATTATCCTCAACCACAAGTATGGTTTTGAGTGCGCCCGCCGGCTTTTCAACCTCAGACATTGCTGACAATATCGCCGACTCACCCGCCGGAGTTGTATCATCTGACGAGGTCTCCTCGTAGACTTCAGAGTTACTTACATTATCCCGTGCTATCATCGCACTGTCGCCAAGCGGCAGCTCTATGGTAAATACGCATCCCGCCGGGTCATTATCTGACACCTCGACAGTACCTTTCAATAGCTCCACAAGTCTGCTGACGATAGCCAGACCGAGTCCCGTACCTGAAATCGGAAGATTCTCAACAGTAGCCGTAGTATAGAATGGTGTAAATATTTTTTCTTTCTGTCCTGCCGGTATGCCCTTGCCATTATCTGCGACTTTGATTACAAACCTACGGCCGTCATCCAATACTTCCCCGCTTATGGCTATGGAATCACGGGTATATTTTACCGCATTAAACATCAGATTGCTCAAAATCTTGGTAATCGCATCGCTATCGGTATACGCGATAATATGCTCGGAAGGCAGATGCTTGGATATTACAACCCCTCTCCGTCGGGCAAGCAATCCGAATCGACTGCTGATTGCATCGATCAAAGTATTGATATCCACCGCCGAAAATTTGAGGGGCGACATGTGGGGCAGCTGACGGAAATCAAGCAGTTGATTGACAAGAGTCATCAGGCGCGACGTATTGTCTCGCATCACATCTACAGCCTCCTTAAAATCCTTATTGTTAGGATACATATCCTTAATATCCTCAAGCGGCGCATTAATCAGACTGAGCGGCGTACGAATCTCGTGGGCGATATTGGTAAAGAAACTCAGCTGAGTTTCATGATACTCATGCTGCTTCTCGTTTTCATATTTCATCTGCGCAAGCATCCGCCGACGTTCGTGCCGTGTCCTGACACCGGTATAGGCCCAATATATCAACGATACACCCAGCAGAATGTAGATTACATAGGCCATATTACTGCGGTAAATCGGAGGATGAATCACAAAGTCTATCGAAGTGACATCGGGATTCCACACTCCGTCGCTGTTGGAACCTTTCACTTCGAACGTATATTTGCCCGATGGCAGATTCCTGTAGATAGCGCTATGAGAATCATCAGTATAAACCCAGTCATGGTCTACACCCTTAAGCCGGAAGGCATACATATTTTTAGACGGATCGGTATAGCTAAGAGCTACGAAATCAAATGACACAGAAGCCACATCGTAAAAATCAAGTTTTGCACAACCATTCTCACCGTTAACGAAGTTTTCATCATGGGTGCCATCGTGACGAATACAATCATAACCCGTTATCATAACCGGAGGTACATAAGCATTACGATCAATTCGTCCCGGATTAAAAATGTTGATACCATCTATGCCACCAAAACACAGCGAACCGTCTCCTAAACGTATGGAGGATTTGTAGTTGAACTGCGAACCTAACAAACCATCACTGTATTTATAGTCGCATATCGAATCGTTGTCGGGATAGAAACAAGAGAGTCCGGCATTGGAACTCATCCACAAAGCACCACTACGATCAGGCACAATGCCGTAAATCACATTATTCGGCAGACCATCTTTTTCCACGTATGAGATGAATGTCCCGTCCCCGCGATTGAATCGGGAAAGTCCCCCACCCTCGGTTCCAATCCATATTAAGCCGCGATCGTCCATACATAGGCTGATGACTTTATTGGATTTAAGCGTAGTTTCATCCGCCGGATTATGCTGATAGCAATACCATTTGCCTGAATGAGCATCAAACGTAAAAATACCATTTCCGTAAGTGGCAACCCACATCAAGCCTTCATTATCCTCTATTATATCATATACAAAAGCCGTATGAGGGAATTTTGTCTCGCGTACAAATCGCCGTGTCGACCTGTCATATTTCAGCAGTCCGAAAATTCCTCCGACATATATATCGTTGCTATGTGTTCTGAAAATGGCATAGATAGGTCCTACATCAAGCCCATCGGCATGATTCATAGTCTTTTCGACTTTGGAAGTCGCTGTATTCACAATATCTATCGTACCTCTCAGGTTGCCAACCCATAGGTTATCACCCTCAAGCATTAATGCGTGAAGATTGTTATGTGAAAGTTGTGGTTCACTGATAAATTTCATGCTACGGTTATATCTGTCGAAACAGACAAGTCCCCGATTCTCGGTGGCTACCCAGAGATTGCGTTTCCCGTCTTCAATCATTTTGCCTGCCACCGAACCGGTAGGATCAGACCTTAAATCCGCCAACCGGTAGTGTGTGAAATTCCGCACATTACCATGGGTATAGTTCAACCCTGCGAAATATCCGCCTACCCATAATCCACCTTCTCTATCGGACAGTATCGAATAGACTGCATCATTCACCTGGAGAGGTGTATTCGCGCCCGAAAGCGAAATCTCCCGGCACTCTCCGGTCACACTATTATATTGAAATAGTCCCGAATTGCCACCAAGTAGAAAGACTCCCGGAGCTGTCTCGTGAACAGACCTTATAGCCTCGCATACATCCTGAGAAACCTCTGTGGTAAACGTCTCATCACGGCGATTCATGCAGAGCAGTCCCCATCCCCATGTACCTATCCAGAAACGATGCGACGAATCCTCATATATCTCATAAATATCGTTGTCAATCCCCGAGGTATCGAAGTTAAAGCACTTGAAGGACCTGCGTGATGCGTCATAACGATTGAGACCACCGCCAAGCGTACCAACCCATATCGTTCCGTATGAATCAAGAAAAATTTTCCACACACGGTCTGACTTCAAGTCCCCGGCCTTTCCCGTAGCTCGATAATTGCTCCACTTGCCATTGTCATAAACATACACTCCTTGCCCGAATGTACCTATCCATATCCGTCCTTCGCGGTCAGCAGTAATGGCATTGATTGCAACCTGCATATCATTTTCCGTACCCGGAAGGTTTACATAAGAGAATATTCCCTCGTCAGGATTATACTTAAACAGACCGTTATCCGTACCCACAAGGATAAAATGGTCAGACTTTTCGTAGAGTGCGCGGACAAAGTTATTTCCCAAACTGGTATCATCATCCGGGCGGTTTCTGAAAACTCTGAAATGACATCCGTCAAAACGGTTCAGTCCGTCTCTCGTACCAAACCACACAAAACCGTTATGGTCCTGCATAGAGCACCATATTGTATTTTGCGACAGTCCGTCTTCAACTCGATATATTCTAAAGAGATATTCGTCCATTCCCTTCATCTCAACTCCGAACATAAGCATAATCAGAGTCACAATGAAGAATTTTGAAAATTCAGGCTCGTATTTCAATTTTGCACTCATATATCAAATTTATGTTAATGCAAAATTACAACTTTGCCAAATCATACACTATTATGAACCGAGCATTTCCTGCAACGATTCTGTCAGATGCAACATTTGTGTCAACTCCGGCCTTTTGTCAACATTAGAACTACAAAGCTTATATATCTGAAAATACGTAGATTATAGTCATCTTACATCATTTTCGACATAATATCTCAATAAGCCGGCTAAAATAATCTACCTCAAAATTGACACAGACATAATCATACCAATTAACACAAAAGCCGCCTTTCACTTAATCGTATTAATCGTGTTTTCTTACTCGCGGCGCCGGACATTTAGTTTCCGACGGATAATCGCCAACTACCCTTGGCCATCCGTCACGATACTCTATCGCATCAATCATGAGTACGCGTTTGTCTTCCGGCTTATTGTCTTTATGAATCATCCTGTCTGCTCGATTTATCGCATGATACATAATCCAGTCTCGCCCCTCGTCATCGGTGATAATGGAGTTATGGCCGCATGCCATCCATCTGGCACCCTCCGACAAAATAGGACAACCGTCATCACGTCCATCACTATAGACCTCAAACGGTCCGGTAGGACTCATAGAGCGCGCCACCATCACTGCATAGTGCGCACGCTCTCCGCAACAATTGTCACCGGAATAAAACAAATAATAATAACCGTTGCGGTAAATCACCCATGAACCCTCTACAAGGAATCCATAACCCGGTCCGAAAGCCTTGATGAGCTCGATGCCCGGAGTATCATCCGTAAAACTAATCATGTCATCAGCAAGCTCCTTCACTTTTAATGGCTTGAATCCCGAGCCCCAATAAAGGAAATTTTTCCCGCTCACAGAATCATTAAAGACCATAGGATCTATATTATCAAAACCATCACCTGAAATCAACGGTTTTCCCGAATCAATAAACGGACCTGCGGGGTTATCGGAGACAGCCACAGCGAGACAGAGTCCTAAATCAGTCCCTGTCTTGACTTCAGCATCCGGCTCAGCAGAATAATACATATAATACTTATTTTCATGACGAGTCACATGAGGTGCCCAGAAATTCTGAGTTGAGTGAGCCCATTCAGGTTTCTTGGGCAATGCATCTCCGAGATGTGTCCAGTTGATTAAATCATACGAACGGAGCACCTGGATATTACACATCACACTATCTGCATCTATTCCCTGAGTGGCATAGACATAAAAAGCCCCGTCATCCGCACGGATTACCGCCGGGTCAGCAGTGGGCATTGGCCACACAGGATTCTCATAAAATTTTGTTGCATCCTCTGCATTGACCGTAATGCAGCCGATAAACATATAGATGCAAATTAAATAGTAGAACAGTTTCATATCAAATAGAAGCGAAGTTTAACTGCTGCAAAAATAGCATTCCTCATCCACATCAAATATCACAATACCGCCATAATTTTACAAAATTCTCTATTTTCCCCTCACCGACTGCTTATCCGCATAAATCAGGCCTCAGACCGTGCGGTAGTGAAAGCTCCAATGTCAACAACACGCTGACTGATGGTCAATGGCAGAAAAACCTACGAACTTCATTCATGCAGCTCATAGAGCGCACTGAAAAACGACGGTGAGTTTAAAGTGCTGGACGACCGCATGGGAGTCAAACACGATGAGAATGACGGCATAGAGAATAAGCAGGAGCAATCCCAGCAGTCTCAGCCTGATGTAAAGGCTGAAACGACAGTTAATACCATTAATTTCCACACAACAGACTCACCGCAGGGACATAAACCATCGATGATGGCTGAACCTCAGCCCCATTATCCTATGTCGGCAACTGCGCCGTGTTTTCCGGCTCGACATTTCGGAATTTGACAATCCACAATAGACAGATCAGGCTTCAATGCTTGGTATGTCTTTAACTGTATCAACGATTAAATTAGGGTGATAATCAAATATACAGCTAATAATCAGTGTTATATTCCTTTCGTATCTCGGGAAATTTTTGTAATTTTGCAGTCGATATGAAACATATGTTCAATACATATTTTGAAGGGGTCAATGCTGACCTGTGGTACTCTATTTGTAAGAGTCATGGTAAAAGAAAGGTTTTCGCTAAAGGTGAAAGATTCTGTTATGAGGGTCAGCCTGCGTATTACTTGGGTTTCATAGAGTCAGGCTACTTCAAGCATATCGTGAGGGATTTCAGAGGGAACGAACAAATTATTGGATTTTTCTTTAAGGATGCCTTGGTTGCCGATTATCTTTCAATTTTGGAAAATGCAGATGCGAGGAGCGAGATTGTCGCCGCTACAAAAGCCAAAGTTATTATCTGCGAAGGGGATATTGTCAATGAGGTAATGTCCAAACATACGGAAGCGCTACAGGAATTATCAAAAATGATTATCTGCCAGACTTATGACAGGCTGATTGATTTATACAAGAAGTCTCCAAAAGACAGATACTTATATCTGATAAAAAGCTGTCCGGAGATACTTCAACAGATACCCTTAAAAGAACTTGCTTCTTATCTGAAAATTACACCGACTTACCTTAGTCGTATTCGTAAAAGCCTTCTCACTGAATAATATAATCTATAATAAATCAAAGTGTCCCGAAAGTTTTATCATCTCTTTCGGGACACTTTATTATCGAATGTTATGGACGTCGCTTAAATTTCTAAGTTTCACTTTTTGATTACAAGTAAGTCTTGAAAATTAATTTATAGCAAATCTGAGTTTGCTGTGACGCATTTCCGATTTACTCCTCAGTTATAGAGCCACGGCTATACGCCTTCGTCGTAAGTCGAAACTTCGTTCACATCAAAACACAGCTTTGATATAAATTAATTTACAAGACTTACTTAATTCGATATTGTCAGGATTACGTCATCACGGCTTCTTGCCATTTACCGATACTATCTTTGACTGCTTGACAACAACAAAATCTAACTTATCGGTATAGCCTCTGACCTCGCCATTCATAACGACTTTATCGCCCGTACTTACGTGTCGCAGTTTCAGGTAATCGGTGAATGGTAATACACATAATATGCGAGCTTTACCACCTTTTGTCTCGGAAAGTTCTACTGACGGCAGGCCGTAGACATCCGGACCGACCTTGACTGCGTAACCGTTGATATTCACTTTAGGATAAGCATTGTTGGATTTACCCTTTTCGGATTTACCCTTTCCTATTGAAGTGCTACCTTGAGCCTTCATAATATTGTATACTTCAATGGCAGTCTTATTATCATTATCTTTCAAAGACGCCGGAGCTGAAGTCTGGGCAAATGCAGCCATTACCGCAAGAAGCGTAAATGAGATTGTTATAATTGTCTTCTTTAGATACATTTTTATCGTTTCTGTGTTGGTTTAACTCTGATATTTTTTATTATTGGTTTTAATTATGGTTTTCATTTGAAGCCTTGTCACAATG
>NZ_JAIDBW010000012.1:0-413576 GCF_029056165.1 Duncaniella sp. | reverse complement strand
GAATGCTTCCGATGTTTTCATGTTACAAATTTAACACTTTATTCTAATATACATGCACTGGCATTACGGCTTGTGCCTAAAAAACCTGTGTTTGGATAAAAAAGCAACTTTTATTTCAGCCTACTTTTTGCATATTAGGCCTTTTTCTGTATCAACGATTAAATTCAAGTTAATATTCAAATACATAGCTAATATTCAAATACATAGCTAATATTCAGAACTATACCTCTTTCGTGTGTCAGAAATTTTTAGTAACTTTGCCTTATGATAGAAGGCTGATCATAATTAAAAATGACACGAAGTATCCCCATTCATTATCTAAACGAAGATTCCACTTTTGATTCAGAAGTCCTTCATCTTACTCCTGTGAGTGTGAGGACTATGAAGTTAGGTGACTATGACGACCATATTGACGATTGTTATACTATAATCCTTGTTACAAAAGGCTGTGGCTCAGCGGATATCGACTTCCATACGGTGCCGATGTCGCAGGGCCAACTCGGGATTATCGCACCCGGACAGATACATTCCAATATCAACATAAAGGAATGTGTAATATGGATGCTAAGAATGTCTCCGGAAATGATGGATGATGATTATCGCTATCAATTGGACGAATATGCCATGACGGGGAATCCGGTGATGCTCCCAGAGGAGACAATAGTGCTACTGTGTGAAGCATTGGAGTTTCTGTCAAAGCTTATGGCTTCTATGAATGATCGCCAACCCATGAAAAGCGTCTTATTCAATATGCTAAATGTGGTTCTTGGCATCATAACTCCGAGGATACTGAATGGACAGGCAAAGTCGCCTCTCCGCAGCACTGAAATCACGGTAAAGTTCAAACAAATGCTCCCTAAATTTGTGAGACGGCAGAAAAAACCATCGTTTTATGCCAATGAACTCTGCATATCTGAGGTGTATCTTAATGAAGTTGTAAAGAAAACTACCGGAATGACTCCATCAGGTTGGATTAATGTCGCCATCTTGTTGGAAGCTAAACGGATGATCCGCTCTACAACATTGACTGTAAAAGAGATCGCGAATAATTTAGGCTTTGAGGACCATGCCTATTTTTCCAGATTGTTCAAGAAGAGCACCAACATGACGCCCCTGGAATTCAGGAACACAATCCTTAAATAGTCCAATCATTGCCGACTCTCATCCATTGATGTCAGTCATTTTCCATAGTAATTTTGCACCCAGTAAAAAACTATAGAAAATGAACAGACATTTAGCACTTCTATTTATATGCGTTCTGCTTAATGCAGTACAAGGCTTTGGTCAGAAACCTGTGCAGAGCATAACAGGTCGCGTCATTGACGCTTTGACGGAAGAAGGACTCCCTTTCAGCACAGTAAAGCTTTCATATGATGATCGAGGTATGGTCACAGACAGTCTTGGCTATTTTCTCTTCAAGGATATACCTGTTGGCCGCTACAGTGTGGAAGCCTCATATGTGGGATATGCTCCTGTCTTGATGAAAGATGTAATCGTTACTTCGTCCAAAGAAACAGTAGTTGAAATCCCTCTTCAGGAATTAGCATCCGAGCTGAATGAAGTTGTAGTTACGCCAAAGATCATTAAATATATGCCACTTAACAACATGAATTTGTCAAGCGGCAGAATGCTGAGTGTAGAAGAAGCAGGGCGTTTCGCCGGTGGTCTGGATGATCCAGCTCGTCTTGCAGGTGCTTTTGCCGGAGTGGCTACAAATATTGGCGACAATGGGATTACCGTGCGTGGCAATGCTCCGAAATTGATGCAATGGAAACTTGAAGGAGTAGAGATTCCGAACCCTAACCATTTTGGTGAGGTCGGAGGATTCGGTGGTGGTGGTCTGACTGCATTGAGCAGTCTTGTACTCGGGAATTCTGATTTTCTTACCGGTGCTTTTCCGGCGGAATATGGAAATGCACTTGCCGGGGTATTTGACCTGAAACTCCGAACAGGAAACAACAATAAATGGGAGCATACAGTAGCTCTTGGTACGATGGGAATAGACCTTTCTTCAGAAGGCCCGTTCAAAAAGGGTGGTAAATCATCATATCTTTTTAACTATAGATATTCAACCCTCTGGATGATTTCCAGTTTTCTCCCGGATGGGGCCGGACAAGGAATGAAATATCAGGATTTGTCACTGAAGTTAAATTTCCCTACTAAAAAAGTCGGTACATTTTCGGTATGGGGACTCGGACTTATAGACGGAAACAAAGAAAAAGCCAAAACCAATAAGAATGAGTGGCAATATGAATCCGACCGAAATTTCTTCAACACCTCGATATGGATGGGAGCACTGGGCGTGAATCATAAATATCGGCTGAATGAGACCACTCAATTCAACACTACAATAGCGGGAACGTATAATGGTATAGACTCACATCAGAATGCCCTTGACGACTATCTTGCAGCTCACCCGGATAATATCATCAAGAAGAATAATTACAATGTAGTTTTCAACGCGTTTATGAACAAACGCGTAGGTCGCGTCGGAAATAACCGTACAGGGATTGTCGTGACCGGTATGTTCTACGATATGCTTCTCAAAAATGCTCCACGCGTCGGGGAAGAAATGAAAACAATTGCGAATGAACATGGTAACAGTGCATTATTGGAAGGATACACCGAATTCTCTCTGTCTCCGTCATGGAAGTGGCAGATTAATCCGGGAGTTCATTTACAATATTTCGCGCTTAATGGTCATTATAGCATCGAGCCGCGTCTGGCGATAAAATATAACTTTAACCAAAAACAATCGCTGGTGTTCTCTTATGGTAGCCATAGCCGTACTGAATTGCTCAACTATTATTTCACACGCAATGATGAGGGCCAGCTGATAAACAAGAATTTAGACTTTACACGCGGACATCATTTCGTATTGACTTATGATTGGAATATCGGCAACGATTTCCACCTTCGCATAGAGCCATATCTACAGTTGCTTTATAAAGTTCCGGTTGTTGCGGGCAGTTCCAATTCTCTGCTTAACAACAAGGACGATTGGTTCATTACTGACAAGTTTGAAAGTACGGGACGAGGTCTCAACTATGGACTTGATGTTACGTTTGAGAAAGACATGTCCAATGGATATTATTTTATGTTCACAGGTTCCGTTTTCAGTTCTCGTTATAAAGGTGGTGACGGCATCTGGCGTAATACGCGCTATAATAGGAATTATCTTTTCAATCTACTTGGAGGAAAAGAATGGATGGTAGGTGCAAGCCGAAGAAACGTACTGGGAGCCAATGCTCGTATAACTTTCCGTGGGGGTGATCGATATTCACCGATATTAGAGGATGAATCAATTACGGCACAGGAAGTTATTTTTGATGAACGATTAGCCTACAGTCAACAACTTAAACCGGTTTTATGGGCTGACTTCTCAGTATATTACCGCATTAACCGTCGTAAAATATCTCATGAGTTCGGTTTAAAATGGCTAAACGCTACTTTTTATGATGAATATCTTGGTCATGAATATAATTTCAGGACTGGTCGTGTTGAGGAATACCGGGATGGAATTTGTATGCCAAATTTATACTATAAAATTAGTTTCTAAATAATCAATATCTGATGCCGCCGAGGGAACGTCGATCTCCCTCGGCGGCATTTGAATTAAAGTTTGTGTAAAGGTCTTATGCAGCCATTTATTCTATGATAAGTATCTCGTAAAAATAAATTGCAAAATTTAATCAAGCGGGATTAACCGTTCATCATACGGATTCGTCCACTCATCAGAACTTCCTTGCAGTACGATGTATTGCAACATAATTTTGTGGCAAAAACAGTCACAATATTATGTTTAAATTTATCTATTCTACATTCTTAATGATATTATTGGCAGGTTTTACAGAGAGCCATGCCCAAGGATATCTGAAGGTTGAGCATCTAACTTCAAGCGAGCTAAAAGATGAACTGGGAAACCGTTACGGCAGTGGCAATATGCAGGTCGTAAGCGGCGGATATACTCTGCCATTCAGTATTAAAAGATTCGACAACGGTCAGCTACGCTCTTTATCTGTCGGAGTTTCTGCATCGTTTACCAAATTGGAAAATGAGGGCAAAGCCCTTGAAATGAATCCCGACGATATCTTCAATGCCAATCTGGGCTTGTCTTATCTTCAACCGTTGAACCGTAAATGGAGTATGATGGCCGTTTTGGGAGCGGGGATATATTCATCAACAAGCGAAATTACATCAAAAAGCATTCTCGCCAATGGGGGTGCCGTGTTCATTGTAAAGCTCAACGAGAATGTTGACTTGGGTTTCGGGGCCGGCGTTACTAATTCATACGGAACTCCGATGGCTATGCCGATGCTATACTTCAGTTGGCATCCTAATTGGAAGCTGAAATTCCAGATAGATCTCACCAACAGTCTGAAAGTTGCTGCCTCAACTGAGATCGGCAGGCTACGTCTTGAGCTTATCGGCATAGAAATGGACGGAATATCGGCCGTCAGAAAGATTGACGGGCAGTCAAAGATCTATTCTATGGTCATGCTTAGGTCCGGATTCAGACCATCTTTCAGATTCAATAATCATTTCGGTATTTTTCTTGAAGCAGGTGGAAACTGGGTTAGAAGTATATCTGTTACCGACCGCTCACTAAAGGCATTCTTCAACACATTCAAAGAAGAAAGCAATGACCCGTATTTCAAAACTGCTTTTCGTATGAGCGGAGGCTTTGAGTTTAAATTTTAATAATCGTGTCCAATGGAAATCAGATATATAATACCGTTTGTATTCTTGTTTGCAAGCTCATTAACTGCGTTTGCGGGAACTATCAAAGGAAAAGTTATCGATGAAGAAAATAATCCGTTACCTTTTGCAAGTGTGACTCTTCTGAGCAATGATTCAACCTTCGTAGCCGGGACAATAACAGATGATAATGGAGCGTTTCTGCTTGATGATATGAGTGATGCAGGCCGTTTAGTCCGCTTTTCATATATAGGATATTCGGAAACCTTGATACCGGTAGACAGCCTTGAATCAGGCATAATTATGCTTTTGCCAGATTCGCAGATGCTTTCAGAGGTTGTCGTAAAAGCTCACAAACCCCAGATACGCATGAAAGGTAATGCTATGATTACTACTGTCGCGGGCAGTATGTTGGAAAAATCCGGTTCAGCCAATAGACTTCTTGATCGTATTCCCAATGTGAGAATCATCGGGCAACAGGCGGAAGTATTCGGAAGTGGTAATGCCCGGATATATGTAAATGGCAGGGAGATAAGGGATTTCTCGGAACTTGAGAGAATATCAGCTGATAATATCCGACAGGTAGAAGTGGAAAACAATCCCGGAACCCGATACGGATCCGATGTAAATGCTGTTATCCGTATTATTACAAAATCGGATTCAGAAGAGGGGTTCGGCATAGACAACAGTTTTCTCTCAGGCTATCATTCGGGATGGAATTATGCAGACCGGATTAGTATGAATTATAGAAAAAACCATCTTGACGTAGGAGGAACCGTATCGTGGAAAGATTACCGCACCGGCGAGAAAAAGACAATTATTCAGGATACATATAGCGATAACTTCTCGTTGAATCAGCACTCCAAAACAAAATCAAATCTTCACACACAGAATTTGAATACTGCCTTCTGGCTAAATTATGGACTTGGCGAGACTTCCTCTATGGGCGTGAGATATGATTATTCACATCAGCCGTCTGAAAACGGTGTTTTACGGATGAACACTGAGGTCACTTCCGAACGTTCACCATACGAGCTATCCATGTCAGAAACCTCTGTTTACAATAGCGGAACGCGTCATGCTCTGAGCTGCTATTATTCCGGTAGTATCGGAAAACTAAAAATCGATTTTAATTCCGATGCGCTATGGAACAACGCCGGCATATCATCTACTGCGAATGAAGAGGTATTGCCTTACGGAGAGTCTGATTGGCAAAAAATATGCGCCTCATCATCAACGGATAGCCGAAGCAGCCTATACGCAGCAAATTTACAGCTTAAATATCCGTTATGGATAGGAGAACTGACAGCCGGCGGTGAATACAGCAGGACATCACGTTATGATAAGTATGCAGACTCGTTTTCCAACCAGACTTCAGGCGACATGAACATAATCGACGATATGTTTTACGCATTCGTTGAGTACGGAGGTACTTCAGGTTCCGCTCAGTGGCAAACCGGGCTGAGATATGAATCTATCAATTCGGAATATAGAGAAGACGGAGAGCGTATAGCCCCCCAGTGCCGTGTATACAGATCAGTTTTCCCTTTTGCCTCAATGCTCGTTACCGCAGGTAATGTGAAACTTCAGTTGTCATACCGCAGCGGCACGGAAAGACCGACTTATTCACAATTGCGTAATAATATCATATATGCCAACCGCTATACATACGAGGGAGGAAACCCGATGTTAAGGCATATGACAAGCCATAAAGCGTCACTTACAGCCTCATATCGATGGGCTAACCTGACAGCAGACTTCATGCGTCTGAAGAATGGGATAGTCAGTACGTTTATTCCGTATGATGACAACCCGATGGTCGGACTTCTCACATATATGCAGTGTAAACCTTACAATCGCATAAATCTGTCATTGACACTTTCGCCCGTAATCGGCATCTGGTCTCCACGGTGGGGAATTCAGCTGTCGCAGAACAGATTTACCTCCATGACTCCGTCCGGAAATAGAAAAATGTACCATCCTGTTGCCATGTTCAGCTGGCACAATAATATCAGGCTGCCTCACAGCTTTATAGTCAGCCTTGACATGGGATACACCGCAGGTGGAGATATGGAGAACATTTCCTATGGGGCATTGTGGCGTATGGACGCGATGATATACAAGGGATTTATGAATGATCGATTCAGCATATCTCTCAATGTGGATGATATATTCCATAGTTCAGGAGCAAACAGCACACTTTACACTCCATTGCGAATTCTTCACTCATGCAATAAATCGGATACCAATATCGGCATTACACTCCGGTACAAGTTCAATGTTTTGAAAAGCAACTACAGGGGTAAAGGTGCCGGCAATGAGCAGAAACTACGCTTATGATTTGGCTGACAGATTAATAATGAGTAACTTTGTAAATAAAATATAGACAAGATGACAAGATATTTGCTCATAGAGGATGAACGCATAATCTATGAAGAGATGAAAAGGATGATGGATATGTTGCGTCCGGACTATATCCTTGCCGGATGGGCCACCGGTGTTGAGCAGGCCGTTGTGCTTATTGAGGGGGGCAATATAGACCTGATACTCGCCGACGTCCGGCTTTCTGATGGTCTCTGTTTTGATATTTTTAGCCGTGTATCAGTTGATATTCCTATAATATTCGTCACGGCATACGATGAATATGCGATCAAAGCGTTCAAGGTCAACGGTATTGACTATCTACTTAAACCCGTAGATGAATCAGACCTTGATGCAGCACTATGCCGATATGAACATCGGCAACTGACTCTTTCCTCTTCACCTGATATAGATAAGCTTGCAGATGATTATACCGGAAGAACTTGCAAGAGTCGGTTTTCAGTACAGGTAGGTGATTCCTGTATGTCAATTGCGGTGGCAGATGTGGCATATTTCTTCAGCGAGGACAAATATACATATCTGTGTCAGTTCTCAGGCAAAAGATATATTGTCAATTATACGCTCGAACAACTTGAAAAATTGCTTGATACGGATATGTTCTTTCGTGTGTCGAGAAACTGCATTCTGAATATCGGCTCATTTCAGAAAAGCACACGCTACTTTGGCGGTCGTTTGAAATTATATGTCGAACCGGAATTTCATGGAGATATAATGGTGAGCCGAAGCCGTGTCAACGACTTTCTGAAATGGATTGACGGAGCATTATGATAAAAGGAAATAAAAAATACATTATCTATCTAATTCTGTCGGTGGCGTTATCCCTTGCGCTGCTTGGCTGCATTTACAACATAATGACCGGCAAAGCTGTAGAAGATCAGTTTATGTCCAGAATGATGTTGAATCTACCGCTTTGCCTGCTGATCGGATTTATGGATGTATGGATAATCACTGCGACAGATAGATACTCAGGCATATCCAATGACATTATACGCATTCTGCTTGATCTGGGTATTACCACGCTTATGTGTATGGCAATTGTCGGTTCTTTGAATTATATGCTTGTAGACAAGGCAATCTCCTTAGGTGCAATCGTTAAGAACTCGCTCCCGGTTGTGCCTTGGAACTGGATAGTAGTTCTTCAGATAGAGTTATTCGTCAGTCAGTCGAGGCGCGACAAGATAGAGAAAGAAAAGGCTCAATACCAGCTTATGACATTGAAAAATCAGGTTAATCCTCATTTCTTATTCAACAGTCTTAATACATTGGCCTCACTCGCTTACACGGATGCCAACAAGACTAACTTTTTTGCAAAAAAACTTTCAAGTGTCTATCGCTACTTTCTTACAACATCCGAAAAACCGAGTGTGACACTTGCCGAGGAAATGACATTTGTCGAAACGTATTTTCAGCTGGAGAAGATACGTTTCGGAGAGTCCCTTCAGCTCCGGATCAGAATACCGGCAGAAGCACAAGGCAAATCGGTAATCCCAACGAGTATCCAGATGCTTGTTGAGAATGCAATCAAACATAACATAAACACTGAGCAATCGCCACTGGTTATAGAAATCACCTCTTCAGGCAATACAATTACAGTGTCAAACAATTATCAGCCCCGACAGAATGTCAAAGGGAACCGGATGGGGCTTCGCAATCTACGCCAACAGTATTTCCTGAAAGGTAAAGCCATTCATATTGAGCAGTCGGAATCGACCTTTGCCGTGACATTGCAATTCATAAACTAAGATAACACCGGGTCGAATCAAAGAATTATCAATATCCAACCATATGCCTATATCATTATAGCAGTCGCCATTCTTGCCGTCGCTTTGTTATTGCTATAATCGCATTTATTTGTCATTTCTTCGGTTATAATCGCAAAAATTTGGACATTTTTTTCATTATCGCACCTTTTTCAGGGAATTGATGCAGTAACTTTGCAGTGTGATCAATCATCCCCCCTATTCACACTCCACAAAAGTCCCATCAACCTCTTTCCAACATTTACAGTTTAATTAAATTATCAATCCTCCAACACACAAGTTTGCCCCTCAAATATTTTATCACCCATTTTCCCTTATTGCTCAAACTATTATTTCAAGTAACTCAATATCAATCCATAAAATCCCCGACCCATACTCATATAATAGAAAAAAATACAACTCCCCCATTAAAACTTCTTCCCGATAACCGACCTTTCGGTTATCGGTCCGAGCCCCTGCGAGCCATTATACAGTCCGTCAACAGGCTGTAGATCTCTCTCTCCTTACCGTCAAGCAACGCAAGGTGTCCGTCGGTCACACGTCTGTCGCCACGTGAGGCCGGACCGGTCTGGGAGGCCGCCGGAGAATTTACCAACGCCTTACGCAATGTCTCCTCCAAGAGAGGACGGAGCACGTCGAAAGGTAAGCCATCACGCGAAAGCAGATCGGCAGCCAAAGTCCATAGATAGTTGGTGAAATTGCAGGCAAAGACGGCAGAAATGTGCATTTTTTTGCGCGTCTCACTGTCGGCATGATAGATCGATTCAAAAAGCTTAGATGCAAACTCCCGGATCTCGGCTTCCACACCATCATTCACCCCCTCGATAAAAAGAGGAACTTTCGCCACATCGAGGCTCACCTCTTTCGAGAAAGTCTGCAACGGGTAAAACCCACCATAACGGTCAGACAGCGTAGAAAGTACCTCCATCCCGACCGAGCCGGAGGTGTGAAGATAGAGAGCATCCGTGCGTGGAAGAGCATCGACGACAGCCGGAATGGCATCATCGGAAACACTTATCAAATAGATATCAGCATCGGTGACAATTCTACACGGATCGCTCACCGCTTCAGCTCCGGGAATCTTCGAAGCCAATTCAGAGGCCGACTCTTGACTGCGGCTATAAACCTGAACCACATCACCGCAACCTGAAAAAGAAAGAGCCGGAGCAAGATGCGTGGCGACATTCCCTGCTCCGACAATTACTATCTTTGGCTTAGCCATACGAAAGACGAATCGTGTTGCTTAGTGTGTGATCTTAGAATTTACCGATATGGACATTCTCCCACTTGAGTTTCTCCAGATCCTGCGGTTTACGCTGCTCGTCCTTATGACCGAAAGTGAGCACGCATACTACCGGACATGTCTCAGGAATACCGAGAGCCTCCTGAATAAACTCGTTGGACGGTGTCCCGTCAGTCGTAAAACGGTCACGTATCTGAATCCAGCATGAGCCGAGACCGAGAGCCGCTGCCTGAAGTTGCATATAGGAAGCCGCAACGGATGCATCCTCAATCCAAGGCTCCGTAGCTGTGGAATCGACTGCCACAACGACGGCAAGAGGACATTTTCCAATCGGGGCTGCTCCCATCGGTTTACACTCGCTCAACCTCGTAAGCATAGCCTCATCCTCGACAACCACAAACTGCCATGCACGTGACGCCTTGGAAGTCGGAGCTAACAGACCCGCTTCGAGAATCAGTCTGACGTGTTCGGGGTCGATCTTTTCAGATGTATAGCGACGGATGCTTCTTCTATCGATGAGGAGCTGATGAAAATCCATAATTTAAACTAAAGATGATGATTTGACAGAAATATTTCAGCGACGGCACACCCACACCGTAGGATAACGCTCCGAGAGTTCGACAGCAAGCGAACGGGCATCATCAATCCTTGGGGCGGAAGCCGCATAGACCCTGTAATTACCGTCCATTTCAATGATTCTGAGCGAATTGTCTCCGGTCAGCGCAATATGGCGTTCGGCTGCAATCTGTGTCGGAAACGAGCCGACAACCAATATATAGCGTGACGGCGCGGACATCGTCACAGCGACCGGTTCACTTGCAGGGTGAGAACTTCGATTTGCGGATGAGAGCGGCGGAAGCGCGATGTTGAGCAATATCTCACGCGAAACAGAAACCGTGGAATCTATCACGCGCTCTATATGAGTGCCGATACCGGTGTCAAGCGATGCAAAATTCATCCGCGGACTGTTGACAAGACTCGTGGTCGAGTAAAGGATACCAAGTCCTACCATCACGGCAATGATCGAAGCCACGATCTTCAGCGGGAAAGGTATCACAACAGGCGAACGGTCAGAATCAGTCGCTACCCTTTCCTCCGCTTCATCATCAGCGAATAACGGAGCTACTGAAAGAGGCTGCAAACCGGAAAGAGCACAAACAGGCAATGAAGATGCCGACGGCTCGAACACAGGAGTATCAGCCGACATACCCGGTTTCAGAGTTCCAAGACGGCCTAACACCACCTCACCGCATACATTGAGCTGTCCTAAAAGTGAGGCCACAACAGAATCCAAAGCCACACGTGCAGCTTCAAGAGTGATTCCATCACGGCGTGAAATACTGCCTGCAAGCAGTGCATCATTGTGACGGACCTCAGGATTGAATCCGAGTGTGCGTGACGGAGGCAGGAACGTCTGCGAGTCAGAGTCGTAACGCGCACCCTCATGATTAATCATGAAAGCACCGAGACCGGGCACCACTACGCAGTCGTGGTGCATCAGGAGATATTCTATATGTTGAGCTATATCAATCACGATGCAAAGTTAGTAAACTTCCGCTTTACTTGCAAGCGAAAATCCACTACCAGCAAGCTAAAAAATGCTATAATGATCCGTCGGGCGATTACTGTCAACGACATTGCCGGTCTTTCAATAATTATTCCTAAATTTGCGATTGCCGGTAAGATGTGTCAAACCATCCGGCTTCCTGACAGCAATCAATTCACATTTTCAAGAGCCAGTTACTTTTATGAATGTTTCATCAGAGAAAATCTTATTCCGTCCTGCCGTCAATGAGGATATCCCGGTCGTCACTTCAATATTGCGGATGGCCGCTGACCGTATGCTCACCGAAGAGAAAAAACAATGGACAGAAAGCTATCCGGGCGAGCCAGATGTAAGGGCGGATATCGGGAATCATGTCGGTTACGTTGTCGAACTCGACGGGAAAGTCGTGGCCTACGGAGCTGTTGTCCTTGACGGTGAACCGGCCTACAGCAGCATCGATGGCGAATGGCTGTCGGATCAGAAATATGTTGTTGTCCATCGTCTCGCCGTCCTCAGCTCGTCAGAGTGTCGTGGATTGGCGAGCTATTTCATACATGAGGTTGAAAAACTCGCGGTTGCACTCGGCATAAAAAGCTTCCGCGTCGATACAAATTTTGACAATCAAAGAATGCTGAAATGTCTTGAGAAGAACGGTTTTACCTACTGCGGGGAAGTCTTTTATGAGAGAGGGTCACGCAAGGCTTTTGAAAAATTGATCTGAAAACACGAATAGCCACTGACAAAATGTATCGCCGAAAAGAACTTAATGAGATGTCGCTGGAGGAACTTTGGGAGCTGTTCCCGATAATCATCACTCCTCACCGTCCCGAATGGGAGAAATGGGCGGAGGACGAAATTCGAATTATCACTGACATGCTGTCAGTATTTTCACCAACGGTTACTCACATCGGAAGCACGGCGATACCTCGCATTCCGGCAAAACCGATAATTGATATCCTTGTCGAGATCAGCGATAACAATGATTTCATAACCATAAAGAGGATCATGGAGAGAAACGGCTACATCTGCATGTCCTTATCGGAGAAACGCATGAGCTTCAATAAGGGTTACACTCCCGACGGATTCGCTGAAAAAGTCTATCATGTCCATATCCGCACCGCAGGCGATAACGATGAGATCTATTTCCGGAACTACCTTCGTGAACACCCCGAAGCGGCTCATCAATACGGATTGCTTAAACAGAGCCTCCTGCCGAAATACAAACATGACAGAGATGGTTACACAGAGGCTAAATCAGAATTTGTCAGAAAGATAACAGAGATAGCGAAGAGGGTGGACGGGGATACTCTATAATTTACAGATGCCGGAGATACTTTTGATGCTGTGTCAGAATGGATAAAATCCGTATTGATTCTGACACAGCATCATCGAATAATTTTAGGCGTATAAGTCGAATTTTATTTCTCGTTGGTCTTATCGAGATCGGTAGCATCGAAGTTCAGTTTGTCCTTCATCTCCTCATCAGCTGTGAGGATCTCAGGAGCTTTACCGTTGACAAGCACATTGACAAGCTTGACATCAGGATAATTGCAACGCAGGATCTGCGACTTAGCTTTTACATCGACATCCGATATAGTGAAATTCTCCACCTTATCATCTGAATTGGCCGCTATGACTCCAAGACTCTCACAACGCCCCGAAACATTGCTTACGCTGACATTACGGATAATACCCACCGGATGCTCGTCACTACCTTCAAGAGTGAAGAACTGCTTCCACGGAAGTATCTCTATAAGCGTACCGAAACGTCCGATGACATTCTCGACTTTTATATTCTCATATACCTGATAAGTGTCCGGACGCATTTTCAGACGCAATACGGAGCAATCGTTATCGACCCGACAATTCCGTAAAACTATATTGTCGGCATGGATGCACTCGCTTCCGAGCGTCAGAGTGCCGTGGAGATTAGGCCCGAACACACAACCTTCGACAAGGACATCCGTCACACTGTCATTTTCATACGAACGGTTGGCATATACACCCTTTCCTCCCTTCATGCAGACACCGTCATCATCACAATTAAGATAACAGCCTCTCACAACGACGCGGTGACATCCGTCAAGATCAATCGCATCACTGCTCGGCGCACGGACAGGCTCTTTCGGTGCCTGCACCTCGCAATTCTCAATGATCAGATCGTTGCAACGGTAGAAATGCGAGGTCCAGAAGGCGGAATTGACGAGACGCACGCCACTAAGGCGCGCATTGTCGCATCCCCAAAGAAACACGAGGCGCGGACGGCGCACTTCCAGATTGGTCCAAGGGCGATTGTCCTTACGCGCACGTTCGACATTATCCCAAAATTCCACCCAGAAACGATGGCCGTTGCCATTGATAGTACCCGGACCTGAGATCTCGAAATCATCCACATGATAAGCATTGATAAGCGCGGCATGATAATAGATACTGCGTCCCTCCATACGCGAGGGTATCAGCGGATAATCGGCTATGTCATCCGATCCTTTTATCACAGCTCCTTCATGAAGCGAAAGCGACGTTCCGGGCTTGAAAAAAAGCGCGCCGGTAAGAAATGTTCCTGCCGGAACAACCACCTCTCCCCCGCCCTCGGCCTCGGCACGGTCTATCACGGCCTGTATGGCGGAGGTCTGAAGCACGGTGCTGTCATTGACCACACCGTAGTCCGTCAGACGGTAACGACGGGGCAGCACAGGTTTGTCAGCCTTGAACATACGGTCAAGGAAAGCGGAAGCGTAATCGACGGTGGTGTTCATCCACGGATTGAAAAACCAGAAAGGATGGACATCGACCGGGATACGGTGACGCTCGGTGTAGATACCGACCGAATCATATATGCTCACGAGCGAATCGCGTCCGTCGCTGTAGCGTGGAAGTCCGCTGCTGATGAAACAGACGGGTGCTGATTTAGGTGTGATCCACAGCAAAGCAGACGCCTCCTCCCAGTTTTTCGGCGAATCCTCATAGAGACCTCCGAGCCAGAGAGCATTGACCGGAAGCTCACCCTTTTTCTCAAACCGCTCGCGTGCATCGGCGATGTTCGATTCTGAGACGAAAGTGGCTATGCCGTCCATATTGATCACGGCCTGTACGTCGCTCGACGTATCCTTCCACTGACCTTTGCCTTCATGATGTTTAGATCCGTTGGTCACACCGACAAGCGTAGCAAGATGTGCTCCCGCAGAGCAACCTGACACGGCTATACGGTCAGGGTCAATGCCATACTTTGCCGCATTGGCACGCGCCCAGCGCACGGCTGTCTTGATGTCGTGGAGTCCGGCCGGATAGACGGCTTCGGGAATCAGACGGTATTCCACAGGAATGGTGACATAGCCACGCGCCGCTATCCGCTGCGCCATCGGTACCTGAAGGGACTTGTCGCCGGAGTTCCAGCCTCCACCGTGAATCATGATCAGGGCCGGATAGACTTTGTCGTCATCCGGACGGAATACGTCAACATGTAGATCGCGGTCACCGTATTTTGTTTTCTTTATGGTCGTATAGACTTCGTTTTCATAGGCTTTCACACCTTTCGGAAGTTCCGGCTTCACGAGTACGGCCTCCGGGTGCTTTTTGCGTACCTTAATATTCGTCGAGTAAGCTGTGAAAGAGGTGTCGCGCGGAATCTCCGGCACCGTTCCGACAGCTGATGTCGCAAACGTCACACCGATCAGAGCCGCAAACAGGATCTTTTTCATGGATTAAAATAGTTATTGATGATTCAGATTTTTCTTGTTACTATGAATAAAGCAAAGCAGAGGAGCACACGGACCTTGGAAATGGAAGGTTGATCAGTGTGCTCCTCTGCTTTTGATTGTTTAACTTAGATGACGGTGATTATTTGATCACCTTGTCAGTAACGACAGTGCCGTCGGTATAGACTGTGCGGCGTATGTTGATGCCATCAACCGGATTGTCGAGACGCATGCCCTGAATGTTATAATATTCAATGCGTTCCACCTGACTGTTGACAAAATTGTCAGTGATGCCGCTTTCAACACCTTTCAGCTCAGGGTAGTACTCATCGACAGCCTCAATAGCATCGGCATTGCCGGCCTTCATGATGGGCTCGACAAGAGAGTTGGCATAGACCTCCACATTAGAGTACCATCCGCGCGGATCAAGAGTGAAAGCTGCGGCATCGGATTTGTCATTCGGATTGAGTCCGTAACGGATTTCCCACTCATCGGGCATACCGTCCTCATCAGCATCATAATCTGTAGCGCGGACGTTGGAAGGTAGATCGGGGAAACTTGCAGTACCGGGATTCTGCTCGCCTGTCGGTTTATTGATGAAGTCAAGGATGCCGGCTGTATTTGAAGTGGGATAAGCCTTGCCAGTTGCATCGACATAGGCTACATTACCCTTGTAGGTGGTAGTGCCCGTGCGGGCTTCCTCCATGTAGCGTGCATCAGTGCCGTCGCGGTAAAGCGATGCACCACAATAGCTGAGGATCTTGTCATAGACACCGGTCGCGCTGTGCGTAGTGACTTCACCCGGATCGATCTGTGAGTCGAGTTTGAGCGAAACACAGTCTTTACCTCCGATGCTGGTGTATTTGACATTTTCACCGTAGAGATGAGCTGCGTCAGCTATGTAGCGTTCACCATTCAGCAACTCAGTTCCGGAATCATAGATGACGCCCGACCAGTCATAATTCTCCGGTTTGGAGGCCGCCGAAACATAGTTGCCGTTTATGTAATAGCGTGAGGCATATCCCTTGAGGCTCGAACCTTCAGCATTGCCATCACTCGCCACGCTGACCTGAGTGACACGTGTCTTATTCTTCGTGCCCGGACCTGCCTGAAAATAATTATTGACCATGTTGATATAGCCACCGCCGGGACCACCGTAGCAGCCGTTGCCATTGCCCCAGTTATACATCAGGCAGTTGCGGAAATCCACTCGCTCCGCATCGACAGTCGAACTGTATGCTTCCTTGTCATAGCCGCCCCATGCATAACGCGCACCGTTGAAGCGGGGAGCACGGTTCTGGACGTGAGCCAAAAAATTGTGATGGAAAGAAGCGTTCTTTCCACCCCAGATACCGCCATAACTGTGCGCGCCCTTTGAGTGACCGGGATTACAGAGACCTTCGGCAAGTGTACACCACTGAAGGGTGAAATTGCGGTTGTCATAGAAAGAAGCGACCTCATCGATACTCCACGAGAAAGAGCAATGGTCGATTATGATGTCATGATGATTACGTCCCCATGTAGCGTCAGCTCCGTCGTTCACATCCTTGACCTGCGAACGGCGCGAACGGATAAAACGAACTATTACATTGTCACAATTACCGAAATAGAGCGTGTAGTAACGCAGCGTGATTCCGCCTTCCGGAGCAGTCTGACCAAGTATAGTGGTATTGGACGACACATTAAGTTGCGAACGGAGATCTATGTAACCGCTCACATCGAAAACTATAATTTTAGGGCTATTGCCATTCAGAGCCGCTCTGAGCGAACCGGGACCGTTGTCGTTAAGATTAGTAACATGACGGACTTCACCGCCACGACCACCGGTGACGTAACGGCCATGACCTTCAGCTCCGGGAAATGCAGGAGCATTGTCGGAAGCGGAAAGTCCTAATGCAAGAATAAGCGATGATGCAGAGAGTAAAAGTTTTTTCATCGGGTAATGATTTGGTTGAAAGGCTAAGGAAAGAAACGCGGTCAAGCCATTACAATTCGTCATTGACTTTAATTCTTTCGACGGATCCACTGAAATATCGGAAGTAAGGCCCTAAAAGTTTCTTCAATATGCCTATAAGTTATTTGGAATTTTCTGCAAAGATAGCAAATATCACCGAGTTTACAAATTAATCAATACCTTCACATTGATTTTTCGGCCAATCCGACCGGAACTATTCGACATATTCACCTACTGGTGACACGCACGTCACCCTAAACCGCATAACTGCCTAATTTACGCTACGGTACCGGATAAATTTCACCGGTACTTTGAGAATTGAGCGGAATTTCGTACTTTTGTGGTGACGGAAAGTCATTATAGCGATGACACAGCTGTCATCAATCAATGAAACAAGTTAAGGATCTCATCATCCATGAAGCAAGTTAAAGATTTCATCATCATAGACAATACCAAGGTCAGCGAGTCGTATTGCAGAATGCGTCTTGCTCCCGCCGATGGCAGTATGCTTCCGGCAATGCTTCCGGGACAGTTTGTGGAAGTCGGAGTAGAAACTCCCGGAGTACTCCTCCGTCGTCCCATCTCGATCAACGATGTCGATTACGCTACCAATACCCTGACCCTGCTCATCCGCAACGCCGGACGAGGCACATCGGCTCTGCTCGACATGAAGGCTGGAGAATGTCTCAACCTCCTGCTTCCGCTCGGCAACGGATTCACCACCGAAGCTCCTTCAGGGGCACGCCTGCTGCTCATAGGCGGTGGTGTCGGCGTAGCTCCCCTGCTCTACTTGGGCAAGGTACTGAAAGCCGAGGGCTTTGAGCCGGAATTTCTGCTTGGCGCGCGATCAGCGGCCGATCTTCTTTCGCTTGAAGATTTCCGGAGCGTAGGCAAAGTTCATGTCTGCACGGAGGATGGTTCGGAGGGTGTGAAAGGATTCGTCACCGCACATCCTTGTCTCGCGGACTCGTATCACCGCTATTACTGCTGTGGTCCCGCTCCGATGATGAAAGCTGTGGCTGCAGTCGCACGCCGCAACGGCACTGACTGCGAAGTGTCGCTCGAAAACATGATGGCCTGCGGTCTCGGCGCATGTCTGTGTTGCGTCGAAAAGACAGTCAAGGGTAACGTGTGTGTCTGCACGGAAGGCCCGGTGTTCAACATTAACGAATTAACTTGGGAGTAATGGCAAATCTTTCAGTCAACATAGGCGGTCTCGAACTCAACAATCCGGTGATGACCGCTTCCGGCACTTTCGGTTACGGCGAGGAATTCACACCGTTTATCGACATTGACCGTCTCGGTGCATACATAATCAAAGGCACGACGCTTAATCCCCGTCAGGGCAACGACTATCCGCGTATGGTCGAGACACCTGCCGGAATGCTTAATGCCGTCGGCCTGCAGAACAAGGGCGTGGATTACTTCATCGAGCATATCTATCCCCGTATCAAGGACTACAAATCGAACCTTATCGTCAATGTGTCAGGTGCGAATGTGGAAGATTATGCAGAGACTGCCCGCCGATTACATCCGCTTGAAGGCGTAAAGGCTATCGAAGTCAATATATCCTGTCCGAACGTCAAAGAGGGCGGTATGGCTTTCGGCACTACGACAAGCGGAGCGGCATCAGTCACAAAAGCAGTGCGCGAAGCTTATCCCGACAAGACATTGATTGTGAAACTTTCGCCCAACGTCACCTCTATAGCTGAAATCGCACGCGCGGTAGAGGCTGAAGGAGCTGATTCTGTCTCGCTTATCAACACCATCATGGGCATGTCCATCGACGTCGAGCGTCGCCGTCCCCATCTATCCACGATTACCGGCGGATTGTCAGGTCCGGCAGTAAGACCGGTGGCGGTGAGAATGGTGTGGCAGGTGGCCAAGGCTGTCAAGATACCCGTGATCGGTCTTGGAGGTATCATGAACGGCCGCGATGCCATCGAGTTCATGCTCGCAGGCGCACGTGCTGTCGAGATCGGTACCGCCAATTTCGTTGATCCTGCTGTCACCATGAAGGTCATAGACTTTATGGAGGATTACTGCACCCGTCATGGCATAAGCGACATCAACGAAATCGTAGGCTGCGTCTGATCCATTTCCTGACGCACCCCCAAAAGGGATTCATTCTCATACCATTTATTTCAATCATCTTATCATGAAATACTCAGCCTGTTTCGCAGCTGTCCTTATCGGACTCCCGTTTCTCGCTTCCTGTTCCCGATTGAGCAAAGAAGCGAGAGAGATTGTCGGCACGTATTACAACACCGAGCTCTCTCAGACCGAGCCGGTGATGGAACTGCGCAAGAATGCAAGCTGTGTGCTCCGCGCCATAAAACCGGGAGTGCTCACCTACACTGTCGAGGGAAAATGGAATGTCGAGAATGATTCCCTGATAATCAACATTGATCCGACAAGCGTTCAATCGGAGGGTGACAGCACACTCATCGGCAAGATCCCTTACCGAATCGCACAGAAAGTAATCAGCCATACGGAATTCTCACTACAGCTCGAAACCGACGGGATTTCATATCTGTACCAACGACGGACAGAGTGACAAAGTCAAGAGCATCAATTGAGAATATAATCAGAATAGATTACACCTTAAAAATATAACCAACAGATTTACTCCTTTTTCCCTTACACGATATGAAACACGCGCTTATAATAAGTATTATCGCATGCGGAGCTTTGACCCTCACATCATGTGGAGGTTCTGACTCTATAGCCGACCAGATCTCATCAGCCGAACTCGCCCTTGCGAGCGAAAATGTCAGTGCCACGCGTGAGCTTTGCAGTCACATACTTGAAAATAAGGCCAAGTCAGGCATCGAGGCCAAGCAAATGGCACAGCTCTCGATTCTCTACATGCAGCTGAACGAACGCAGTGACTCACCGGAGGATGTCGAATATGCCGTCCAGTGCTACCGCGACGCATTCAGCATCAATGCCGATTCGGCACAGGCATACTATCAGTCACTTCCTTACGATCAGGACAAGTATGCCATGACACTCTCGACCATTGTCCACACACTTGACAATCCACAGGAAATACCGACTGACCATGACTGCGATCCCAACGTTGACGATACGACCGACATCGAGATGGATCAAACAATCACTGACGCAAACTAAAATAATCCATCACTCATCCTAAACGATAAATGGACTGGAAAGATATACTGGCTCAGAAAGTTGATTCCGGTGAACTTGACCGAGAGGAATTTGTCAGCGAAACTCCCGCCGCACCAAAGAAACCGGATGTGATCGAAGTAAGCATAGACCGCAAGGGGCGTAAGGGGAAAACCGCGACCATCGCAGCCGGATTCACCTGCGACGACGATGAGTTGAAATCCATAGCCTCGCAACTCAAGACCAAACTATCCACCGGCGGTTCGGCACGCGGCGGGGAGATACTCATCCAAGGTGAAAGAGCCGAGGAGATGAAAAAGATACTTCGGGATCTCGGATATAAAGTGAAATAATTTCATCGCTGTCTGTGACGATCAATCAGAGCAAATGATCAACATCTATAAAGCATCGGCAGGATCGGGAAAGACATATACCCTCGCACGAGAGTATATCAAGCTCATACTCGGACATAAGGATGAGGAAGGTAATTACCGTCTGAACCGCCGCTCCGGAGGAGCACACCGTTCGGTGCTCGCCATCACGTTCACCAACAAGGCGACGGAGGAGATGAAAACCCGTATCATCCATGAGCTCGCCGTGATAGCGGAACTCGAAAAAGAATGGACAAAGGAAAGCCCGTATGCAGGTGAACTGTGCGAGACATTCAGATGCTCGCGCGACGAACTCCGAAATGCGGCTGCCCGTGCCCTGCGCGATCTGCTCTATGATTTCAATTTTTTCAGCGTATCCACCATCGATTCATTCTTCCAGACCATCCTGCGTTCATTCGCCCGTGAGGCAGAAGTGGCAGGAAACTATGAACTTGAGCTGAACGATGAATCGATCATCGGCATGAGCGTGGATAAGCTTCTTCAGGACCTGAACCACGGAGAGCAGAACAAACGCACGGCCTATCTGATCAACTGGCTGTCGAGCTACATGACCCAGCTGATTGAGGACGGAATGCCATTCAACGTGTTCAACCGTTCGCTACCGATCCACCGTAACCTCATCAAGTTCATCGATAAGATCACTGATGATTTCTATCGTGAAAACGAAGAGAAAATCATCAATTACCTCTCCGATGAAAAGAAATTCGGGGCATTCAAGAACAGTGTCTATGAACAGATGCGGAGGATAAAACAGCAGACCTCCGAGGCATGTAGGGATGCTGTCGAAATGATTCAGGCCACAGGAATGTCGGCCAACGTGAAGCAGGTCATCTCCGGCGCGCTTGAAAAGTGGAGTAAGACGGGCTATCTTAACGACGGTTACAGCAAGACCGTCGCTACTGCGATGGATGATGTCAGCACCGTCTATAAGAAAAATCCGAAACCTACCCCATCCGACGAGCTTAACGGGACAATAGCTAAGGCTCTTGAAATGATCCGTTTCAGTTCGGAACAGATCGGCACACTGCGCCTCATCGCATCGAATCTCTATCAGCTCGGTCTGCTTGCATCACTGTCCGATTACATAAACAAATACCGTCGTGAAAACTCGACAATCCTACTGAGCGATACCAATGCACTGATTTCACGCATCATCGGCTCGGAAGATGCCCCGTTTCTCTACGAGCGCGTCGGCGTATGGTTCAGGCATTATCTCATCGACGAGTTTCAGGATACATCCTTCAGCCAGTGGAGCAATATCCGTCCGCTCATCCGCGAAAGTCTCGCCTACGAGCATGACAACCTTGTCATCGGCGATGAAAAGCAGTGTATCTACCGTTTCCGAAACAGCGATCCTTCACTGCTCCATAACCTTCACCTCGACAGTATGGCAAAAGGGAGGTGTGAGGTTCGGGGCGACAGCATCAGCGAGAACACGAACTGGCGTTCGTCCGTTGATGTCATTCAATTCAACAACACCTTTTTCTCCGCACTGGTGCGCAATCTCGGATTCGAGGAAATATACTCCAACGTAGCACAACAGATTTCAAAAAAGCATAGCAGCCATCGCGGCTACGTCCGCGTCAAGAGCTATTCAGGTGCGAAAAAAGCTGACTGGCTTCCCGAAGCACTTGAGAACCTGACCGTCCAGCTACGCCGGCAGCTTGAATCGGGCTATCGTCCCGGCGACATAGCCATCCTTGTCAGAAAGCGAGATGAAGGTAACGTGATCATAAAGCACCTTGAGGAAACCGTCAAGGCCGATCCCGGATTCCCGCCGTTCAGAATCGTATCGGACGCTTCACTCTTCTTGGGCAACTCTCCGGCAGTCGGACTGATAGTGAGCCGCCTGCGACTGATAAGCGCGACTGATTTCTCAACCAACCCCAAGAAAAAGACCAAACGTGAGATCGCAGCCCTGATCAACTGTTTTGAAAACGAGAAAAGCCGTGGAGCAAGTTCATCAGCCGCGCTGCTCAGCGCACTGGACCAGATGGAAAAAGCTTCGTCCAAAACAAACGACGGTAACACGTCAGCCGCTCCTCTACATGATGAAAATGCCTTTGCGCATCCCGAACAGGCGACGGACAACGTAACCGCGTCCGGACTGGCTGCAACCTCCGTCGATCTCGTCTCGCTTGTCGAGGAACTGATCACCACATATATTCCACAGGAACAACTCAGATCGGAGAATCTATACCTGAACGCATTTCAGGACCTCGTGACGGAGTTTGTCGGCCGCGGTCACGGCGACATCCGCTCATTTCTCAACTGGTGGGATGAAAAGGGCTACTCCACCCCAGTGGCAGGTGCGCAGGATGATTCAGCACTCAATATCCTCACCATCCATAAATCAAAAGGTCTGGAATATCCGTGTGTCCATATTCCGTTTGCAGAGATGACCGAAAGCAACCAACCTGAACCGGCATGGTTTGAAATCGGCAAGATCCCCGGTATTCCCGATGATATACTCCCACCGATGCTTCCTCTGGAACTCTCATCGGCCATGCGCGGCACACCGTTTGAGGAACGCTACGAGGAAGTGAGCCGGCAGAAAAAACTCGATACCCTTAACCTGCTCTACGTGGCTTTCACCCGCGCGGTAAATGAGCTGCACATCGGCTTCCCTGAACCGAGTGTAAGGTCAAGGAACATGTCGGCCGACATCATGGAAGCGATTGACCGCTGCACTCCAGATTTCTGTAAGGAGCTTGAAGCGGAAGGAGAAACAGAGGGAGTGTCGCCATTCACATCGTTTGTCATGACAGACGGTATGCTCACCATCGGCTCTCCTACCCGACCGGAAGCCAAGGAAACCGCTGAAAAAACTGCCATGACACCCGGCGAACTGCTCGACATGGGTCAGTACAGTAGCCACACACAGCGCAACATCTGGGCAAATACGACGCTTGAGGACAAGTATTACAACATCGACGATGCGCGTGACAGGGGTATAATGCTCCACGACACTATGGCCGATGTGCTTAAAGTCGCTGACGTCGGCATGGCCATAAACAATCTGCGTCACTCTAAGAAAGCAAAGGAACTGACCGTCGCCGACATTGATGAAATACGCTCAATCATCACGCAGCGCGTCAATGATCCGAGAGCAGCGCAATGGTTCGACGGCTATAAGAAAGTCATGATCGAACGTCCGATCTCAATCGGGGGTGACGACTCGCGTCGGCCTGACCGTGTAGTCTGGACAGCTGACGGAACAATCGATGTGATCGATTTCAAGAGCGGAACGCAGAAGCCTCAGCGTTACCTGAAGCAAGTGAAAGAATATGTAGGACTCCTCACCAATCTCGGCTACGAAAATGTGAGAGGTTTCCTCTACTATCTCGATTCAGGACAAATCGTGGAAATAGACTGATTTGATTAATCAGTCCGGTTGGCTTATATGGGATATCAAAAAATTAATTCATGGCGGGAGTGAACATCAATTTCACACGAAAATGATGAGTCGAAAGTGTGAAAAATATGGATTTTCAGGTCATACAGTAGAGAAATTTCAATTTTTCCGTCAATAAATTTGGTGTTTCGTAAATAATATCTACCTTTGCACTACGAATTAAAACAGGAAAGCAATTTTCTCGAAAATATGACACGATTTTACGCATATCCGTTTTTTTATTATTTTTATTTTGACAAAAAATAAGAACGGGATTTGCATGTGTAAATTTTCACATACTTGCGAAATGCTTTTTTAAACGAACCATACAATCCCGTTCATTCCTGAACGGGATTTTTTAATATACCTGTGAACCGCAGATTCTGCCGATCCACGAATATCAGAAATCATCAAACGACAACAAAAAAGAGATGAAGAAAGTCACGATACAAGGCGTAGCAGGATGCTATCATGATGCCGCCGCCCATCTTTATTTTGACGGAGAGGAAATCCAGACCATTCCCTGCGAGACATTTCCGGCCATGTTCGATACGCTCTCCATGGATGCATCGCTGCTCGGCATCGTGGCCATAGAGAATACCATAGCGGGCAGTCTGCTGCAGAACCATGAGTTGCTTCGCCAGAGCAATCTCCGCATTATCGGCGAATTGAAACTCAGGATCTCACACGTGCTATGCGCGTTGCCCGGACAGACGATCGATGAACTTTCGGAAGTCAACTCCCATCCGATGGCCCTCATGCAGTGCGAACAGTTCCTGCGCCGTCATCCCAACCTTAAAATCGTGGAGCACCTCGACACCGCCGGAAGTGCAAAAGAGATAGCCGAAGGGAAGCTGACAGGCCATGCAGCTGTCTGCGGAGAATATGGCGCAAACCTCTACGGACTCAATATCCTCGAACGCGGCATCGAGACCAACAAGCGAAACTTCACCCGCTTCCTCATCGTGGCTGATCCACTTGTAGCCTCGGAGATCGGACCTGCAGAACGCGATATAAATAAGGCATCAATCGTCTTTACTCTCCCACACACACATGGCGCGCTCTCGAAAGTGCTCACGATACTTTCGTTCTACGATATAAACCTCTCCAAGATCCAGTCAACTCCGATCGTCGGACGCGAATGGGAATACAGATTCTATGTGGATGTGACGTTTGACAGTCTTGTCCGCTATCATCAGGCCATCGAAGCCGTGCGCCCGCTCATCAAGGATCTGAAAATCCTCGGCGAATATGCAGAGGCAGATATCACACACTCCTAAGTAAAAAAATCAAAATCACCACTCATGGATATAAGACCTTCACAAAGAGTTGAGAATATCAAGGAATACTATTTCTCAACCAAACTGAAAGAAGTAGCAGCGATGAAAGCTGCCGGCGACGACGTGGTGTCGCTCGGAATCGGCGGTCCTGACCGTCCCCCCCATCAGTCGGTCATCGACACTATGACCGAGGCACTCAACAATCCGAACAATCACGGCTATCAGCCCCACGTAGGTCTGCCGGAGCTGCGCGAAGGTTTTGCGAAATGGTACAAGAAATGGTATGGCGTGGATCTCGATCCTAAGACTGAAATCCAACCTCTCATCGGATCAAAGGAGGGCGTCACTCACATCTCGCTCGCATTCCTGAATCCCGGCGACGGTGTGCTCGTCCCCAATCCGGGCTATCCGACTTATTCATCCATCAGCAAGCTCGTCGGTGCAGAGATCTTCAACTATGATCTCGTGGAGGAAAACGGCTGGCAACCGGATTTCGAGGCTCTTGAAAAGCTCCCGCTTGACAGAATAAAACTCATGTGGCTCAACTATCCCCACATGCCGACCGGCGCACGCGCACGGATGGAAACTTTCAAGAAGGCCGTAGAGTTTGGCAAGAAACACGGTATTGTCATCGTCAACGACAATCCCTACTCCTTCATCCTCAACGACCATCCGATGAGCATCCTTCAGGTGGATGGCGCAAAGGATATCGCTATCGAAATGAACTCGCTCAGCAAGAGCCACAACATGCCGGGATGGCGCGTCGGAATGGCAGCCTCAAACCCGACTTTCATCTCATGGATCCTCAAGGTCAAGAGCAACATCGATTCCGGTCAGTTCAAACCTCTCATGCTCGCCGCGGCAAAGGCTCTCGAAGCCAACAAGGACTGGCATGATGAAGTGAACGCGGTCTATGCCTCGCGCCGCAAAGTGGCCGAGGAGATCATGGGCGAACTCGGATGCAGCTTCGATCCGACCCAAAGCGGACTTTTCCTCTGGGGCAGGATAGATGATCCCGAAGTAAGCTCCGAAGCACTCGCTGACCGTCTGCTCCACGAAGCAAAAGTGTTCCTGACACCGGGATTCATCTTCGGCTCAAACGGCTCACGCTACATCCGCATCTCACTATGTGCGACGGAGGAGCGCATGAAAGAAGCCCTGCAGCGCATCAAAAAGCTCGGCATAAAGAAATAAATACTGAATTTTTCACCCCCCTACACAGATATAGACTATCATGACAATGGACAATATTCAGCCGCTTGCAATCGACGGCGTAGAACTCACCAAACCGATCATCATTTCAGGTCCCTGCAGCGCAGAGACTGAGGAACAGGTAATGCAGACAGCACGCGAACTCCTGCGCTCAGGCGTAAAAATCTATCGCGCCGGTATCTGGAAACCCCGCACGAAACCCGGAGGTTTCGAGGGTGTCGGCGTTCCCGGCCTCGCATGGCTCAACAAGGTGCGCGAAGAGACAGGTCTGAAGATCTCAACCGAAGTCGCTAACCGCGGCCATGTGGAAGCAGCCCTCGAATATGATCTCGATCTTCTCTGGATCGGCGCCCGCACAACTGCCAATCCCTTTG
This sequence comes from Duncaniella sp., assembly GCF_029056165.1. Taxonomy (NCBI): domain Bacteria; kingdom Pseudomonadati; phylum Bacteroidota; class Bacteroidia; order Bacteroidales; family Muribaculaceae; genus Duncaniella; species Duncaniella sp. The sequence continues at coordinate 386,514 of NZ_JAIDBW010000012.1, read as the reverse complement.
CCATGCAGGAGATAGCCGACGCTCTCCGCGAGAGCGGCCGCGACATCCCTGTACTCGTCAAGAACCCTGTCAATCCGGATCTTGAACTTTGGATCGGTGCGCTCGAACGTCTCTACAACGCAGGCATCACCCGTCTCGGTGTGATCCACCGCGGATTCAGTACCTACGGCGAGCACATCTACCGCAACCATCCCCAGTGGCGTATCCCCCTCGAACTCCGCATACGCTATCCGCAGATCCCCATCATCTGTGATCCCAGCCACATCGGCGGAAAGCGTGAGCTCATAGCCTCACTGTCCCAGCAGGCACTTGACATGGGTTTTGACGGTCTTATCATCGAGAGCCACTGCAATCCCGACTGTGCTTGGAGCGACAAGAACCAGCAGATCACTCCGGAAGTACTCGGTGTGATCCTTGACAACCTCGTGTATCGTGACGCGCCCGTCCCCACCGAAAGCCTTGCACAGCTCCGCCGCCAGATAGACCAACTCGACAACGATCTCGTCGAGATACTTGCCAAGCGTATGAACATCTCACGCGAAATCGGTACTTACAAGAAGAATCACAATATGCCGGTCGTTCAACCGAACCGTTACGGTGACATCATGCACACCCGTGTAAAGACCGCTGCTGCTGCAGGCATTGATGAAGATTTCATGCGCAAGATCCTTTCGACAATCCACGAGGAATCCGTAAGACTTCAGGTCGAGCTTAACGAGAATAAAAAGTAAAAGCTCACGTAATATCCGATATATCACCAAACCATAATTTGGAAGAGAGATGAAAATACTGATTCTCGGCGCAGGAAAAATGGGCAGTTTCTTCTGTGATCTTCTTTCATTCGATCATGAAGTAGCCGTTTATGATCCTGACCATGAACGTCTCCGCTTCACGTTCAATGCACTCCGTTTTAAAGATCTCAGTGAGGTCAAGGATTTCGAGCCCCAGCTCGTCATCAATGCATCGACCGTGAAATATACCTTGCAATCATTTGAGGCGGTGCTCCCCTATCTGCCCTCGTCGTGCATCATAAGCGATATAGCATCTGTAAAGACCGGTCTGCCGGAATTTTACGCTACCTGCGGTCACCCGTTTGTCAGCACCCACCCGATGTTTGGCCCCACATTCGCCTCGCTCAGCAATCTCAGCAATGAGAATGCCATCATCATCAGTGAAGGTGACCATCTTGGCAAAGTGTTCTTCAAGGATCTTTACTCGCGTCTGCATCTCAACATAGTCGAATACTCATTCAAGGAGCATGACGAGACCATAGCCTACTCACTTTCAATCCCATTTGCCGCGACACTGGCGTTTGCAGGAGTGATGAAGCATCAGGAGGCACCCGGAACGACATTCAAACGCCACATGCAGATAGCGCGGGGATTGATGTCGGAGGATGACTTTCTCGTGAGTGAAATTCTTTTCAATCCCAATACACCCGAACAGATCGAGAAGATTCAGGAGCAGATGTCGGAACTGCTTGAGATCATCAAGCGGCGCGACAGTGAAGCCATGAAAGGTTATCTCGCCCGTGTGCGCGAGCACATCAAGTAACCGACATATACCTGTCAATGACTAAAAAACATATTAGATTAGAAGCAGGGTCTGCGCAAGCGCAGGCCCTGCTTCTGCATATTTAATAACCTTTACAATCGGACGAGATTGCCACGACCGAACTGAGCTGTCACGATCAGATTATTTATCTGTCAACGTGATATTCTCTATAATGCAATTTTCGATGTTGGACGTGTCAAATGACTTTGACGGATCAACAGCCCAGATGTCCTTGAATGTAAAATTGGTGAGAGTGTAGTCATCAGTCTTTTTATCCTTATAGAAGTCACGCGTACATTCGAGATGGCCGTTTCGGAAAGTCACGTTGTCAACGCCTGAAGCGGGCATGGGATCACGTTCGACTTTGTTGAAGAACTGAGTCCAAGTCTGCACTTCGACGGCATTGCGAACCGTTCCGGTAGCACCGTCGATGAGTACATTGCGATACTGCTGCGGAGTGTCGGGGCGCATCTTGAAGAGAAGCACATGATATGTGCCGTTGAATTTGCAATCTTTCATGATGACGTTTGAACAATCCCAAGCTTCACTGCCGAAAGTGACACCGGCATTTGTCTTGCCGAAAGTACAACGGTCAATGATCACACGCGACACACTGCCATTGCCGGCGATGGTATCGACGTAAGTGCCTTTGCCACCTTTTAGGCAGACACCGTCATCATTGACATTCATGTAACAGTTGCTTACGAGGACATCGTTGCAGACATCGAGGTCAATTGCATCGGTGCTCGGACCTTTGGGATAACCATCGGTTGGAGCAAGGATGGTGACGCCGAGATATTTCACTCGCTCGCAATTATAGAGGTGATTTGTCCAAAAACCGGAGTTGACCATGCGGATACCGCTGACGGTCACATCCTTCGAATTGGAGATATAAGCCATACGCGGGCGCAGGGCCTCAAGGTTCGTACACTTGCGGTTGACTTTACGACGAAGCCAAAACTCATCGTAAAAACGGTGACCGTTACCGTCTATCATACCTTCGCCGGTGATTGTGAACCCATCGCATTTGTCGGCATTGACCAAGGCAGCGAAATAGTCGATAGTCTGACCTTCAAGACGGGTCTTAACTATCTCATAGTTAGTGATGGCATCACTGCCCTTCAGCTTACCGCCTTTAACAATGTGGAGATGTGTTCCGGGTTTGAAGAAAAGCGAGCCGCTGAGGAAAGTACCTTCGGGTATGACCACCACGCCACCGCCATCGGCAGCGGCCTTGTCAATGACAGCCTGAAGTGCACGCGTCTGAATGACGGTGCTGTCACGGAGGACACCATAATCCGTCACCACATATTTTTTACCTAACTTGTCAATCTGGGGTGCTTTAGTCTCGTTAAACCATCCGGGGACAGCACTTCCGTCAGGAAAAGCCGTAAATTCCGCACGTGAACCGACAGCGAAAGCTGAAAGAAGAGCCAACGCAATAGCCTTGCGATTAAATTTCATAAGTAATTCGTTTATTAGAGATAAGACGCTGCAAAGGTAAGAAAAATCTGCAAATTTTCAGACATCCATCTCAATTAAGGCTCAGAGACTCCCGGTATTGGCTTGGACTCTGGCCCGTAACACGCTTGAACATACGCGAGAAATGGGCAGGATATTCGAAGCCGAGATTATAGGCAATGATACTCACATCGTCGTCCGAAGCCGCAAGACGCTGTTTGGCCACTCCGATCATGTGGAGGGTGATCATGTCTTTCGGTGTCTGACCGGTTTCCTTCTTGATAAGGTCCCCGAAATAACCGGCCGAAAGATTGGCCTGTTCTGCAAAATAGGCCACATTAGGCATTCCGATGTTTCCACTTTCATAGTATTTTTTCAGCCGTTGCTCAAACTGAGTCACTACGTCGGAGTTAACTTTGTGGCGAGTGATGAACTGTCGGTCATAGAAACGGTGGAGATATTCGAGAAGGAGCTGTATGTTGGCCGACAGGAGCGCAGCTGAATGGTGGTCAACGGGGTGATCAAGCTCACGGCTGATCTTGTCGAGACAGTCAAGGAAGATAGCCCTTTCATCATTGGACAGGTGAAGGGCCTCCATCTGCGAATAGTCAAAGAAGCTGAACGACGAGATTTTCTCGCCAAGCGGAGTGCCGTAAATCAGATCGGGATGAAACATGATCCCCACGACGTCAGGCGCGATCTCCGTCTTATCCATATCGACATCAATAATCTTTCCGGGCGAAAAACTCACCACCGAGCCCTCCTGATAGTCATAATTGCGGCGACCGTATTTCAGAGAGCACTGTACTCCGTTTTTCAGGAAAAGGGCATAGACCCCGTAGTTGACTCTGACATGATTCACTGCACGTGTGGCCTGTTTCAGATCGATAACGTTGACGAGCGGATGACGCGTCCGGAGTCCATAAAGCTTGTTGTAGGCATCAATGGAATCAAGATTTACTATTTCTTTGGATTTCATAGGCTGATAACAATAAGAAGATTAAATCAGGACACAAATTTAAACCATATTTCCAAATCCACCGCCGGCAGAGGTAATATTGGTAAACAAGTCAGCGATTGTGGTTTTCAGGCATCCATTTCATAGATGTCATAGACAACCGTACGGCCTCCGAACTCCTCTTTGTGGCGTGCAAGACCCCCGTTAAGATATCGTCCGTCATTCTCATTTGAAATCCCGAAATCGAAATAATTGTTGCCGGGGAGAAGCCTGTGGATCAGTTCATGGTAGATCACGTCTGTGGCATAGAGTTTTTTACCCCTCGGAGTCGAGGAAGCGTACTGGAGATGAATGACTCCACGGTCAAGATAGATCACCGCACTTGCAAGAACCTCATCCGCTGGATCTGTAGCGACAAACAAACGTATGTTCTCCGGGAAGCAAGTTTTCAGATAGTTAAGCTCGGAAGCAGTATGGACGGGACGGACATTGTGACGCAGAAGCAGATTTTCAGTCGCCATATCCCAAAAACGATCAACTGTATTGACTTCCGTAACCACTATACCCGACTTGGCCTGACGCTTTTCAGCCTTCCACCCAAGACGCCCCGAAGGAAGCGGATCACGCAGATTTATCACAGTGGAGACGTTTCTGATCTTCAGGCGTGCATCGTTACGGAACAGAGCATACAGATCCTCCTCCGCACCCTGACTGTGATAGATGTGTGGAATTGCCTTATAGATAAGACTCCTGATTTCGCAACGTCTCATTTCATCACGAAGCAGCCCGAACATATCAAGCGCATCAGAAGCTGACGTACGGTCACTCATCACCAGACCGCCGTAGGTCAATCCGGCATGACTTGAAAGCACGTCGCCACGCAGGGTTGCCGGTAGCAGAGCCATGATATCTCCGTCAGAATCGGTGAAGACATAGGAGTGATCCGGAAAACGGTCGGCATGATACTCCATGTAGTCACGTTTAAGCAGAAACGTGCCGTTTTTCGACGACTCCACGAAAGCATCCCACCGGGACTTCATCTCCGGAGTGTAACGTTGGATTCTCATCAGGAATGTAATTTGCAATTATATACCAAATACGTGATCACTGCAATTCACCTCTACCCTCACGGAGTATCTCCGGCGCACGGCTATCGGTCAGATCCACCACAGTCGAAGGGCCGGGAATCCAGCCGGAATCGCCGTTGCCACTCTCACCATCGTCAATAAGCAGCGACACCTCGCCTTCGAATGCCGTTGCGAGTTCATGAGCATCAAATTCAGGAATCTCGTCATCGACTTTCAGCGAGGATGAAAGGATCGGATGTCCGAGCCGTTCGGCAATAGCCGTGGCGATAGGATTGTCAGGCACACGGATACCGACCTCCTTGCGACCTTTGAACACTTTCGGAAGCGAAGTGGCTGCCGGAAGAATAAAAGTGAACGGGCCGGGAAGATTGGCTCGCAGAATTCGGAACGCTTCATTGTCGATACGTGCATACTCACTCGCCATCGAGATTCCGGAGCAGACCACAGACAGTGTCTGTTTCTGAGGATTCACACCCTTGATTTTACACAGGTGTTCGATGGCCGAATTATTAAGCGCATCACATCCTATCGCATAGAGCGTATCGGTCGGATAGATGATCAGTCCACCATCTTCGAGCGACTTGACCACCTCATCGAGATAGCGTTCATTGATGCTTGTAGGATACATTCGTAAGGTTTTCATATCTGTTCAAAGCTGTTGACTGCAGTATGTTCATCCCGATTATCGGTTCTAATGTGATTTTCATACATACAAGTCGGTGTTTCAGATGCAAAATTAGAACATTTTTATTAAATTAATTCAAACATTTATCGTAATTTTGCGGTCTTGAATATCCACCGACCATACTCTATGCTTGAGATATACGACATAGGAATGAGATTGGGACGTCGCGCACTGCTTGCACTTGCAGGCACAGTACGTGGCGAAAACCCGTCGAAATTCATGCGCTTTGCATGCGGCCAAAAGAAAGCCGTGGCTGAAGCTGTGTCCGTGCTTTCAGGTCTTGACCGCAGACGGCCGACGGTGTGGATTCATGCAGCTTCCCTTGGCGAATTCGGCATAGCGCGTCCTATCATCCGACAACTCAAGGAAAAAAGTGACTGCAACATCGTCCTGACATTTTTTTCCCCTACCGGCTATGAGTCACTCAAGCCCAAATGTCCCGACGGAATCGATGCAGTGCTTTATCTTCCGTTCGATACCTCCGGCAACGTAAAGTGTTTCCTCGACGCACTCAAACCTGATTGCGCTGTGTTCATGGTCTCGGAATACTGGCATGGTTATCTATCCGAACTCCACAAGCGGGGCATCCCGACACTGCTCGTATCGGCCGTCATAAGGGAGTCGAGTCCGTTTTTCAAATGGTACGGGCCTCTTTACCGTGAGAGCATCAGTTATTTCAAGGAAATTTTCGTCCTCAACGACCGGTCAAAAGATTTGCTGGAGGGTATAGACATCAAAAATGTAACGGTCAACGGTGATCCGCTGTTTGACAATGTCAGTCTCGTCGCATCTACCCCTTGGGCAGATAAAATTGTAGGGAATTTCGCGGACGGACATAAAGTATTCATCGCGGGAAGTCTCCATGACGACGAGGATCTGAAAATGGTGACGGAGCTTGCCAACAAGCACCGCGACACGCGTTTCATAATCGTCCCTCATGAGATCGGCGGAACGATCATCACCCATCTCCGAGAGGCACTTGACGGCAAAATGCTCCTCTACAGCCAATGCAATCCCGAAACGGATTTCAGCGACACGCAGACGTTGGTCATCGACTTCGTCGGTGCATTGGCCTATATCTACCGTTATGCCACATGGGCTTACGTGGGGGGCGGATTCACAAAACTTCTCCACAGCATAATCGAGCCGGCCGTCTATGGACTCCCCGTGGCTTTCGGACCTAATATCGACCGCAAGGTGGTCACAAGACAGATGATTGATCTCGGAATCGGAAAGTCAGTCAGTACGTCCGATGAACTCAACACTTGGTTTGAGGGACTCAAGGAGAATCCCGAAAAGCTACGCGAAATAGCTGCGGTCGCCGCCGACTATGTCAGCAAGAATAGCGGAGCGACGAGAAGAGTGGTCAATAAAATAACAGAGAATCTATGTGCGAAAAAATAAAATATGCACTCTACAGGGGTTCATTAGGCGCACTCGCCCTTCTCCCCCTCCCGATGCTTTACAGGGTGAGTGACCTTCTGTATCTGATCCTATCCAAGGGACTGAAATACCGGCGCAAGGTCATAAGAACCAACCTACGGAACTCTTTTCCTGAAAAGAGCGAACAGGAGCTTCGTGAGATCGAAAAGGACTTTTATCATCAGTTTGCCGACAATATCGTCGAGACTGTAAAACTCCTCCATCTGAGTGACCGCGAAGTAGATAGGCGTATAAAGGTCACCGGTGGCGAGATAGTTGACCGTCTGATCGAGGAAGGTCATCCGGTGGTGCTGTATCTGGGCCACTATGCCAACTGGGAATGGGTGCCTGCGATAACGCGTCATTTCAAAACTCCTGAGTTCTGCGCGCAAGTCTATAAACCTCTCCGTGATAAAGCTTTTGACCGCCTGATGCTTAAAGTCAGGTCAAGATTCAATCCCATCTCCGTACCGCAAAAGCAGGTGTTCCGCACACTCATCCGCTGGCGTAACGAAGGCCGTAAATTCATCACCGGCTTCATCTCCGACCATCGCTCAAACGCAGCCGTATCCCACCACCGGACCACATTCCTCAATCAGATCACACCGTTCAATCCCGGAGGTGAGGAAATAGGCGACAGAATGAATGCCGCCTACCTCTATCTTGATGTCGAAAAGACAGGCCGTGGGCACTACCATTTCACGTTTAAAGAAATAAAGCCCAAAGATATGGAGGAGGATTCGCCATACACTCGTCGCTACATGGAGATGCTCGAAGAGACAATCCGCCGGCGTCCCGGACTCTGGCTGTGGTCACACCGCAGATGGAAATACCAGTAATCCATACGCTAAGCAACTACAAAACAACTTCTATTATAACTCTGAACTTTAACCTGTAATCCCGATAAATAATGAAAATAATCTGTGTGATTCCGGCCCGTGCCGAATCAAGCCGCTTTTTCGAGAAACCCCTCGCACTCATCTGCGGAAAGCCTATGATCCAGTGGGTCTATGACCACTGCAAGGAAGTCGAAGTGTTTGAAGAGGTCTGTGTGGCCACCGACAGCGAGAAAATCAAGGCTGCAGCCGAGTCATTCGGAGCAAAAGTGGTCATGACACGCTCCGACCACGACACAGCGACCGAGCGTCTCTATGAAGTATCGACACGTATCGAAGCTGACCTTTATGTGATGGTTAACGGCGACGAGCCTCTACTTACACGCGATGCCATCATCCAGTGCATCCCCGACGGACTGAAGGCCGATGACTTCTTTGTCAGCAACCTCATGACAGATTTTACCAATCCGGTTGAAGTTGTCGATGCCACCAACCTCAAGATTGTTACCGCCAAGGATGACCGCTGTCTCTTCATCTCGCGTAGCCCCATCCCCTATCCCAAGGGAGCTATGGACTATGTGTTCCACAAATTCGTAGGTGTCGGAGCATTCACCCGCAAGGCTCTTGATTTTTACCACAACACTCCGCGCGGTCCTATCGAGAAGATCGAGGAAAATGACTCATTCCGTTTCCTTGAAAACCACATGCCGATCTACTATTACAACTGCCACTGCAAATCACTGTCAGTTGACAACCGTAAAGACATCGACGGCGTTGAGGCATATCTCCGCGAACTCGCAAAATAAATAAATTCCGAACAGCACTCCTAAGTTATCCGGACTGCATATCCCCTAAGACATCCATTCCCGGCAAACATGAGAATCCGCACAGATTTCCGCTCACTCATCAAAGGCTATCAGCGCATATCGTTCTTCACGGGTAATTTTTCCCGCTATTTCTTGCCTGATACCCTTTTCAGCTCCTCGTTCCACCGACAGATACGCAACCTCACGGATCAGGAACGCGAGGCCATAAACCGTCGCGTGGATTACTATGCAAAGCATGGCAACGGAGCTAAAATAAATGAGTCAGAGGCTGTCAGTGTCGGTGACTTCCACTTTCCATGGAATGAGAAACATAAGTTCACCACTTATTTTTTCGACCTGTATGAATGTGTGAGATGTTTTCCGTCACAATGCCGTTTCAATTACTGTTTCGGAGATGTCGATTGGGAGTTTCCGGCGTTGACGTTTGCTAAAGCGCGCCCGATAATCAACGGAAACAGTAATACTGTGCTCATGCCGCTCAATAAAGTGCGGCATTTCCGATTCATCAACGACAGCCGCAGTTTCAGAGAGAAAAAAGACATGCTCGTGTTCCGCAACGTGGTCCGTAAGCAACCGCAACGCACACTTCTTCTCGAAAAATACATCGATCACCCGCTGTGTGATCTCGGTCAGATCAATACCGACAGTCCGGATCCCCGTTTCGTGAAGAAATATATCCCGATGGAGGAACAGCTTGACTATAAATTTATCGCAAGTATCGAGGGACACGATGTGGCTACGAATCTGAAATGGGTAATGTCATCCAACTCCGTGGCCGTGATGCCTCGTCCGCGCATCGAATCTTGGTTCATGGAGGGCAAACTGATCCCTGACTACCATTATATCGAGGTCAAGCCCGACTATTCGGATCTAATAGAAAAGCTGGAATACTATATGGCCCATCCTGAAAAGGCGGAAGCCATTATCCAACACGCCCACAAATACGTGGACGAATTCCGTGACCATGACCGCGAACTCCTGATCGGATGCCTTACAGCCGAACGGTATTTCAGACTCACCGGACAGCTTAACGGCAGCTCATTTAGATAATTAATCAGTATCCCATGGCAAAAGACGCGAAACGTATGCTCATAATCAGGTTGTCGGCTCTCGGTGACGTAGCGATGACCGTACCCGTCATCTATTCTCTTGCCCGACGTTACCCCGACCTGCATATCGACGTGGTGACACGTCCGTTCTTTTCACGTCTTTTCATCAACAAGCCTGAAAATGTCAATGTAATCGGTATTGACTTCAAAGGTGAGTACAAAGGTTTGCGCGGAACGTTGAAACTGCTCCGCCGTCTCGCAGAGCTTCGTCCCGACTATGTGGCTGATTTCCATAACGTGCTCCGCTCGTGGGTGATCGACAGATATTTCCGTCTGCGCGGATGCAGGGTGGAAATGGTCGATAAAATGCGGTCCAAACGCAAAGAGTTGTTCCGTACTGGTGATGAGCAGCCCTCATTCATCAGCCGCTATGCCGATGTGCTCGAACGTCTCGGCTACACGACACCGCTTACATTCAAAAGCCTCTATGAAGATTCACCGGGAGTTACACCCTTTGTCCCCACACATCCGGCTATAGGCATAGCACCGTTCGCACGATATTTCACCAAAACCTATCCTGCCGATAAGATGCGTGAGGTGATCCGACAGCTGACGGAGGAAGGTTACAACGTGTATCTTTTCGGAGGGCGTGGTGCGGAAGCCGAAGAGCTGAAACAATGGGCCGAGGGTAATGACCGATGCCACTCGGTCGCAGGGGCTTATACACTTGAAGAAGAAATAGCACTCATGGGTGCGATGGACGCTATGGTAAGCATGGACTCCTCCAACCAGCACATGGCCGCTCTTGCCGGAACGGAGGTCATAAGCATCTGGGGAGGAACTACCCCAGCCTGCGGATTCATGGCTTACGGACAGAAAATCACGAATGCCGTCTATCTCGGCATTCCCTGCCAACCATGCAGTGTAGGCGGCACACCTGAATGTCCGAAAGGTCATTTTAAATGCATGACACAGCTTTCACCGGAGACCGTGATCAAAAAAATAAAGGAAGTCGTTCCACCTCCTACACGATAAATACATTGTAACGATGATGGGTTTCGTATTATTCACCGCTCTTTATTTCATCTTCTGCACCATGTTTTTCGCAGTCGTGCAGAAGCCATTTTTCGGCTGGTACAATCGAAATGTGAATAAAGAACGGGCAAAGGCTGCGGACATAAGGAGAGTCTATGGCCACGGGCTCATCTCCGATCTCATAATCGCATCGTATCTCACGGCGATACCACTGCTTGTAAGTGGTATTCATACGATGTTACCATGTTTCAATGTCGGGATGGTGCTGATGATTTACAATATCCTGATCTCAGTCGTAGTCTCGTTGATCTGCATATCCGATACCTTACTCTATAAGTTTTGGAACTATAAACTTGATTCCTCAGCGTTCGTCTATCTCCGTTCGCTCAAAGGAGCTTTTGCAAGTGTATCGACGGCATATATCATAGGAGCATTTGTCTTGATCCTCCTCTGTGCGGGCATATTTTTTGCCGGTGCGCAATGGATCACCGCCTTCTGCAGCCGGCCGCTCCTCTCAGGTGGATGGCTGAAATGGTGGGGATGTCTCGTGGCGTTCTTCGTAATGATCCTCATGGTCGGACTTCTTTTCGTAATTATACGCGGATTGAAGATCAGGCCTAATAATCCGAGTGTGGTCTATTACAGCAAGAATCCTTTTTTCAATCATTGGGCACTGAATCCGGCCTACAACCTCATCTATTCACTCGGAACCAAGGATGAGTTCAAAGGAAAATTCCGCTTTTTCGATGATGACGAGTGCGAGAGACTTGTTGGTTCACTCTTCCCGACGAAAGGCGTTGCGCAGAAGAAGCTCCTGCGGACTGACCGCCCGAACATACTCCTGATTATATGGGAGAGCCTCGGCGCAGAGTTTGTCCCCTCGCTCGGAGGAAGGAAGGACGTGGCTGTAAATGTCGATAGGATCGCTGCTGACGGCGGCTTACTGTTCACCAACTGTACGGCAGGAAGTTTCCGTACGGACCGCGGGCTGGTCTGTCTGCTCAGCGGTTATCTCGGACAGCCCACCACCAGTGTGATCCGCTATACGCGCAAACTCCCCAATCTTCCGGCCTTACCACGAAGGTTGAAGGAAGAAGGCTATGTCACCACTGCCGTACATGGCGGAGAGTTGACCATCATGCATAAATCCGACTATTATCTCGCGTCAGGCCATGACACCCTCATCAGTCAGAAAGATATTCCATCATCAGCACCGACATGCAAATGGGGCGTACAGGACGGATATATGTTCGACTATATCTATGAGGATATAATGGAAAAGACCCGCAAGGGTGAGCGATGGTTCACGACTTTCCAGACCCTGAGTTCCCACGAACCGTTCACCGTCCCCTACAACCGCCTGCCAAACGATGAAGTGGCCAACGCCTTTGCCTACACTGACCATTGTTTCGGAGAGTTCGTCGATAAGATCCGGAAGACTCCGGCATGGGATGATCTACTCATAATCTGTGTGGCCGACCACGGTTACAATGCTTCCAGCCATCCGGCCTCGCGTCAGGACTACGCACATATCCCCGTGCTGCTCGCCGGAGGCGCGCTTGCCGAAAGCGGACGCATAGACACCCTGATGAGCCAGACAGATCTCGCTGCAACACTGCTCGGTCAGATGAATCTTCCGCACGATGAATTCCTCTTCAGCCGCGACGTGCTTGCGGATACCTACAAGGAACGATTCTCGTTCCACACCTATAACAACGGTTTCATGTTCACTGACGAGCGTGGCTCGACAATAGTCGATAATGTCAGCGACAACGCCATCGAAGGAGCGGACGAACGACGCGAACGCTGCGGACGCGCAATATTGCAGAAACTTTACAAGGATCTGTCAGAACGTTAAGACACAGAATCAAGAACATTTTCAATAAATCAAAAACAATGTACCATCTTCGACATAACTATTACCGTCCGGAAAAATACCGTCTTATTGATTCAAATCCGGTGGGTATCATCCTGAATCTACTGTGGGTCTATATCTGTTATGAGATCTGCCGTCTCGCATTCCTTTTTGAGAACTGGAATCTGTTCAGCGCAGGAATGTCATGGCACACGTTCTGGCAGATCACCCTCGGCGGTCTCCGCTTCGACACGTCCGCGATATTCTACACCAATGCATTGATCATCCTCCTCTACCTTTTCCCGCTTCATCAGAAAGAAAAGAGATGGTTTCACGTGCTCACGAAAGTGCTGTATATCGTCATCAACTCTGTAGCAATTTTTGCAAATCTTGCTGACTCCGTGTTCTTTGAGTTCCGTAAACACCGCTCTTCAATGGCTCTGTTTCAGGAATTCAAGGGTGACAACAATATAGGTGGAATCGTATGGGTCGAGATTGTCAATCACTGGTACTTCGTGGTGCTTGCAGTTTTAATGATATGGTCTCTCTGTAAATGCTACCGTATGCCCGGCACTCCGGTGCGCCCCCGCAAACGTTACTACCTGACTCAGATCGTGACGCTGGTCCTGATGATTCCGATAGCAGTCTGCGGTATGCGTGGAAATACTTTCCTTTCTGCCACGCGCCCCATCTCGGTCAATTATGCCCATAAGTTTGTCAACGAACCGATGCAGACCGGAATAGTGCTCAACACTCCTTTCTCAATGATCCGTACCGTCAATCAGATGGCTAAAAATCCTCCGGCTTTCTTTTCGGAAGCTGAACTTGACGCGATATATTCACCTGTCCATACACCCGCCGATTCACTCGTGACACGTAAGAAGAACATAGTGATCCTGATTGTTGAAAGTTTCGCGCAGGAATTTATCGGAGAGTTGAATAAGGATCTCGATAACGGTACATATAAGGGTTATACGCTATTTGCCGACTCTCTACTCCAGCATAGCCTTTATTATGACCAGTCCTTCGCCAACAGTGGTTTCAGTATCGATGCTCTGCCTGCGGTGATAGCCTCGATTCCGCGCATGGATCGTCCGTTCGTGCTCTCCCCCCACTCCCTTAACCACATCAATTCGCTTGCGAGTGCAGTAAAATCGATCGGTTACTCAACAGCATTCTTTCACGGAGCAGACAATGAATCGCTCGGCTTCAACGCTTTCGTAAAGCAGGCCGGCGTTGAAAAGTATTACGGTAAGAATGAATTCTTGGCCGATCCGCGTTTTGGTGGAGCAAGTGAATTTGATGGCAAATGGGGTATCTGGGACGAACCATTCCTGCAATTCTTCTGCGCCGAGCTCAACACCCTCCCCCAGCCTTTCATGGCCAGTGTGTTCACTCTCTCATCCCACCATCCCTTCGCCATTCCTGAAAAATACAAGGATGTATTCGTTGATGAAGGTCTGCATAAGCTTCACAAGTGCATACGATATGCCGATTATTCGCTCAAACGTTTCTTCGAGAGTGCGAGCAAAGAACCTTGGTTCGAGAACACGATATTCGTGATCTCAGCCGACCATGCCAGCAGCAAGCGCACGCATGATGTCTATAAGAACGAGGTGGGAGGATTCCGTATTCCCATTATCTTCTACGATCCGTCAGGCGAAATGCCTCGCGGCAAGCAGCCGGGAATCGTCCAGCAGATCGATATCATGCCGACCCTGCTTAATTACATCGGCTACGACAAACCGTACATTGCATTCGGCAAGGATATACTTAATACACCTGCAGAAGAAACATGGGCCTTCAACTGGGACTTCTTCCCACAGTTCTTCAAGGGTGACTATGTGATGCGCATGGATGAAAACACAAATGAAATTTCTGAAATATTCAATTACAGAACTGATCCGCTGCTCAAAACCAATCTCAAGGGACAGCTCCCTGACGGAGTGGAAAAAGAGATGTATGATCGGATGTGTGCCATCATGCAGAGCTACATAGAGCGTATGGATAAAGATAATGTAACCATCAAATAAATCTGCCATAGTATAATTATGAATATACCTACTTCCCTAATAATTACCACATATAACCGACCGGACGCGTTAAATATTGTTCTTCATAGCGTCCGAAACCAAACCGTACTCCCACATGAAATAATCATAGCTGACGATGGATCTGGAAAAGCAACAGCAGACATGATAGAACACTGGTCTAAAGATCAGCGAATAGGGCAACTTATAAAACACGTGTGGCAACCTGACGACGGATTCAAACTCAGTGCAATCCGAAATAAAGCTATTGCAGCCTCCAATGGAGAATATATAATCATGGTTGACGGTGATATGATGCTTCATCGACGTTTTATAGAGGACCATATAAAAGTGATATCACAAGGGTACGCGGTCAAAGGTAATCGTATCCGTCTAAATGAAGAAACTACAAAGCAAATCTGTGAATCCACTGTTTCTAAAAATATTTCTCCTTTTTCAAAAGGTATATTGAAAGATAGAATAAAAGCATTCAGAGTCAACTTACTTTCGAAAATGTTCTATAATTTCAAACCGGAAAGCTATTATGCTGTAGGAAGTAATATGGCATTTTGGCGTAAGGATGCGATTGCAGTTAATGGATTTGAAGAATTATTCAACGGTTGGGGACATGAAGATTCAGATTTCTTATTTCGTCTAAGCAGAATTGGAATTAAAAAACGTGATCTACGATTTGCAGCCCTACAATATCATCTCTACCATCCACAGAATAGTAGTAACGGACTGAACAATCTCGAAGCATTGAAAAAACGTAATGCTGAAAAGATTGTGAAAGCTAATAAAGGCATCAATCAATATCTAGCGTAGCAACAAAATATTCAAAACAAAAAATTACCCATGGGGACTTCTTTCCCCACTGTCAATATCTCTTATCCCCGGTAGTTAAAATCATAACGGGTGTTCAAATAAATTTGAACACCCGTCACCAACACTTATCTCATTTATTAACGATGATCTCTGCGACCGCCACGCTGACGATGGTTGCGGCTTTCCTGAAGCTTTTTAAAAGCCTGCTTCTGGTCATCGTTGAGAATCTTCTCAATATTCTTGCTGAGACTATCCATCTCAGAGCGCATTTGCTGACGATTGTTGCGATCAGCATTACTCATTTTCTTGCCGAACTCATCGTAAAGAGCGGTGATTTTTTCAGTCTGTTCATCTGAGAGTTTCAACTCCTTTTTAAGCATCTCTACCCGTTCTTTAGGATCCATCCGACGGGCACCGCCACGATTCTGAGCTGTAATGCTACCGACCGAGAGAAGGAGTCCGATAGCAAGAATGATAATTTTCTTCATGAATTGTAAGTAATTTGAATTGATATATATACGTTAGACTGCGAATAATATGCAGGGTTTAATACATCTGTCAATTTTTATTTCTTAGAATTACGATACAACAAAATCACCCCGGAAGCATATGGTCATGACTTCCGGGGTGATTCGTTATGTTATGGTGTCAGAGAAATAGCTTACTTGGCTTCCGCAGGGGTAGCGGGCGCAATCTTGTTGGCCATCTCGACAGCCTTGGTGATATGTGAACAGATGTGGTCCTCACCTATCAGCTTATTGACTCCTGCATGGACGAGGGCTTCACGGACATTGTCCTTGACACCTGAAAGCACCACGTGGATACCCTCTTCCTGTGATGACTTTATAAGTGTCTCAAGGTTGTGGATACCGGTGGAATCAATGAAGGGAACTTTACGCATACGGATTATGCGGACACGCGGTTTGCGACCGAGAGTGTTGCGCATAAGTTCGTCAAATTTCGTAGCCACACCGAAGAAGAACGGGCCGTCGATCTCATAAACCTCAACACCGGGATTCACGTTGAGCACTTCATGATGTGCCATCTCCGTCTCTTCATCAATATCAAGCTGACCTGAGTATGCCTTGATCTCCGTATTTTCCATGACGCGACGGAGGAAAAGGATGATGGCAAGGAGCAGACCCATTTCAATGGCGATGGTGAGGTCGAAGATGACCGTCAGAAGGAAAGTCAGCGCAAGCACTGAGATATCACTCTTGGGATTGTGGAAGATCGAACGTATGGTGCGCCATCCGCTCATATTGTAGCTGACCACAATCAGCACTGCCGCAAGACAGGCCATGGGGATAAGATTGATCAGCGGCATGAGGAAGAGGAATATCAGGAAGAGCACCACTGCGTGGACGATACCGGCCACAGGAGTGCGACCGCCATTGGTGATGTTGGTCATCGTACGTGCGATAGCTCCGGTGACAGGGATACCACCGAAGAAAGGAACGACGATATTGGCAAGACCCTGACCGATAAGCTCGGTGTTGCTGTTGGTACGTGTGCCTGTCACACCATCGGCAACGGTGGCGGAGAGGAGTGACTCGATAGCTCCGAGGATAGCGATGGTGAAGGCTGAGGGAAGAAGGAGATTGATGGTGGCCATGTTGAGTTCGAAGCCATGAGGCTGCGGGATATCAGTCGAAAGTGATCCGAAACGGTCGCCGATGGTCTCCACATGGATGCCGGGGATGAGTGTCACGGCAAGGGTGACAAGGATAATGGCGATCAGCGCACCCGGAAGACGGCGGGAGATCATGGGAGTCACAATGATGATGGCCAGTGACACCAGACCAACTCCGAGTGTAACCAGATCAATATTACCGAAATTAGCGATATACTCGCCCCACTTAGGGATAAATTCACTCGGCACATTGCGGAGTCCGAGACCGAAGAAGTCGTTGATCTGGGTGGAGAAGATTGTGAGCGCGATACCGGCCGTGAAGCCTACAACAATCGGATAAGGAATGAACTTGATGACCGTTCCGAGACGGAAACATCCGAGAGCAACGAGGATCAGACCGGCCATAAAGGTAGCCACCGCAAGTCCCTCAAGACCGTAGGTAGCGATTATGTTATAGACAATCACGATAAAAGCACCGGTCGGGCCGCCGATCTGCACCGAGCATCCCCCGGCTGCCGAGACAATAAAACCACCGATGATAGCCGTGATGAGACCTACTGTCGGGCTTACGCCGCTGGCGATACCGAAGGCGATGGCAAGCGGGAGTGCGACAATGCCGACCACGATGCCGGCCACGAGATCATTCTTAAACTTTTCTGCCGAATAGTGTTTCAAGGCCGAAATCAACTTCGGCCTAAAATCAATTGAACCGTTAAAATTCATCTTGTTTTTACCTTAAAAGTAACTCAAAATAACATGCTGCTTAGCACTGCTTTATAACATCAGATTTTCATATTCAAAATCAAGGTGCAAAATTACTTAAAAAATCCTAAATATCAATCAAAAAACTCACCATTCTGAAAAATACCCATGAAAAAAGTAAAAAAACAGAACTCCAAAATGCAACGCTCATCAGAATAACATGAATACGAGGACAGGACTGTAGTAAAAATCCATACGATTGTAGGGCCTGCACTTGTGCTGGCCGAGTTCCATGCATAATCAGCTGATTATAACAAATTCAGATCCCGGTCAACACAAGTGCAGGCCCTACAACCGCATGTCAATGATAGCGATACGGTCACATCTTGATACAGTGTCGTTTAATATTCAAGCACAAGGCAGGTCCAGCGATCAAGCACCTGATGTGATTTATACTTCAGACCTAAAGGCTCTGCGACATTCAGGATCACGGGCACGTCCTCCTCATAGAAACCGCTAAGGAGCATAGTGGCGCCGGGAGCAAGAGTTGAAACGTAGGCAGGAAGATCCGCCGTGATTATGTTGCGGTTGATATTGGCAATAAAAAGATTGACATTACCGATGACTGACAGTTTGGCAGCATCGCCGAGATGGAGATAGATATTCTCAGCAAAGTTTATGCGCACGTTGTCAATCGCATTGCTGAAAGCAAACTCATCAATCTCCACGGCATCAATGCGCGCAGCTCCACGCATGGAAGCGAGTATGGCAAGGATACCAGTGCCCGTCCCCATGTCAACGACCTTCAGACCGGTCAGATCCCTTGAAAGCAGCTGACGGAGGATGAGAGTCGTAGTGGCATGGTGACCTGTGCCGAATGCCATCTTGGGATCAATCACGATGTCGTAACGACACGTGGGTATATCTTTGTGAAACGAACTGTGGATCACGCATTGATCATCGATCACGATGGGCTGAAAGTAATTCTTCTCCCATTCACTGTTCCAGTCACGACCTTCAACCACGGTATCCTTGAGCGAAATCGAAGTCTCCATCGGAAAATCAGCCAAGAGGGCATCCACTGCCTCCTTGGAATATAATTCAGACTTAATATATGCTGTCAGACCACCGTCGTCAGGCACAAAACTCTCGAAACCAATCCCCGCAAGAAGCGCGGCAAGAATATCGGTACGCGTCTCGTCGCAAGGCGTAAGATCAAGACGCACTTCTACATAATCGTTCACTTTCTAAATGCTTTTTATAATGGATGAATTTACATGTATATACGGCAAACGCCCCGCAGTGGCGGCGGAGCGATGTGACGTATTAGGAATTTCTTTTCTCAATCTGCACGATCTTCACGGTTCAACGTTTTCCGCGCAGCAATCTGATGGTTTTAAAAGCCTTGCTTCCTACCTTGTAGGTAAGCAGAGCAATATCGATATAGCTAAGAGTGCCGAGGACCTTACCGAGCAGACCGCCTTTGGAAACAGGTCCGTTATCCTTCAGGCCGGCAACATTGCGCTCGATGCGATCACGGTTTATCTCGATGCGTGCAGCCGTGTAGGCGCGCAAATAACGCAGTTCGTCAAGCGTATATCCTGTCCAAGCAGGTTTCTCGTGTGGAAGTTCTTTAGGATTGCTCATAGATCAGCAGGATGAATCCGGTAATATCAATTCAATTCTCTCTCTAAAAAGGTCACGGATTGAAGAACAGGCGTGACACAAAACGCGCTATGGGATTAATGATCAGCTGCTTCCTGAAAGCTATGATCACCCCCAGCAAAATCATGTAGAATCCACACATGATGAAGTAGGCCCATATCATCCCGACTCCTGTAGCGATGCAGCGCACGATGGCCAGCGACAGGAAGAACATGAAGAGGGATATCAATACGAAACCGAGCAATGCAAACGCTGCGGTGGTGAGCAGAAGGGTCATCTTCTCGGCGACCGTCAACTTTGCATAGTCAACATTGAGCTTCAACATTTCCTTCATTTCAGCCCAAAGAGTGTGGATTTGATTCTGTTTTTCAGACATACGAAAATAATATCCGGATTATTAATACTCTCTTTTCCCGACACAAAGCCCGCATCACACCGATGCAACCATAGGCATAGGTGCGACACGAGCTTGAGTATTTTTATTCAAGTCGGTGAATTTTATGCCTTATCAGTCGTCGATTTCAGTAGTGAGCTGCTCGACGAGGGCATCGATCTCATTGTCCGAGCAAATGATACCCTTCTTGCGAAGAAGTTCGGCGATACGTGAACGGACATCCTCACCCTTTTCAGGTGCGAAGAGGATTGCTGCGCCCGCACCGACGATAGCACCTCCGATAAAGGCATAAAGCAATGATAAATTTGACATAGCTGTAAATGGTGTTAATTGTGGATCACAGATTTATAATGTGAGTCTGATTCGAGTGGATAAGCGGAATTACTTACCGATCTCCTCAGCGATTTCGTCGGCGAGTTCTTCGAGCTTGCTTTTCTGGAGCTTGATGCCCTTGCTTTCGAGATACTTCACGATGTTGTCACGTGTCTTTTCACCCTTTTCAGGAGCGAGAAGGAGACCTACTGTTGCGCCGGCGACTGCACCGCCAATTACTGCGAGTACGATGTTTAATGCTTTCATTTTTTTCGAATATTTATGAGGGTTATTGTTCTTACAAAGGTAAAACGTTTCGCAATTGAAAAAGTTCACCGGTTTGCGGGGATAAATCTACAAATTTTTATCAATATTTCCAAAAATATTCGAGTAATCAGCCTTCAAGCGCACTGAGTTTGTTGAGATTTCCTACGACCCAGATCGTATCGCCCTCATTGAACACGATTGAAGGATCGGGCTGCAGGTAATCCTCACCCCTCTGCACCGCGACGAGCAGGGCCTCCCAAGTGTTGCGGAAATCAGATGAGACTATGGTTTTGCCGATCAATGGCGAAGTGTCGCGGAGGAGAATGCCTGTAAGCTTGACATCGGTGGAGGTCGTTTCCGAAGGTTCGTCGTCCTGCGCTTCGACAACAGGAAGAAGTCTCTGGATCTCTTCATCTGTTCCTATCACACCAAGCACGTCGCCGGGGAATACCCTCTCATCAGCACCGGGCACCATGATCATTGTCGAGCCACGCTGAATGGACGAGATGGACACTCCGAATTTGCTGCGGAGTCCGGAGTTTTTCAACTGCTCCCCTACGAAGGGGCACTGGTAGCCGACCGTCATATAGGCAAGGTGCATGTTGGGGACAAGGCGGTTCTTGGCTCCACTGCGACGGAGTTCGCGTTCGTTAAGATTATCCATGAAGCGCGACTCGATCCTTATCATACGCCGATGGGCCGACTTGGAGAATGAGAGCACAAGCACGAAGAAGAGAACCACGCCGATGGTCCAACCCACGGTCATCGAATAGATGCTGCTGAGAAGATAGACCAGAAGAGCCATCGCTATAAGCAGGCGGACAATGGTCATGACGATCAGGGGGACATCATAGCGTGCATTAGCGGCCACAAGACGCTCCCGCTCCGTCTTTTTTGAGGCGGGATATGTGAGAGCAAGCAGGAACGGTGCCATCAGGATCAGGGAGACAACAGTCGTAAAGAACCGTCCCCATGACGGGAAAAGATTCGTAAAGATCGGAAGGATGTAGTCAAGCGAAATGATGCACAGGGCTATCAGAACGATCGAATAGAGCACCACGCGCCAAAGATAACGCTTGAAAAGCGACATCCACAATTGCTTCGTTGCGCTGGCCGAAGTTGTGGCGTCTTTCGTGTAACGGTCAATCAGGAAATGAAGCTTTTTCGGGAGATGAGCCTCGATAAAATCACAAGCCGGATCAGCCATACGGATAAAATATGGTGTGGTAAAGGTAGTGATCACCGAAACCGCCACGACAATCGGATAGATTTCCGGTTCAAGCACACCAAGCGACATACCGAGCGAGGCGATGATGAATGCGAACTCACCGATCTGTGTCAAAGAAAAACCTGATTCGATAGCCACACGCAGTGACTGGCCTGTGAGAAGCATACCTGTCGTGCCAAAAAAGATCATACCTACGATCACCACGAATGAGAGGAAAAGTATGGGCTTCCAATACTCGACGATAATGTCGGGGTTGACCATCATTCCGACCGAGATAAAGAACACTGATCCGAATAGATCCTTCACGGGAAGTGTCACTTTCTCAATGCGCTCGGCAAAACTTGTTCCGGCAAGGATTGATCCCATCACGAATGCTCCGAGAGCCAGCGAAAAACCACAGGCGACAGAAAAGACAGCCATGCCGAGGCAAAGACCCATAGATACGATCAACAGAGTCTCGGAGTTAAGAAATTTACGCTGAGAATTGAGCAGGGACGGAAGGACAAACACTCCGACAAGAAACCATATTATAAGGAAGAAAGCAAGTTTGCTCACACTATAGAGCATCTCCCCGCCCTCGACACTGTTGTTAATCGCTATGGACGAAAGTATCACCATCATGAGCACCGCAAAAAGGTCCTCCACAATAAGGACTGCGAAAACAAGCGACGCGAACTTACGGTGGCGCAGATTAAGATCCGTGAATGCCTTTATTATAATGGTGGTTGACGACATCGAGAGCATACCTCCGAGGAAAAGGCTGTTGATATTGGAGAAACCGAGTATATGCCCGACAGCAAAACCTGCTCCCATCATACCGCAGACGATAAACAAAGCGGAGACAACGGCTGAACCGCCTGCATTCACCAGTTTCTTAAAGCTGAACTCAAGTCCAAGCGAGAATAGAAGAACCACTATACCTATCTGCGCCCAGAACTCGATATTGTCCTCGGTGGTGACCGACGGCAGATACTCAAAATGAGGACTTGCAAGGAAACCGGCCACGATATAGCCGAGCACCACCGGCTGCTTCAGCCATTTGAACAGGAGTGTGGTCACAGCTCCGAGTATAAGGATGAAGGCGAGGTCTGTGATCAGGCCCTCGACATTGAAGGTCTCGGAAGCGGCTGCTGCGTTAGCGAGAATCAAGTTGAGAATCATAATATAATTTATAGTGACAAACGGTCAGACAAGAAGAAGTAAAAAAAGTAAGTTTAAGTCAGGGGTAATAAATACGCCGGAGAATATCAGGAAAGATCAGCCTGATTCGAGAGCGATATGGAAATCGTGGGGTGTACGTCATGAAGAGCGGAGAACACTTCAATGAAATCAGAATGCTCACGGATGAGTATGAGGAGATTCATGCGGGTGGTATCAGCTTCATAATCATACTCGACATAAACTCTTGAGAGATGAATGTTGTAACGTTCGAGGACATCACGGTAAGGCTTTATGGTCTTCACGATACCCCTTACCTTCAGACGGATGGTACGGGCTTCGTTGCCGACATTGACCCTGTGCTCAAGCTGTTCGAGAATTGTAAGGACAACGAGAACGAGGACCGTAGCCACGGCGGCTATCAGATACAGACCACAACCCACGGCCATGCCGATCGTTGCGATTATCCATATTCCGGCTGCGGTCGTGAGGCCGCGCACCGAGCCTTTCATCTGAATAATCGTTCCTGCGCCGAGGAAACCTATACCCGAAAGCACCTGAGCAGCTATACGGCTCGGATCGCCTCGCAAAAGACCGACCGTCTCCTGACAGACATAGATGGACAACATCATGGCTATACATGCACCCATCGAGATCAGGGAGAATGTGCGCAAGCCGGCCATCTGCCCCTTGCGCTTCCGCTCTATTCCGATCACACTGCCGAGGATAAGGCTAAGTGTGATCCTGAAAATAGCGGAAGTAGTTGTCAGCTCGACACTTGAAATTATATGCCAGAAATGCTCCATCCGTCCGAATCAGAAAAACAAATTATTTTTTAAGCGTGAAGCGGCGAGAAGTCAGACGATAACCGTCGGTAAAGAGTTCCACGGTGTAATCGCCCGGAGTGAGGGTGGTATTGACATCCCAGTAAATCTTTATGCCGGGGATCTCATCGCCAGCATATTCGATTGACTTGCGTGCAGTACACGGAATGGCCTTGCCTTCAAACGAGAAATTACCCGCGCCACCGAGCAACTGACCCTCCGGATTCACGAGGCGCAGATAGATGGTCTTTTCGCCTTCAGGTGTTGAATTGTTCTGCGGGATGGTAAAGGTCACAAGGAGCTGCTTGGCTTTTGTGACATTCTTTTCGACCTTGCCGTTCTTCTTCAGTCCGACCAATGACACTCCGGTCACGTTGAGTTTCTCGGCGAGCGTCATGCGTTCGCTCAACGTTTCGGCTGTGCGTGTGACGGCCTGTACCTGTGACGACAGACGTTGGTTCTGGCTCTTGATTTCCTGATTTTCAGCTCTAAGGCCGGCATTTTCTTTGTTGAGTGAATCAATCTGTGCAATATAGTGGCGGAGAAGCTTCTTGAGAGTGGAGATTTCGTTCTGAAGCTCGTTGATACGGGCCTGAGACTTGACTTTCTGACTCTTGAGTTCCTCCATAAGTTGCTCTACCTTAGCCTTTGCTGCGGTATATTTGGCAAGGATAGTGTCGTTTGCAAGACGCTGAGCCTGATCCTCATACTGCTGAAATTCAGAGTTGAGGACATCAAATTCATTGGACAGCTGGAGCTGCTCGTTGGAGAGTTTAAGCTCCTCGTTTTCAAGTTGTGCTTCCTGTACCTGCGACTTCAATGAGGCAACCTGAGTGACACCGAAACCGACAGCTATCAGCAAAAGGGCTGCAAGGACAATGATCAGAATGACCATCGGCGACATTTTTCCTTTCATAATTCTATTCAGAATATTATCAGTTAATTTTGAATTTACGATATAATCAGTTCACGCAGAATCCTCTCTGCCTAAACGAACTGCAAAATTACAAAACCCTGACCTATAATCCAAATCTATGATAAGGAAACTTATTTTTATACAGAGAGTATGGTTACCTCCGACACACCTTACCCAAAATATCAACTCCAAAAACAAGCAGCAATTACAATATATGTCATTAGCACTTATTGTCAACCAGCAATCCTATTAAAGATTTTTTAAGAAAAGTGATGATAATATTTTGTTTTTATATCTTAATGACTTATCTTTGCGGAAACAATTCATCAATCTTTAATTATTGTCTTAGCTTTAAATCTATCCATCCACCTGTTTGCATCTCCTTTAGATACAATAAGGTAATGCACCGGGAGCTTACTTAAACTATACCATAATTAAACTATATTTATGAGAAAATCAATCTTTAATCACAATGGTCCGTTTATTTCTCGGCTCTACAACGAGAAACGGACATGGATGTGTTGCCTGACGGCATTTGCTATTACATCCGCCTATGCCGATGGCATCAACGCCCCGGCAATGGGGGGGGGTAATTTCCCTGTAAATCAACAAGTTACACAAAGTCATTTAATCACCGGAACAGTAATTGACGAAACCGGTGAACCATTGGCGGGAGTTTCTGTCCAGATCAAGGGTACGCATGACGGAACAGCGACAGATATTGATGGTAAATTCAACATCAGGGTTTCGGACAATTCAACCCTCATCCTGACTTATGTCGGCTACAAACCTTTTGAGATAAAACCCGGAAACCGTTCTGAACTGTCGATCACGATGGAACCTGATTCACAAGTTCTTGATGATATAGTGGTGATCGGCTACGGTACGATGAAAAAACGTGATCTTACAGGTGCGCTTTCATCCGTTAGCGGAGATGATATCGTAAAAGTACCTACTGGAAACGTAATCGAAGCTATCCAAGGTCAGGTGGCCGGTCTCGACATCACACGTTCAAGCGGTGAAGCAGGTGCAGGTGTCAACATGAGTTTACGCGGCACGCGCTCGATCAACGGCGACAACAATCCCCTGTTCATCATAGACGGCATGGAGGGTTCGTATGAAGAACTCAACCCCAACGATATTGCATCCATCGAGGTTCTAAAAGGTGCGTCAAGCACAGCCATCTATGGTGCCGCCGGTGCGAATGGTGTAATCATAATTACCACCAAAAATCCACAGAAGGGCAAGTATTCCGTCAATCTAAACGCTTATTACGGATGGAACAAGATCACAAAGTTCCCGGATGTCAACACAGGGGATGCCTACATAAATTTCCGTCGTGAAGCCCAACGCACGGTCGGAGTGTGGAACGGTCCGGAAGACGACTCCAAGCTCTTCCCCAACTACATGCAGGAATTCATTGATAACGAACAATGGGTCAATTGGTTTGATGAAGCAGCCCAGACCGGTCACACTCAAAGCTACGACCTGAGCACATCTTATTCAAATGATCGCGTCAATTCGTATTTCTCACTCGGATATTACAACATTCAAGGTCTTCTCAAAGGCGACGAACTCCAGCGTTACTCCGCACGTGCCAAAATGGATTTCAAGGCAAGTGAGGTCGTGAAATATGGCCTTAACCTCTATGCCATGTATTCCAATAACGACAAACGCTACAGTCGAATCTGGAATCGTGTACTCTGCATGCCACCACTCGGCATACCGTATGACGAGGATGGAAATCCAGTGGATTATCCGCTTGGAGATGGAAATATGAACCCGTTGGCGGATAGCGGTGAAAACCAGTATGTCAACAACTACAAGACGCTTAGTGTGACTCCGCAGATCTACCTTGAGCTCACACCATTGAAAGGTCTCACATTCAAGAGTGTACTCGGAGGCTATTTCCGCAACGTGAAGCAGGGACTCTATACCGGCAACAAATCATACGAAGGACTTGAAAGCGGTAAAGTGCGCGCCGAAGTTCCGAACACGTTCACCTATAATTACAAGTGGCAGAATGTCCTTACCTACGACTTCAAGATCAATAAGGATCACGCGTTCACCGTAACGGGAATCACTGAGTGGACAAAAGACCGACGGGAAAGCGTAACGGCCATTGCCAATAATTTCGACGAGGACTCTTATGGCTATCACAACATGAGTGCTGCTACCGGAACACCGACAGTCAGCTCAGGCTATATTCAGAGTCAAAAAATGTCATACGCCGCACGTGTCAATTATAGCTATAAGGGCCGCTACCTCGCCACTATCAGCAGCCGATGGGACGGATCATCAATTCTTGCCAGTGGTCACAAATGGGACGTATTCCCTGCCGGAGCTGTGGCATGGCGCATAAGCGACGAACCGTTCATGAGCGAACAGACCACCGTCTCAAATCTGAAACTACGTGCTGAATACGGCGTCACAGGTAACGCCGGTGCTAAGGAATATGCCACTCTCGCATATAGCCGTACCGGAATAGTCGGTTTCCAAGATATAGCCGTTCCTTACAGCGGTTACGCGCTCTCGATAGCAAATCTCGATCTCGGATGGGAGAAGTCCTACAACCTTGATCTCGGATTTGACCTCGGACTCTTCAACGAACGTCTAAGCCTCACTTTCGACTGGTATCGCACGGACACAAAGAACCTCCTTTTTGAAAAGAGTCTCCCCTATGCCATGGGTGGCTATGGAGGCTCTCCATTCAAGATGTGGACCAACGTTGGAGAGACACGCAATACGGGTGTCGAACTGTCAATCACCAGCCACAACTTCAACACACGTGATTTCAAATGGACAACTACTCTGACTTTCTCGGCTAACCGCAACAAAGTCATCAAGACTACAAGCGACGGTCCTCTCCAGTTCAACGACTATTATCTCATACCGGGCGAAGGCGTCCACACATATTATGGCTTCAAGTATGCCGGTATCTGGGGACTGGCCCAAGCAGATGAAGCTGCAAAATATGGACAAAAACCGGGACAGGTACACATCGCCGAGAAAGGCGAGGCAGATTACAAGCTCAACTCCGACGACTACTATGTCCTCGGCAATGCAGATCCAAAGTGGTCAGGCAGCTTGCTCAACAGTTTCAACTATAAGAATTTCGACCTCAGCTTCCTGCTCATAGCCCGCTGGGACTGGACTATCCCCTACGGTCTGACAGGATGGTACCGTACAGACGGACTCAGCCCCTCCCCGACCATCTGCGACTACTGGACACCTGAGAACCAAAACGCACGCTACCCGCGTCCGGACGCAAGTATTTCAAACGGACAGGATCCCTATCAGCAATGGGCCAACTACTTTGACGGCTCATATCTCAAGGTGCGCAATCTGACCTTCGGCTATACCCTTCCAGAAAAGGTGTCACGCAAAGCGATGATGAGCAATGTACGCTTCTACTTTACTGCAAGCAATCCTTTCATCTGGACCAAGTCTCATTACCTTAAAGACTATGACCCTGAAAAGGGTGGTGATGATGACGATGCTCCCCTTACCAAGCAGTATGTATTCGGTGTAAATATCTCTTTCTAAAAATCTAAAATCTCATGAAATACAATAAATCATTATCCCTTGGATTACTGGCCGGCCTGCTATTCACAACAGCATGTAGCCTTGAGGAGAACAATCCCTCAGGAGTTTCGACAGATCAGGAATGGCGGACTCCAAGCGGTTTCGAGAAGAAAATAAACGATTGTTACTTTGACCTCATACGCATAATCTACGGACAGGCGGAAGATACTTATCTGATGGTAGCCGAGGCCGG
Organism: Duncaniella sp.; assembly: GCF_029056165.1. Classification (NCBI taxonomy): domain Bacteria; kingdom Pseudomonadati; phylum Bacteroidota; class Bacteroidia; order Bacteroidales; family Muribaculaceae; genus Duncaniella; species Duncaniella sp. Next base: position 358,012 of record NZ_JAIDBW010000012.1, on the reverse strand, counting down.
CACTGATATCTGGCAAGATGCAGTCGCAGGCGGCTCGAACGGCGGCTGGAGTCAGATATTACGCTACGACGGCTTCGGTGCGACCACCGGTATGCTCAGCGAAGGCTACGCCGGCTTCTATTCAGTCCTCAATTCCTGCAATGCCGCTATCTTCTATGCCGATAAAGTGAATGGATTAAGCAAAGATCAGATTGATGCGCTCGTGGCAGAGGCTCACTTCATCAGAGCACATGCCCTCTTCAACATCGTCGAACACTGGGGTGGAAAATATCTTCCGACCGAACCTACGACATCTCCCCTTTCTTCACTCCCGTGCAGCAAAGTCAACGAGTTCTATGACATAATCATCAGCGACCTGAAATTTGCAATGGATAAACTTCCGGTCAGCCAGTCGGTAAGAGGTCACGTCACACGTGCTGCGGCTTACCATCTCTATGCTAAAGCCACCATGACTTACGCGACATATACTGACGGCCTTGGCAACACCGATGCTATTTCAGCCGCCCAAAGCACCGAGCTGTTAAATGAAGCCCAGAAAGCCGCCGAGTATCTCATTAACAATGCTTCAGCATTAGGCGTGAAATTTTATGGCGATGTCGAGGATGTTTTTGATGAGAACAACAACAAGACCAACGAGGAGGCTCTGTTCGTCGTTTGTCACTCATCTATCACCGCCTACAATCCGCGCGGCAACTACTTCAATCGTGTATGGAAGCATACGTCGGCATACAGTGCCAACACAGCCGGTATCTATCTCGACGGAATGGTGGCGAATTATGCTACCAATGTCAATGGTATCGATGTGCCGAAGCTTGCTAAAGGCAACTGCTATATGCAACCGAGCAAATATATGCTCGACCTGTACAACGATAAGGATCTCCGCTATAAGGCGTTCTTTAAGGATACATATTATGTCAACAAGCCTACTGAAACAGACGGTACGGTCTATGTATGGACCACGGCCGATGCCCAGCGTTATAAATTATCCGAAGATCGAGTAGGTAATCCGGTGTTCAATATCACACTCGGCGACACAGCTGTGTATCTTTCGCGCAAGACCATACCTCAGGCCGAACGTGACGCATGCCGATACGCGATTTACAATATCGCCGACAACTATGCGAATCCCGCTGAGCCTTTACGCTTCTTCCCAAGTCTTAAAAAAGCCGATACCCCTGCGCTCTATGCCGGTTCCAATGCCAACAAGCCGTACTCATCTGCGGATTGTATCGTCTATCGTCTTGGCGAAACTTACCTTCTTTCAGCAGAAGCTGCATGGCGTCTTGGCAATACGAATCTTGCCGTAAGTCGAATCAACGAGCTCCGCAATCGTGCCTGTCTCGGTCACGACCACAGCATGGACATCTCGGCAGCGGATGTGACACAGGATTTCCTTCTTGATGAATATGCCCGCGAGATGATCGGTGAATGGTCAAGATGGAGCACCCTCAAACGTTTCCGCGCGTTTGAGAGCCGTCTGGCCAAGGCAAATCCCCAAATCACAAAATTCAACAAAGATATCCATTATCTCCGCCCTGTCCCGCTCGCAGAGATACAGGTTATCGAAAACCCGCAGGAATACCAAAACCCCGGATATTGATGTAATAATAAATATCATTTGAGTGGAACAGCCCGAAAGTCGTGATTGACCCCGGGCTGTTTTTTATATATCCACACATTCAGGCAAAACGCCATAAGAACAAATTACATTTTGAAAATACAGTTTGGTTATTTGATGGAGGTGATGTATATTTGCAGTGATTTATCATGTGGCAACACGCGTATTTTCATAAATCAAAGCATATTCTTAAAGATATGCTGCTTGCAATGTGTGTCCTGCTTTTGGCGGGATGCAGTTCGACGCGTCATGTCCCGCAGGGTGCATATCTTCTCGACATGGTTAAAATTGAGATTGAAGGCGACGATGAAGTTTCCTCACGTGAACTGAACAACTATCTGAAACAGATTCCGAATCACAAAGTCCTTGGATTCTGGAAATTGCAGCTCAGCACCTACAATCTCTCAGGTGAAGACTCCACAAAGTGGTACAACAGATGGGTGCGACGCATGGGACAGCCCCCTGTGATCTATTCCCAATCGCTCACGGATGCCTCCGTCCGTCAATTGCAGCAGGCGTTGGTCAACCGAGGCTACCTTGAAGCTGAAGTTATAACCGATACCATAGTAATTCCGGAAAAGAAGAAAATCGACGTCACCTATAAAATCAACACCGGAAAACCAAGACGCATATCATCCATCTCCTACGAGATCCCGGACACGGTGATCGAGCGCATCATCCTTGAGGATTCAGCACTGTTCACGCTCCAGCCCGGAAACCGTTTTGACCGCGACATGCTCGATTCCGAACGTGCGCTGATCACTCAGCGATTGCGCAATCATGGATTCTATTCCTTCAATAAAGAGTACATCACATTCTATGCCGACACATCGGAATATTCCAAGAATGTAGATCTGACACTTACCGTAAGACCGCCACGAGTGATGCAGAACGGCAAACTCGTGGCCGATTCACTTGCAAGACATCAACAATATTATATCAACAAGATCTTCTTCATCACCAATGGCAACACTCCCGGAGGAGACAGATCAGCCATACCTACGGATACTATCGCATATAAGGATGTCTCCGTGATCTATGGACCTGACCACTACATCTCGCCCGGAGCACTGCGTCAGAAATGTTTTCTGATACCCGGAAGCATCTATCGTGCAGCTGATGTCGATCGCACATACGAGGCCCTGTCGCGTCTCGGAATACTCAAGACCATCAACATTGAGCTTGTCCCTGCAGGCGATATCGAGGAGAAACATATGCTCAACGCTTACATCGTCCTCTCGCGCAACAAAAAACAGTCAATAACCTTTGACGTCGAGGGTACGAACTCGGAAGGTGATCTCGGCTTCGGTGTCGGAGCTACTTATCAGCACCGTAATCTTGCCAAGGGCTCACAGTTGCTGACCGCACGTCTGCGCATGAATTATGAAAGTCTTTCAGGAAATTTCAACGGACTCATCAACAACCGCTACACCGAGTATGCCGGAGAGGTCGGCATTACATTCCCGAAATTTGAATTTCCTTTCGCCTCCCAACGTCTGCGCGAGAGACTTAATGTCAGCACTGAGTTTGCTCTGTCGTTCAACTATCAGGAACGGCCAGAATACACCCGCATCATTGCAGGTGCGGCGTGGAAATACAAATGGGTCAACCGAAGTAACACCCGTCGCCACTACTTCGACCTGATAGACATCAATTATGTCTATCTCCCCGAAAGCACCAATGATTTCCTTGACCTCATCGCCCCTGACAATCCATTGCTGCGCTACAGTTATGAGGACCACTTCATAATGAGCATGGGCTATCGCTACTACCGCACCAATAAACGAATACCCTCCTCGCTGGTCCGCACGTATAAATTACAGCCTACGGTCTATACCCTCCGCACATCCATCGAGACGGCCGGCAATCTTCTTTATGCCATCTCGTCGCTCTCGAATGTGCGCCGCCACGACGGTGCTTACAGAGTGTTCGGCATAAATTATTCGCAATACGTCAAAGCTGAGGTAGATTACGCGGTCACACGCAATATCAACAACCGTCATTCCCTCGCCTATCACGTCGGAGCAGGAATCGGTGTGCCCTACGGCAATTCTTCAGTACTTCCGTTCGAGAAGCGATTCTATGCCGGAGGGGCGAACGGAGTGCGCGGTTGGGGAGTGCGAACACTCGGACCGGGAAGCTACGATTCGCGCAACTCTATGACCGACTTCATAAACCAGTGTGGCGACATCCGGCTCGACATGAGTGTTGAATACCGGGCAAAGCTCTTCTGGGTACTCGAAAGTGGTGCCTTCATCGATGCTGGCAACATCTGGACCATCCATAATTATGAAAATCAGCCGGGGGGCATGTTCCATTTCGACACATTCTGGAAACAGATAGCTCTTGCCTACGGTGTCGGACTCCGATTCGATTTCTCATATTTCCTCCTCCGACTGGATCTCGGCATAAAGGCCCATAACCCGGCAAAAGGTCAGCAGCCTTGGCCAATAATCCACCCTGACTGGCATCGGGACACGACATTCCATTTCGCTGTCGGCTACCCGTTCTGATTAACCAGTCTGCAAATAATTCAAAGTATAATATCTTCAATCCTTCTGAAATTCTCATCTAAAAATCAACCAACAAATTCAACCTACCGATGAAACAGCTGGTAATTTTTGATCTTGACGGCACTCTGCTCAACACCATATCTGATCTCGGTTCGGCCACTAACTATGCACTTCGTAAATGTGGCTACCCCGAACATCAGCTCAGTATCTATCCCCAGATGGTCGGCAACGGTATCACCCGTTTGATCGAACGTGCCCTGCCGGAGGATGTGCGCGACCAGCAGGAGATAGTCGAGAAAGTCCGTGAATACTTCAAGGAATATTACGATGAGCATCAGGCCGATCTTACAGTTCCCTATCCCGGTATTCCGCAACTCCTGAAAGAACTTTCGGATATGAAAGTCAAAATAGCAGTGGCATCCAACAAATATCAGGCTGCCGTCGTCTCTCTGATCCGTCACTATTTCCCGGATCTGGAATGGAGTGCTGTCGAGGGGCAGAAAGATGGAATCCCGACTAAACCCGACCCGTCAATTGTGTTTGAAATCCTTGCCAAATGCCCTGTCCCGAAATCCAAAGTTCTTTATGTCGGAGACTCCGGAGTCGATATGGAGACTGCACGCCGTGCATGTGTGGATTCATGCGGCGTGAGCTGGGGATTCAGATCCGTTAAGGAACTGAAGGATAATTACGCGGATGAGATCGTTGATGATCCCTCCGAAATACTTGAGATTGTCCGCCGGAAAGGTCTTGACAGTTGAAGATAATCCCGTACAAACATATTTTTTATTGATAAGCACAACAGACAGCCGAATACTAAACAATCATATATCGCCAATACAGCCATGAGAGTCCGTTTCCTTCTCATAACCCTGCTAATGATTTCCGGGTATAATATTGCCGGAGCAATCCCTACGCGCCTTGACAACAAAGCGGCGAGCGACTCCCTCTACTCAGAACTCAGTAAAGCAACGAATCCAGCCGATTCGCTCTCGATCCTTTATAATCTTTTTGATGTATTACCGCGCGACACAGGCGTACCCGTCGGATTCGAGATGATAGATGTGGCTGACAGGGCTTCCAATCCCGAAGCGGCCCTTGACGTGATCCGGAATCTTGCAAACCGATTCATCCGCAAGGATTCCATGCTGCAGGTTCTCTACGACCGCACCCTACGTTACAATAATCCCGATATAGAGCATTATATTCCTGTAAGTCAAGATGACCTGAAAGAGACCCAGACATTCCTGAGCCTTCTGCGCAACACCTCTCAGGCGCGGCAAAATGATCTCGACGAGCGGCGCGAAGCCCTCTTGAAACTTCAGAAAACCATGAGTCTGACCCCACCGGAAGATCTCTATGAGCGTATAGTCCTCCAACATGCCATCTGCACCCTCCTCGCCCATTTCGGAGCGAGCGATATGCTCACCACCAAACTCGACGAGCTTGGCCGTATGGTAGCGGAACTTCCGACACAGTCAATTGCGCTACGCAACTTCTATAATGTCACTTCTGCAAGATTGTACAGTGAAAATGGCGATTACGAACGGGCAATGCAAGCTGATCAGAACACACTTGACTGCATAACTACCCTTGAAGCGAAATATGCCAAGCAGAAACGCAATTTCCGCAATTATGACGCTAACAGATATGTCATCTACACACGTTTTCTGTCAAATTACCCCCTTCTGGCTCCTCACGAGGTGGAGAAATATTATAAGATGGCAATGAGACTCGTAGATTCTGACTTCACTTCCTACGAGACAAACCGAATATTCCCCGGTCCGCAGATCTATTACAATCTCTCCAACAAGAACTATGCGACAGCTTTACAATACATCAAATCATGCATTGACGATCCTCACAACCAACATCTGCGCAGACGCTTGATTAAAGATGAGATCGAGTGCGCGCAAGCTCTCGGCGATAACGAGACTTTGCTTCAGGCATCACTTGAGTACAACACCATACTTGAAAAGCACCTTAGCGAACGTCTTGATCAGAAACTGCAGGAACTCCAACTTCTCTCCGACACATCTGACATAACCGACAGCTACAATAGGCTTACGCTCGAAAAGCAACAGTCAGAAGCTAAAGCACTCCGCAAATTCACGATCTTAATGGCCGTAGCGGCAGCCATTCTCCTCATATTCGTTATAGTTTTGTACAATCTGAACCGACGCAACAAACAGCTTGTAAAAACGCTCGACCAATCAAACCATGCGCTACGCACTGAAAGTGAAAATCTTGAAAACTCTCGTGCCGAGCTTCTGAAAGCCCGCGACTCGGCTCAAAAAGCCAACAACCTCAAGACTGACTTTATCAAAAATATGAGCTACGAAGTCAGCGCACCGCTGAAAGCTATCAATGAATACTGCAAACTCATAGTCGATTGCGCCAATGCGAGCGACCGCAAATATCTGGAGCGTTTCACATCACTTGTCGAACTGAACAGTGATCTGCTGACAACGATCGTCAACGATGTGCTCCATATATCTGAAATCGACAGCAACTCAGTGCCGATCAAAAACCGCTCGACCGACCTTAGAAACCTCTGCTCAATGGTGCTTGACGGTGTCCGCAACCGTCTTGCACCGGGAGTTTCGCTCCAGTTCGACGCTTCCTCACCGGCAATCAGTCTATTCACCGATCCTCAGCGTCTCCATCAGATACTCCTCAATCTTCTGACGAATGCTGCAAAGTTCACGACAAAAGGAAGCATTATGCTCGGATATACTATTGATCCATCCAATGAAAAGGTGATTTTCAATGTCACCGACACCGGTATAGGCATCAAAGCTGACAAGAAAGAAGTGATATTCGACCGCTTCGTGAAGCTCGATAAAGAGACTCAGGGTGCGGGACTCGGACTCACCATCTCCCGTATGCTCGCCCGTCTGCTCGGTGGTGACCTGCACCTTGACACAAGCTACAATAAAGGCGCACGTTTCATCCTCGCTATTCCTAAAAAATAGTTATCTGCCGGAATATCTCTGATATTTTTAGTAACTTTGCATTCATTATGGCAGAATTCAAGAAACAGCCCAGATTCCGCACAAGGATTGCCCCGGATCTCATTGAGACGGTAAGGCAACTTGTGCTCACATCAAAAGATATAGTCATCACCTGCCATGTCAGTCCTGATGGTGATGCCTTGGGATCATCGTGCGCACTATGGTTCGTGCTGAAGGCCCTCGGAAAGACAGTCAACATCGTCACGGCTGACTGCGCGCCACGTACACTGCAGTTTTTGCCCGGTGTGCGCGATATCGTAGCGGCAACCCGCCAAGGCGATCGCGCACATGAGCTCCTGTCCAAAGCCGACCTCATCTTCTGCATGGACTTCAACGATCCGGAAAGAGTGGATAGGCTCACCGATGCGCTTACAAATTCAAAAGCCCGAAAAGTAGTCATCGACCATCATCTTGATCCACGGATCGAGGCCGATGTCATAATCTCACATCCCGAAGTCTCATCAACCTCCGCCCTACTCTATATTTTCTTCTGGCAAGCCGGTTGGACCCGCTACCTCAATCGTAGTTCGGCAGCCTGTATATACACGGGCATGATGACGGACACGGGCAATTTCTCCTACAATTCCAACGATCCTGACCTCTATCTCATCATCTATGATCTGATGCGCAAGGGTATCGACAAGGATAATCTTTACAAGCTTGTCATGAACACCTCATCCGAATCACGAGTGAGGATCATGGGCTATGGGCAGTACAGAATGCAGATTCTTCCGGATCATCGCGCAGCCATCATTATGCTGAGCAGCGCAGAGCTCCGTGAGTTTGACTACAATAAAGGTGACACCGAGGGACTGGTCAACATACCACTCTCTATCCCTGACGTGACCTACTCGGTATTCCTCCGTGAGGATGACAAGAATTGTGTGAAAGTCTCAATGCGCAGCAAAGGTGAATTTTCAGTCAGCCGTATATGTGAGGAAAATTTCGGCGGTGGCGGCCACACAAACGCTGCCGGCGGTGAGTTTCACGGGCCGCTGGAACAGGCATTAGATAAACTATTAGAAATCATACCTAATTACGACAAATATTTGCAATGAAAAAATTTCTTTCTCCGATAGTCCTCCTCTTTGCCCTCGCGATGGGTCTGTCATCATGTGATGATTCAAAGAGCTATGCCGAGCTTCTCGCCGATGAGAATCAGGCTGTAAATAAATTCCTCGTCCAGTTCAGAGTAGAAGAGAATGTTCCGGCCGACGGAAAATTTGAGATTGGCGAAAATGCTCCGTTCTATCGTCTTGACGATGACTCAAACGTCTATATGCAGGTTCTCGATCCGGGGTCGGACGTGAAACCTGAAAAGAATGACCGTGTCTATTTCCGCTTCACCCGCTACAATATGTTCTACTATGTGGTGGGAGGCGACAATTCACTGCTTGGAACAGGTAATGCCGACAACATGAATTCAGCATCGACATATTTCCTTTTCGAGAACATCTCCATCAGCGAATCATCACAGTATGGCTACGGCATACAGCTCCCTATGAAGTATCTCGGCTACGATGCTAAAGTCAATCTTGTTGTCAAATCTCAGGAAGGGCCCTCCGACGAGATATCATACGTCGTACCCTACCTCTATGAAGTCAGATATTATAAATCACAGATTTAATCATCTACCATAAAAGCCATGTCACTCATCAAAAGTATTTCCGGCATACGCGGCACTATAGGTGGCGCACCGTCCGATGGTCTTTCGCCCTTGGATATAGTAAAGTTCACGGCTGCCTACGCAACCTTTATAGGAGCAAACACGACCCGTACAAACCGCACTATAGTCGTCGGGCGTGACGCACGCCTCAGCGGCAAGATGGTCAATGATATCGTAGTCGGTACCCTGACCGCTATGGGTTTTGATGTCATCAACATCGGCCTTGCATCCACACCGACCACAGAAATCGCAGTTGTGGCAGAAAAAGCATGCGGCGGCATCATCCTCACTGCGAGCCATAACCCCAAACAGTGGAATGCACTTAAATTGCTCAATGAGGACGGCGAGTTCCTGAATGACGCGCAGGGTAAGGAAGTGCTCCGTATAGCAGAGGAAGAGGCCTACACATTTGCTGATGTCGATGATCTCGGACATGAATATACCAATAACACCTATAATCTCCGTCACATCGAACAGGTCCTCGCTCTTGATCTGGTCGATGTCGATGCCATCCGTAAAGCCGACTTTACGGTTGCTGTCGATGCCGTGAACTCTGTCGGCGGTACTGTCATCCCTCAGCTTCTACGCGCACTCGGTGTAAAGAATATCATAGAGCTCAATTGTGAACCTACCGGCAAATTTGCACATACTCCTGAACCGATACCGCAGAATCTCACACAGATTTCCGAACTCATGGCCGATGGACGTGCAGATGTCGGTTTCGTTGTCGATCCGGACGTGGATCGTCTTGCAATCGTGATGGAAAACGGCGAGATGTTCGTCGAGGAATACACTCTTGTGTCAATCGCGGACTATGTCCTCGCCCACACTCCCGGCTCGACTGTTTCAAATTTAAGTTCATCGCGTGCGCTCCGCGATGTCACCCGTCGTCACGGATGCGAGTATTCGGCTGCCGCTGTCGGTGAAGTGAATGTCACTACGAAGATGAAGGAAACAGGAGCGGTGATCGGTGGTGAAGGTAACGGTGGAGTCATCTACCCTGCCGCACACTATGGCCGTGACGCTCTCGTAGGAGTAGCCCTTTTCCTCTCGCTTCTCGCAAAGAGCGGTAAGAAGGTGAGCGAACTCAAAAAGACATATCCTGCCTACGATATTGCAAAGAACAAGATGGAGCTGACTCCTGAAATAGACGTGGATGCAATACTCGCTGCCGTGAAGGATAAATTTGCCGGCGAGCAGATCACTGATATTGATGGTGTGAAGATAGACTTTGAGGATTCATGGGTTCATCTCCGTAAGTCCAACACCGAGCCTATCATCCGAATCTACAGTGAAGCTGCAACCATGGCTGAAGCTGATGCGCTTGCTCAGCGTATCAAAGATATAATTGCAGAAATGATCTGAATGCGACAATAAAAAATGTCGATGATCATTCATCAATGATTAAATTATAAAAAATTTCACATCACAATGAACCATTTCATTTCCCTTGCGTTATAATGGTATAAGAAAATTACTTTTTCCATTGCAAGAAATGTGATAATGATTGGTTTATTAACGAATTTAAGGCTGTCGGGATGACAGCCTTTTTCGTTTATATACCCCGCAGAACCATTTTATCCCATAAGTCAATTGAGGTGTATAAATCACTTATGGTGCTCATGCATAATCGACATATCAATTATAGGATTGATGACACGAGTTATCGGTCTGATGACCCGTTTTACTCAATTAATAAGAAAATCACTCGTCTATTCCGGTTATGAAAAAATTTTTTCTAATATCAATGAACCATTTTTAATACGGGATGTTATAATGATATAAGGAAATAAAATTTCCGCAAGAAATGTGATAATGATTGGTTTAAACGAATTGAGGCTGTCGGGATGACAGCCTTTTTCGTTTTCGGATACTTCCTGACCGTACCACTGTCACTCTCAAACCTACTATTGCCTCTCTCATCCGATCAAGTGTCCATATTCCGCGATGCTACTATCGCATCTAATTAAAAAATCGACCATCCGGGATTTTCCAGATGGCCGACCTGTTTCTCAATCATACTTCACGACGTAGCCGTCTCAGAAGCAGTGATCTACTTTTTTATCTTTGCAATAACTACGGCGATCATTATTTGATAACGACCTTTGACACCTTAGAGCCCTGACGACGGATGAAGATACCGGCAGCAGGATTATCTACGCGGATACCCTGAAGGTTGAAGTACTCAACAGATGCGTTTTCATTGTCAACACCGATTGACTCGATTGCAGACTCCCCACTGTAAGGAACCAGCCACTTAGGAGCACCGGTCTGGTACTTTGCCTGCTCTGTAGAAGCACCGATTGTGAAATTACCCTCGGCTGCATTTACAAAATCAGGATTGGTCGTCAATTCAAGACCATTGCCATAATTACCCTGTTCAGCAGCAGCATCATTATACCAGAACGTATTTTCAGCAACAGAGCTTCCTGCATTGAAATCCTTGAATGCCTTGCTTTGGAACATTCTACGGAGTACCTGTTCAGAACAATCAAACCAGATGTTCTTATTAACGGTTACTATCATGGCTTTAGCTTTCGAGGCAACACCATTATAGTTACCCCACTGGCCATCGTTTTTAATAGCTTTATAGAACGTATTGTTGGTATAAAGCATTGACCATGTATCAACATTTTCGTCATATCCAAAGCGGTCTATACGAGCATTGTTATTATAGCGGACAAAGTATTTAGCACCTTCTCCGTTACCATAAATTGTAGAGTTTTTTATAGCAAAGTCTTTAGCACCACCTGCCTTGAATGCAATAAGAGCCTCGTTTTCAACAGCGGCTGTAGCCAGAGCGAAATCAACGCCGTCAAGGACAAAGTCAACAACACAGTACTTGGTATTGTTGTCGTAGAAAATTGACGACTTCGCTCCGTTGACAGTCACATTTTTAACAGCAACTGAATCGACACGGTAGAAATCGCTGACAACCTCGACTGTAGGAGTCGCCGACATGAGGATAACAGGTGTCTCAAGAGCTGAAGCGTCAATAGTCGCACCGTTACCGTTGATGACAAGACCGGCACCGGTTTCGATTGATGCGCCGAGGGTGTAAGCGGCATTTTCGGCAAGGTTGATCGTGATTTTGCCCACTTCCTTACCGGCTTTAGCTTCATTCAACGCAGCAGCGATGTCAGAACCTGCTGCGGGAGATACAACGATAGGATCGGCGGCCGACATGCCGTTCACTGAAAACAGAATAGCTCCAAGCAAGAGTAAATTTTGCTTCATAATGGATTAGATTTGTTTAAATTATTAATGTGACTTGTAAGTAATGATCATATTGTATGACAACGACTGACGGACGTGGCATCACGTCGCTTGTAATCAGCAGCAAAGATATGCAATTTTATGTAATTATCATCAATCATAATCCATGAATTTTACACCTTAATGTATATAATTCCGGAAATAATTGCCCTACCTGATAAAAAAGCTCAAAAATTTAGCCCCACGAACCAAGCCATGTCAAAAAAAATGATTAACTTTGCACGCAATAAATTTTATATCATTATATGTCATTTATTGCTGATCGAGTAAAAATGGATGGACTCACATTTGATGATGTCCTCCTTATTCCGGCCTATTCGGAAGTCCTTCCACGTGAAGTAAACCTTAGCACCCGATTTTCCCGCAACATTACGCTCAACGTACCTCTGGTGTCTGCCGCAATGGACACTGTAACAGAGGCTGCTCTTGCAATCGCTATTGCACGCGAAGGCGGTATCGGTGTGATCCACAAGAATATGCCCATCGCTGAGCAGGCGCGTCAGGTGCATGCTGTGAAACGTGCTGAAAACGGCATGATCTATGATCCCGTGACCATCAAACGTGGCAGCACTGTAGCCGATGCACTCAATATGATGAAGGAATATCATATCGGTGGCATACCCGTGGTGGATGAGGACCGCAAACTTGTCGGTATCGTCACCAACCGCGATCTCCGCTTTGAACAGGATCCCCAGCGTCTCATCGACGAAGTAATGACCAAAGAGGGTCTCGTTGTCACCAATCAGTCAACCAATCTCGATGAAGCGGCCCGCATACTCCAGCAGCACAAAATAGAGAAGCTTCCGGTAGTTGACAATGACAACCGTCTTGTAGGTCTCGTCACCTATAAGGATATCACCAAGGCCAAGGATAAGCCCTTTGCCTGCAAGGATAAGCTCGGACGCCTGCGCGTTGCCGCCGGAGTCGGTGTGACCGGCGACTCAATGGATCGCGTGGATGCTCTTGTCGAGGCCGGCGTCGATGCAATCGTCATCGATACCGCACACGGACATTCGAAAGGTGTCATCGGTGTGCTCAAAGCCATCAAAAAGAAATATCCCCACATTGATGTCGTCGTAGGTAATATCGCCACCGGTGAGGCAGCAAAGTATCTTGTCAAGAACGGTGCTGACGGTGTAAAAGTCGGTATCGGTCCGGGCTCAATCTGCACGACCCGTATCATTGCAGGTGTAGGTGTTCCCCAGCTGAGTGCCGTTTATGACGTAGCGAAAGCTCTCAAGGGAACAGGTGTGCCCCTGATCGCCGACGGTGGCATCCGCTATTCAGGCGACATCGTAAAGGCTCTTGCAGCCGGTGCTTACTCCGTAATGCTCGGCGGTATGCTCGCAGGCGTAGAGGAATCACCCGGCGACACCATTATTTATAACGGACGTAAATACAAATCATATCGTGGCATGGGTTCGCTCGAAGCTATGGAGAAGGGTTCGAAGGACCGCTACTTCCAAGCAAACGAAACCGATGCGAAGAAGCTCGTCCCCGAAGGCATTGCAGCCCGCGTGCCCTACAAGGGTCTGCTCTACGAGGTAGTCTATCAGATGCTCGGCGGTCTCCGTGCCGGTATGGGCTACTGCGGTGCTCCTGACATTGAGCATCTCCATGAAGCTAAATTCACCCGTATCACAAACGCAGGTGTTGCTGAAAGCCACCCCCACGACGTGGCAATCACATCCGAAGCACCCAACTACAGTGCATCTTCAAGATAAGACAAACTAACTTGCTTCACTACATACCGCAAAGAGTGAGAGGCTGACGTCGGGACAGACGTCAGCCTCTCACTCTTTGCTACGGAAAACGATCGGCCAACGCAATAAAGCCTCCCCGGTCACGTTAGATAAATGTAACAAACATTGGTCAATACCGCCACGAAAACTCATGAAGAAAAAAACATTTATCCTGTCTGCCATAGCAGCATCCGCCCTTCTCTCGGCATCTGCTGCAAAGACAACCGATCCGGTCGTGATGACAATAAACGGAAAGGACATAAGGCAGAGTGAATTTGAATATCTCTATCAGAAAAATAATCTTCAGCAACTCGCTCCTCAGACATTGGACGAATATATCGACATGTTTGTGGTCTATAAGCTTAAAGTAGCCGAAGCCGAAGCGGCGGGAATACATCTGACGGATGAATTCCGCAAGGAATATGACAGCTATTGTGCTGAATTATCAAAACCCTATCTCAGTGATTCGCTCGTCGGGAAACGCCTGATCGATGAAGCATACGGGCGTATGGCAAAATCGCGCAAAGTAAGCCATATCATGCTGCCGCTCGGAGCTACATTCGATGAGAATGAGGCTAACCGTGCAAAGCTTGACAGCATCCGCAATGCTATCGTCAACGGCGGGGCTGATTTCGGAGAAATGGCCGTGCGATTCTCATCTGACCGCTCAGCCGTGCGCAATAAGGGCTCTATGGGTTATATCATCGCCAACCGTTATCCCTATCCCTTTGAATATGCAGCCTACACTACTCCGGTAGGTGAAATTTCACAAGTCGTCGAGGATGCCCCTTACGGCTTCCATATAATAAAGGTGGAGGATGAACGTCCCAATCCCGGCAAAGTGGAAGCAAGACACATTCTCAAGCTTACCCGCGGCCTCACTCCGGAGGAAGCAGAGGTGAAGAAAGCCCAGATTGATTCCATCTACAACGTACTCATCAATGGAGGCGATTTCGATGCTATCGCACGCGCTGAAAGTGAGGATCCCGGCTCAGCAGCCAACGGAGGTCGTCTTGGAGCTTTCGGTCCGGGCGAAATGGTGAAAGAATTTGAAGACACATCATTCAGTCTCAAAGAGGGTGAAATTTCCAAACCTTTCGCTACCGCCTACGGATATCATATCGTGCAGACACTCGCTCATCATGGCATCGGAACACTCGAAGAGGAGCTTGCCGGTATCCAGACAGCGATCAACCGGGATATACGAGCTACTCTTCCTGAAAAAGAACGTCTCACCGAACTGAAACAAACATTCGGAGTAACGGTGGATTCAGCTGCCCTACTCAATATAAAAGCCAAAATGGCCAATAGCGGTAACACGGCTGATGCATTCGCAGCCGTGAACGGAGGCTCTGATGTCATCGCTACTGTCGGTGACCGGAAAATTCTCGCGGGTGAGATCCACGACTTCATCCCTGAAAATGTTCGCTCCGGTGGTAATGCCGACGCTTTCACAGTGTTCAATCAGGCCATGAACAATCTGATCGATGAGACAGTTATCGGCAAGGCTCGTGAAGAGCTTGCAGTAAACAATGCAGAGTATAGAAATATCGTCAATGAATACCGTGACGGCATCCTGCTCTTTGAGATCAGCAACCGTAACGTATGGGAACGTTCGACAACCGACACGGAGGGACTGAACCAATATTTTGAGAACAACCGATCGAAATATGGGTGGAATGCTCCGCACTATAAGGGATACGTCGTTTTTGCGACTTCGGACTCAATTGCGAATATCGCCAAGGACTATCTTGCAGCCAACAGAATCGAGAAGGATTCACTCATGAATACTATGCATGAGAAATTCGGTAGAAATATCAAACTCGAGCGTGTCGTAACCGGTAAGGGTGAGAATGCTATTGTCGATAAAGTTGCGTTTGACGGTGAGCGTCCGGAAGCTCCCGGCCGTTGGGTGGCATGGTTCGGTTATGACGGTCGTGTAATCGAAACACCTGAGGAGGCTTCCGATGTCCGCGGACAGATAACCAATGATTATCAGCAGGATCTGGAAAAGAAATGGGTTGATTCCCTCCGCAAGAAATATAAAGTCAAAATCAACAAAAAGGCTATCAAGAAACTGTCTGAATAATAAAGATCATACATGAAGCATCGAGCCTCCAGAATCGAAATTCGGTTCTGGAGGCTCGATGCTTTCCTATGCTTAGAAATATTTTATTTCAGTAATATGTGGTGTAATATTGTCAAGATCCGGCAATGACTCATAGTTTCCATATATCTTCCGCAGATAATTTTCTGCATTCACAGGGACTGGCAACACGGTATCTTCAAACTCAACGAGTCGTGTTGATTTAATATCTTCCATGGAACGCGCCTTTGTAAAATTCGTGCCCAACCGATGGCGGAACTGCCCGTTGCTACCCACCATCCCTATGTAATTCAACAATGGAAATACCATACGCGATACAAATACTCGTGAGAAGGATAATACTGACCGGCGGAGAAATCTGTTTTCCAATCTCTGCGTGCGGTAGAAAAACAACTGCTGAAATTTACCGCCGAATTCATATAGCTTCAATGACGAACTGGGGCGAAGCACAAATACGTCAATAAACGCTCCGCGATATTTATAGTTCCTATCCGCATTCTCCAGTTCACATATCTCCGTATGCGTGTCACGAATCTTCGCGAAAGGCTGGACATACTCATAGTCCGTAGAGGAATCCTGCCAGACAAGATCGTCACCGGAGTAGTCCATCATCAATCGCCTAAGTCTTTTAAAATCCGGCTCGAACATCTCGATATCCACATCATCGTCCCACGGAATGAATCCGCCATGACGCAACGCGCCGATACACGTTCCAGAACTCAACCAATATGTGATGCCGTTATCCCTACACAGACGATCGATTTTTTTCAACATGTCAAGCATCAGTAACTGATGACGGCGAAGCGGAGAGCCATCCGGATTAAAACGTTCTCTCAATTCCGAATGCAATGCAGGATCTATCATAAGCTGTAAAAATATCAATCATACCTCTTGATCATGCCCTTTTATTCATGAATCGTGTGGCGATCATCTTTATTTCGCCCAACACAGCCATACGCATGAGACAAGCAAGACCGAGGTATATTATAGCATAAATTAAAATAGTCAGGAAAAAATACCCCTGAACCATATCTTTCAGAAAATAGGTAATGGTCATGCATAGGCCACTCAAGCCCAAGATGGGAAGTATGTCGCACATCTGTCTGTGGAACTTATAACCAGTGTAGCGTGAGGCCAAAAGAGCATTAACCATAAAGATATTGAAGTTACTCAATGCCATACCCCACAGAAGTCCGTAGATCCCGAAGAGCATTCCAATAAACAGACAGGCAAGAAGAAATGACCATTTGTAAATGCTCCAGTAAAACAGAATCCGGCTCTTCCCTTTAGCGGCAACAGCAAAGAAATTTGTATTCTGCAGACAGATGAACAGACCGCCGACGCACAGTATCTGGAAATATGGAGCACACGCAGCCCATACATCGCCATAAAGAAACACGATGAGAGGTCGGGCAATAAGCATGAGAACACACATCAACGGGAAAATCACAAACGAAATGAGACGAGTGTTCAGTCCAAGCATATCGGTCAGTCGCTCCTCCTCATCCTGCATTGATGCATAGACCGGAAACATGACTTGTACGAGAATGTTAGGGAGAGTGTAGGATGATATTCGGTCAAGCTTATATGCCTGAGAATACAATCCGGTGTCTGTAGCCGAAAAACGTTTACCGATAATGATAACCTGAACATTCTTACATATCTCCTGCAACAATCCTGCAGCAAGGAGATAACCGCCAAAACCGAAAAGCTCTTTGACGGAACTGTATGAAAGCGATCCTGACGGACGCCAGCGTGCCACGATCCACAGAATCGCAGCCAGCACACTGCTATAGCCCAACTGAAGGATTACCAGACTCCATACGCCCATTCCATGAAATGCCCCAAGTATCGCGCCTATACCACTTACGATGTAGGCCGACAAATTTGCGAAAGCCAGTTTGTTAAGTTCCAGATATTTCCTGAGTCTATTGGTCTGGACTATTGAAAGAGCATTCGTGATAAGTATTAGCCCTATGACCCGCAACACATTCTTTATCAAAGGTAAGTCATAAAAATCAGCCACGAAAGGAGCTATCGCAAAAATCAGTCCATAAAGTATTACCGCAATAAATATGTTGCAGTAAAACACAGTCGAATAATCCGTCTGTGTTGGCTGTTTTTTCTGAATAAGCGCAGAGGCAAATCCTCCGTCAATAAGCACTTGAGAGACAACAATGAAAATCTCAATCATACTTATGACACCGAAGTCCTTGGGCAGAAGCAAGCGTGCGAGCACAAGATTGACGCCGAACTGCAAACACATGTTTCCAATACGGTCAACACTCGCCCACAGCGTCCCCTTTACCGCCTTCTTACCAATAGATTCAGCCATTAAGAGTAGAGATTAGACGCAGAATGACAGGACTGTTGAGACTGTGAATCTCACGCGTATCGGAATTATCAGCCATTCTATCTCCGTCGAGTAAAACTTTTCCGGACAGTGACTCGTACCACCGGATAATTCTGTCGATCGAAGGTGTTTCAAGCGCATTCAGCTCTGCAATATGCTTGATAAGCATCAGGCCGAAAGGAATATCTTCGGAAAAATAGCGATTATTATAATCAGGTACGTATCCCCCATCGGTCTTAGATGTCGGAGCATAGATCCCTTTAAAAGCTGCAATCGAACGAATCTTCGCCGTAAGAGAAGCAGCATCCGTAGATTCATAATATTCAAGCAATGACGGAATGTCATCACTGCCTATACCAAGAATCCTTATCAATGATTGGAATTCACTGTCGCACGCTATCAGAATTTCAGAGCTTTCATCATTCCAGTCTTCATAAAAAAGAGGAGGAGTGACAAATGGCTTAGACTCGTCAAATCCACTGAAAAGTGTGAAGAGCCGTGCAGGATGCAATATAGGATTGCTATTGGTCAGAGTAGCCTCAAGCGGGTGGCGGAGTATATTGACAGGTGTATGGAATATGTCTGCCAGCAAATCAGTAGTTGCAGCTTTATGCTCCACATTCCAGTATGCAATATTTAGTGACTTCTTATATCCAAGAAGATTCGCTGAATGACCATACTCACTTATCCTGCTTATAAACGGTACTCTTTGGAATCCAAACAGATGTGCATCCTCCCCAAGGACATCAAGAGCCATTATGAAAAATCCGGTAGAGCTGAATACACTCCCGACTATACTGCCGGAGGAGATATAGGGACGGATTTTGATGAGTTCATCATAGATCACCGTGCCGGGCAGACAGAAGATGATTATATCCGATTCAGGAATCACATCCCCGGCATTATCGGAAACCCGAAAAAGCGGACCTTCAAAAATATATCCGTCCGGATCTGTTATCCTGATGGATTTACCCCACGATGACGGGTGACCGGTCAAAAGATTAACCTTATAACCCTTTGAAGCCGCTACCCCGGCGATGACAGTGCCGAGACTTCCACCACCGCAGACACATATTGAAGGTTTATGACTCATAATTTCAATGATTTTAAAGCATCCGTCAAAAGCAAATTATCATGACGGTCACGGATAGCTATACGGACATATTCCTTTCCGGTTCCGAAGCCCTTCTTTCCCGAACAATCCTTGATAAGTATATTGAAATCGGCCAAAAGACTGCGGGTAAGCCCGTAAGCCGAAATTCCACCCGTCACTTCACACAGGAAATAATTAGCCTGCGACGGTATTACACGCAGGAAACTGATATCGGAAAGATCTCGGAAAAACATTTCGCGCTCCTCGCGGAATCTCTCGCAGGCGTGACGATAATCGGATTCGTACTTTCCATAGATCTGCATGTAGTATTCACCGAATGAATTGATGTTCCAGATAGCAACATCCTTTTTCATCCAGTTAATCAGCTCACAGTCAGCAGATGCAAGTACACCTAAACGCAATCCCGGCACTCCGTAGGATTTCGAGATACTTTTCATCACACAAAGGTGAGGATAACGCGCAAGCACATCATTGTCAAGCAGCGTATTCGCTTCCCCTCCTTCCGAGAAATCGACAAACGATTCATCAACTATCAATCGGATTCCCTTCCCGGCACTCCATTCGGCCATGTGTATCAGATCAGCATATCCGATGAAATTACCGGAAGGATTGTCAGGATTTACGATAAGCAGCGCATCGATATTCTTATCCGAGAAGAAGTCCATAAGATCGTCGGCCGTGTAACTGAAATCGTCATTCGACGGGATAAAGATCTCTCGCGCAGACTCAGACAGACGGTTGGGATATTCTTCAAATGTCGGGTAAGTCACACCAAGACGGCCTGAGATCCTTGACATAAGACTCTTTATAAGCTCCGCCGCACCGTTGCCCACACATACATATTCCTGCTTTATCCCGAAATATTTTCCTGCGAGCATTGAATTCACACCCATTCCTGAAGGATACTCCCTTAGAAGTGTATCAAAATTGGCCTTCATCTCATAGACCATCTTCGGGGACGGGAAATAAGGATTGACGAGATAACAGAAATCCAGCATGCCGGGATATCGCCAGTAGCCACCGAAGCTGTGCTGCATCTTGCTCAGACGCGAAGCATCATCAGCAAAAATAGTCTCGGCGATACGCAAATCCTGCACATCATCGATCTCATACCATTTACGGTCGGCAATATCCACCGCCTTGATGCCACAATGGTCAATCAATGTCATGACACGCAACACCTGCTCGTAGTACTCATTATTTCCCATTGCCTTGATGTAGGCTTCAAGAAATGGCAGATAACGATTGGAAGCAAACTCACGGCTGAATTTATAGATGTTTACCGTCTTATAATAACTATCCGTGTCAGCATATTCAAACGCTGATTTAGGAATAAAAGTCACAATGTTGTCCTCATTATCCTTGCAGATCATCGTGCCATCCATCCAAGGTTGATATTTGGCTACCAACGCGACGTTAGGATACTCTGAATCCAAGGCACAATCCAATACACTATCCTCAAAGATCAGATCGGATTCAAGCAATATTGTATCATCCGCAAGCAGATAATCACGTGCGAGCCAGAGAGAATAGATATTGTTGGTCTTATCATATACGGGATTCTCTATGAACTCTATGGCAAGATCCGGATAAGCCAACGAAACGTAGTCCATAAGACTGCGTCGTCCATAACCGACCACTATCACAATCCTGTTTAAGTCAACAGCTGCAAGCTTACGGATCACTCTGTCTATAAGCTTCACGCCATTGACCTCAATCATACACTTGGTATTATCTTTGGTCAGTTCTCCGAGACGCCGTCCCATTCCGGCTGCCAATATAATTGCTTGCATAGTAAATACTGTTTTGTATCAGTTATTGCTCTTCATTTATTGTTCCATAAAGAAGCCCCTACTGCAAAATTAACAAAAACATTTAAAACGTGCAATAAAATGCTTTAATAACACCGTCTTCATATATTGTAGTCCTCCTTGCAATCATATCAATTGAAATTCATCTTTTAAACAGATCCCTTAATCTCGTTATAAAGTAACTCTGCCAGAAACATCCATGAAGATGTAATTCGAATGCAACTCTTTGCATAAAAGCCAAGTTTCCAACTGGGTATGTTTCCTTTATCAACTTAACCACAGGAGCATTAAGAATATCCAAGAAGTATTTCTTTTTTTCAGAAACAGGAAGATTGGAATAAAAGAGATGCTTATTATAACTTCGAAGTTCCCCTATGATATACGTCATAGCCATAACTCCGCTATCCTTATAACCATAGTTTCTGAGTATATTGGCATAAGTCTCAGAGAATTTCGATGCTTTTTCGATTCTCTTGTGATCAACTTTCGTAGAAAGAGAATGTGGTGTATGCCTATAGTTATAAAACCTGTTGTCTGTATAAACAATTTTATCACTGCAAATAGCTGTCTCAAGACAGAATATCAAATCTTCTCCTGTCATTGAACGTTCGGATCGAAACCTAATATTATTATTTTTTATGATACTCCGACGATATAATGCTGTTGAACCACTTGCCGTGGTAGGGGCGACAACATCAGCACCATCAAAGAGTGGAGAGATAGCATTGACTATCGGTTGAATCTTATTATATCCAACTGCAACAACATAATCTCCTGAAGTCCTGATAGTAGTTGGATGATAATCTGATGAAGCAAAGCGACTGAACAAATATCGGACCTGATCAGCTTTTTCTTTTTCTGCTACTCTATAGCAAAATTCTAAAGCATTAAGAGCCAAACAATCATCGGAATCAAGGAAACATACAAATGTACCACTTGCAATATCCAATCCGACATTACGGGCAATACCCGCACCTTCGTTTAGTTTATGGATTACTTTTATCCTTGTATCCGTCTTTGCATATCTATCACATATTTCTGGAGATAGATCGGGAGAGCCATCATCCACCAATATTACTTCTATATCTTTTATGGTCTGATTTAATAAACTCTCAATACAAAGATCAATATAGGATTGAGTACCATAGACAGGTACTATGACAGAAATTACTGGTTTAGTCATCATTACTGGTTGTGACCCTCAAGGACTGGTTTGCTTTCAACATCATCTTCACAATTCACATATCCAATTATTAGAATATAGAAAATTATTGCGCAGAATGGGAAAAAACGTAATGAATCATTGTATGTCATAATCAAGGAAAAAATAAGCAATATGAATAGCTTTATATTTAGTCCCATAAATACCTTACTTTTATGTAAAAACAGCGTGGCAACCGTATATAAAAACCATGCTAAACCGAGTACACCTAACTGGATCATGACAAAAAACAGATATGGAATAGAGCCGGAAAGAACCCAGTTCCATTTTTCAGCATAGGGAGTCAATTCCATAAGTGATCCACCCTTAAACTGACCAAGTCCGGCACCCCAAAGTTCTCCACCTTCAGCATCATCCAATGCTTCCGGTATAAAAAATATTTTAGTAAAGCGGGGAATGTCGAGAACTCCTATGTCTTCTATATCATAAGTACCATCTTGAACATATTGCGCTAAATCCAAAAGTTCCTCAGGATCTTCACCAATAAGATAATCATCCATAGCGGCCTGCGTGAACACGGACTCAACACTCTGTCCAGTAATAAATAAATATGCTATGCCAATACCTACCATGGCACCAATCATTATTGGCAATGAGATTAAGATTTTCAATGCTGTTTTCCATTCAAACGGCAATAAAAGTAAAAAGTATGCCAGTAGAAATACAAAACTTATCTTTGTCTCATTTAGGAATGTTGGATACAGTAAGAAAATATATAATTTATTACGAACCATCTCACCCCAATAATTGCCATATTTCCATTTTTTTGATATAAGATAAAAGGAAATAATATATATCAGGGTTGAAGCTATTCCTGAAAAACCGAATCCCATACAGCCGCCTCCGTGATCGTTCGCTCCATATCTCACAAACTGCCAAGTCATACAAAACGCTTGGATAATGAGGAATATCAGAAGTTGCTTATCGAACGATTCGATAAACCGCTCACGGTATTTTGAAGTCAGAAATAACCGGCAGATCGGAACAGCAAAAAGCAGCCCGAAAAAATCACGGGCTCCATTCAAGCCAAACAATAATCCAATATGGTTCAGCACACAAGATGTGATTCCTATAAACAAGAAGGTGACTACGACGAAAATATCTCGTTTATTACGCAATGAGTATATACCGAGAACAAGAAATATCGTGTCGCATAGAAAAAATACTAGACTTCTGAGTGAAGCAAGTGGCGGCAGGAGCTCTTCTGAAATAAATCCAAATGTCAGAAGAGCCCACATCGCGCCGAAAAACAAGCCCGATAAAAACTTATATCTATCAATCATAGTCAAATCGGATATCGCAGTCGAAACTCATTTACTTACGGGAAGGCTTGGCCGAGTAGCCGTAGCCATAACCCTTCTTGGATGCGGTACCGTTGACCACAACAGAGAGCTTCTTCAGGCGATTGTTCTCATATATATTCTCCACATAACGGAGATCGCTCACCGTACTGTAGTTGACACGTGTGACATATACGGTAGCATCAGCAACCCTGTCAAGACTGAACGTATCGCTGACCATACCAACAGGCGCACTGTCAATGATGATATAATCATACATTGTGCGCAGTTTGGCAAAGAGTTCATCAACCTTCTTGGAGGCCAGAAGTTCCGCAGGATTAGGCGGAATCGGACCGGCGACGATAACGTCACAATCCGCCACGCCCGGCATTGGTACTATGATCGATTCAAGCGTCACATTTGACACTGAAAGATAATTGGTAAGACCGAGAGGAGGATTTATACCGAGATAATTGGCCAGCTGCGGGTTACGGATATCCATACCCACGAGAAGTACACGTTTGCCTTCAAGGAGTGACAATGTCGCAGCAAGGTTCAATGAAATGAATGATTTGCCTTCACCTGAACGGGTGGATGTCATCAGTACCACCTTATCATTCTCCCCTCCAAGCATAAACTGGAGGTTGGTTCGTATAAGTCGGAAAAGCTCCGTTGCAGATGAAGTATCAGTAGCCGAAACGACGAGGCTACGACCGGAACGGTCAATACACATCTCGCCGAGAATCGGTGCGGACACATGTTTCTGTACATCCTCCTTAGTATCAAATTTGCTACGGACAAGACTCCTTACATACATCACCACGGGCGGCAGAAGCAATCCCAAAATAAATGCTATCACAAGAATGATCTTCTTTGACACTCCGAGTGGTTCACTGAGAGAGAAAGCCTCGTCTATAATCTGACCCTTGGGAATGGAATTGGCCAGCACCATGGCATTTTCCTCCTGTTTCTGAAGCAGGAACAGATATATCTCCTGTTTAATTTCCTGCTGACGTTTCATATTTATGTATTCGCGTTCCTGTGAAGGGATATTACCGAGCTTTCCAGCAATCGTGTTCTGTTCCGATTTAATCTGCCGGAGATTAAGTTCCGCATTCTCAAGTGCCTTATGACTCGAAGCAAGGATGTTGTTACGCAGAAGATCCATCTGCTTTGTCAACTGGCGGAGAGCATAGCTGTTGCTATGTGCATTCTGTGAAAGTTCAAGATGTTTGAACACAAGAGTATTATATGAGTTGATTCCGCTTTGAACTCCACCGTTTGCAACGGTCGTAGGTATCAATGCATTGTAATTTATTGAATCTACAAGAAATTCGCGCGTAAGTTTCAGAAGCTCAATCTCTTTCTCGATATTGAAGATCGCAGATTCCATCTGGCCCTTCTTAGAGCTCTGATAACTGGCTTCTGCAGCGACATCGACAATTCTGTTCTGTTCCTTGTACTTCTGAATGGCCAACTCCGACTCATTAAGCTCACCTGAAAGCAAGTCTATGCGATCCTCAAGGAAGGCCGCAGTCTTTTCTCCCTGAAGATTCTTTTCATTTATACCGCGCTCATTATACTTCTCAATGATCTTATTGAGGATGGCAACTCCATATTCGGCATTCGGAGTATTGAGGCCGAGACTGATTACGTTGCTCTTCTTACTACCTCGATAAGCCATCACATCCTTATCCATCTCCTCAGCCGCAACATCGTAACCGCTGAAAGCGATTTTTGTCTTCAGTTTCTCTCCCTTGACATAAGCAGGGGTAGTCACTACGGTAAAATCGCCATATATAGTATGGAGTTCAGTCGGAAGAGCCACATCCTTTACCTTGGCAATAACATCGCGATTCACCTTAGCTTTGATATCCGCGCGACCCTTATCATTGATTTTTACATCAAAGATTATGGTTGACATCAATGTATCCGAAATGGCCGGAGCCACTACATCGACCGGAAATTCCGGGAATGCGAGATGACTCTTTAGGAAACCATCGCTCACATAATGAAGTCTGTTTATTCCTAACTCCTTGGCAACGTTTTTAAACAATGAGTGAGAACCGATCACAAACACCTCGTCCTCGACAAATCCTTTAGAACCAAAGAGGCTTCCCATGCCACCGAGATCTGCCATCGGATTTGAGTCCTCCTGCTGGATAAGCACATTTGCCCTTACCGCCATTGGACGCTGATACTTTCTGGTATAGAGATATCCGAGTCCTACACAGAAAATGACCGAAATGACAAACCAATACCATTTCGAGAGATATGTTTTGATCAGTGCATTGAAATCAATGAAATCCGATGCATTCTTTTTTGCCATAATTCGAGATATGAGTCTAAAGGGATTATTTATTTTACAGTCAGTGCAATGACAAGCGATGCGATTACGGATGACGCACTCACTATCGTAGAAATCACTGAAAGTTTGAAAGCATTATCCTGATTGTATTTCGAGTTGGCCTGACGCACTTTGTTAGGCTCAACATAGATATAATCATTCTGCTCCAGATAATAGTACGGTGATGACAGTACTTCTGACGAATTCATGTCAAGATGCACATATTCCTTCTTACCGTTCTTTTCACGGATAAGCAACACATTCGAACGCTCGCCGTAAGGAGTCATGTCACCAGCAGCAGAAATGGCATCAAGGATTGAAAAACGGTTTCTTGTAACTTTGACAGATCCGGGATTATTGACCTCACCGGCAACATTGACATGGAAATTGACAAGCTCGACCGACACCATAGGATCAGTCACCGCCTTGCTTATATCTTCGGTTAGTTTCGCCTGCAGCTGCTCTACCGTCATACCGGCGACGTGTATTCTGCCGAGTTCAGGGAAATCGATATCTCCCGATGTCGTCACTATATATGTCTTCGGCGTGGGAGTGATGTTAGCTCCGAATTGTTCGCGCGTAGCGGGGTTGACAGACGGCACATTATATATAGCTGTCGCTTCAGGATTGACTGAAGTGACAGAGATGAAAAGTTCGTCATCAGGTTTGATCTCCGGGAGATAGTTCTCAGCCGGGAAAGTTCCCTCTTTTATAGTTGAAATATCAGTAAAGTAAGGTAATACGGTCTTACTGCTACTGCATGATGCTAACATTGCAGCAACAAATGTGCCAAGCAATAATGATCTGGTTTTCATAAAACAGTTTTTTCTCAAAAATAAGAATGCCGTTAATGCATTACAATTATTTAACGTTAAGATCTCATCAAATATTATAGGGCATGATAAATTCACACGTTCAGAGCCCGCTCGATCTGAGGCAGTAGCGGAGAAATGGAATCATTGGATATGATGCGGACATTGGAATGCCTTTCCTGAACCTCGAAGCTTTCCTGCGAACTGATGCGTGCCAGTACATGCTCACGCGAAAATCCATTGCGGGTCATCACACGCTCCACGCGTAAATCCAATGGAGCATCTATCTCCCACACTTCATCAACCATTCGATCGATACCGCTTTGATACAGAATAGCAGTCTCGACAAAGGCACATACATCACCTTGTTCCCCGTACCAAGAAGCAAGATCCTTACGCACGGCCCCGTGGACAATCGCATTAAGCCTTTGAAGAGCTTCATAATCCGAAAACACGATCTCGCTCAAACGCTTGCGATCAATCATACCATCCGCACGCACACAATCCGGATGGATATCCGCTGCTATGCTCCGCTTGATTTCAGGATCAGTATTCATAATTTCAGTCGCTCGGCTGTCGCAATCATAGACAGGATAACCCATAGTCATGACGATACGGCTGACAATGGTCTTACCGCAACCGATTCCGCCTGATATTGCAGTCAACATGTGAATTATACGATAATAGATTTAAGATTAATGATAACCGGCATAACTCAAACCATCAGACACCACTATAGCTATCATATAAGCAAATCATTTCCCATTTTCAATGATATACTCTACGCTATCAGGCGTGAAACTGACGTTGTGATAGACTCCGGGCATCGATGAGAGCGTAACTCCCAATTTCTTCTTTGACGGTTTTGCGCCATGAAAATCCACATAAGCCTTTACCGGATAATCGTCGTTGTAGGAACTCATGGGCACGAGATAACTTATCTCAACTTTTGAAGGGAACGTGATCATATTTACACCTTCGGGGAGATTTTCAACTTCTATCCCGATGGACCGTTTACGCATGATCAGCGGTTCGACCGGAACGGTCACTGTAACCACATCCGGGATAATGCGCACTCCTGCTATCGGTTTCACCTTCACCTCATAACGTGTGGTATCCTTCAGACCGGACTTGACAAGAGGTTCGGTTGATACGAATTTAAGCGAATGGGGAAGATCAGTGACGGAGTACAAGGTTACGGAATCTGTACTTGCCATGATGGGGCCTGAAATTATATACTGTAGATTCGGCCTGACATCGGCGTGGATCATAAGCTTAACCTTCACACCGGGTTGTGATGTATAAGGCACATGCAGGGAATCCGGACGACAGGACACAATCTGCACACCGTTTCCGAAATATTCCCTCATTCTGGAGTCAAGCTTTTGATGATTCACCACAATAGCCCCGTCCTCGGCATTTTCCTGCCACTTGAGACGTACCGGCGACAGTTTACCCCACAGGAAGCGTAGCAACTGTGAATCCTTACCCTTGACGCTCACTCCGATTGACGGTGGGATCTGCCCGATCACAGTCACACTGTCGGGCACATCCTGAAGTTCAACAGGCACATCGAAATCTCGCTGAACTTCTGTATCCAGCGAAAGAAACACCCAAAAGACAAACGCCACCGCAACAAAAAGCAGGTAGAGCATGACGTTTTGACCGCGGCTCGATTTTAGAGCCGCAGTCACTTTCGCCTGTATCTTCCGGGTATTATCGTTCATGCCGTGTAAACCTGTATGACAATCGGATTACTGCTTGTTTTCCTTTTCAGCAGCGTCGCGCATAGCCTGCTGGGCAGAAGGATAGACAGAACCCTTGTCAATAGTTATGCGGACATCCTTTGCAATCTCCACTACAAATGTAGTATCGTCAATACTTTTTATTTTACCATAGATACCACCGGCAGTAACGACGGGATCATTAACGCGGAGTCCTTCACGGAATTTCTTGATTTCATTCTGGCGTTTCTGCTGGGGACGGATCATCATGAAATAAAACACGGCGATAAGTGCCACTATCATGAGGATGTTTGCCCATCCTGCACCATTACCTTGTAAAAGAATTGAGGTAAGCATAGGTTGTTTAGTTAATGATATGAGTATTATTTTTTATTTTAACAATTAAGATCTCATTCGATGAATAGACATCGATGAGTATTAATGACAGGCTGAAAGCCCTATGCCTTCATGAGTTTTCCTTCCTCCTTGAGATGATTGATCACCGAGTAAAGGATACCGTTGATAAACGCACCGCTTCGGGGAGTGCTGTAGGCATTGGCAATCTCGATGTACTCATTGAGACTCACAGCAAGAGGAATCGCAGGGAAATTAAGTATTTCCGCAAGCGCAGTCACCATGATTACGATGTCCATGAATGCCAGACGTTCGGCATCCCAACGGTTCTTGTTGACGAATGAATCAATCAACTCACGATATGCGGGATAATTCTTGATTGCGAGTTCAAAAAGATCGGCACCGAAACGGCTGTCTTCCTCATCCTTATATTGCGGAAGCAGACGGACGTCAGCTCCCCCATCCTTGCTCTGACCGAAACGGCGGATAGTTTTTAGGACAAATGTACCCATCACATGGAGATCATCATTCCAATAGACCGATTTCGATTCAAGCGCATCGGCAAGTTCATCACCGGGAAGTATGATGGTCTTATAGACCTGACGCCAGAAATCCGCATCCTGTTCCAGTGTGGTCTCTCCGGGCAGACTCATGTAGTCACGGTAGAGATCACTCTCGATAATCTTATCGAGCATATCACGGATCATCAGGACATCCGCATCCCAGTTGAGTTTTCTTTCATCAAGATACTCAATGAAATCAGGATTCTCACTCAATGCCTTCACGAACTTGTTTTCTACAAAGCGCATGTTTGGATTCAGATCCTCGTCCGTAGGGAGATACTTGTGTTTAGCTGCATCCAGACGCTGATCCTGCATACGTGTCAATTCTACTGAAAGCAGCAGGAGACTGTGATAAAGCTCATGAGCTTTATTTAACGAATAATCAAGTGCGTTACGTGCATGGTTGAACAGACCGCGATTATCATTATACTCATTCAGAGTATGCATCAGTGAATTTATACCACGGGTGAAACCTGCGACAGTGAAACCGGGATCTTTTCTGGCCACAGCCATAAATTCAGGATTATTGGCCACCAGATTTGTGATTATCGAACTCCACAGAGCCACATCGTCCTTCAACTCCGGTTTCTTGATACGAGAATAGCTTTTGTAAGCCGGAAGTGAAGAGATTGCCTCATATATTGAAGGGATCACAGGAGCAAAGCGTGCCACTCCCGAACGGTCACGAAGAATTATAGCCCTTATTTCATCAAGGCCGTTAAGCGAACGTGCGAGAGCATTATGATCTATATGCTTGTTAAGCGTGACGCCGTGCAGCAATGACTGCCGACGGCCGGAAGAAACATCAAAGCCTGACATTTCCATCACCATCATCAGCAAATCAAGATAGAGTTCATAGCCATATTTCTTATCGCGTGAGGGATTTTCAACCGGGGGCTCAATCTTGAATTCTGTCTGCGTAAGCAGGTAAGAATAAAGAAGCTGCACCACTTTGATTCGGATTAAAACTCGATTTATCATGATTCTAAAAGATCTATTTTATATCTTGCCAATGATTTTAACGCTGCAAATTTACTACTTTTATTTTAATTTATGCTATCGTTGAGCTGAAAACATTTTTATTATCCCTATTGTTATATTCAAAAAAATATTTGTATCTTTGCAGTGATTAAAAAGCCTCCCTGAATACTGTAATTGATCCGGAAATACACCGACTCGGTGATCCGAAGATCGGAATCCAATGACGGATAAACAGTTCACATAAAAGCGGCCATCTAAAAATTATAATGAGACAATTTCAGGTCGTCAAATCAGGCTTTAAATCTCTTCATTAAAATAGATTTTATACTTTTGGGCGTTTTACCCCAAAAAACATTCCTCGTGTGAACCGCATGAATGGACTACGCGAATGCAGGATCTATTTTCAGCAATGCATCCATCCATCGACCACACGCAAAATCCACCATTCTCACGCTCTCCAATCCACTCTCCACTATAATAATATAGGATCTCATCATTTCTATTTTTCGTTTATAACATCTTTAGTAGAAACCCTATAGCAACTACTCTCATTTGACAATCCCCCAGACTTCATGCCGGACTGGAAGACTGACATGAAATTACAAAATCAAGTTAACATATCCCCCCACAAGGTCACTGACCACGTCAGCCGCAATGTATATTTAATATATGTATAATTACAATGAACTTGAAGCCATGGATGAAGCGCAATTGCGCGAAATCGGAAAATCCTATGGCATAAAGAAGATCGACTCCTCCGACAAGGAAAATATCATCTACGATATCCTTGAGCAGCAGGCCCGCGATGTTGCCGCGACATCAAATGCCAATAACGCAAAGGGACGTCGCAACAAAAAAGATTCAAAGGAAGATAAAACTCCCGCACAGGCAAAGAAAAAGAATGTGCCTGAAGCGCAGGACTCTCCTTCCGAACAGGATAATGCTGAACAGCCAGTTGAGCAGCAGCCTAAACGTCGCGGACGTAAGCCAAAATCGGAATCTGTATCCGAATCCAATCAGGAAGTTCAAGAATCTCCGGTATCGACCGAACCGGTAGATAATACACCCGCTATTGAAGATACTGTTCAGGCAGAAACACAGCAGCAGGGCGAGCAACAGCCCAAACGCCGTCGTGGTCGTCCGCCACGTAATCCCCGTCCTGAAACTAACGATGAATCAGACGTTTCAGATATCACCGAATCTCCTGTTTCTCAAACTGTTGAGACTGCAGAGTTTAGTGATCCGGCTCATCTTCTCTCAGCTCCGGCTGAAAATGCAGAAACCCCATCCGATGAAACTGCCAACGAGCCTAAGGCGACTGAGAATACTGAAAATAAAAATGAAGAACGTCCGCGTCACGGTGTCTTCATTCGTCCCGGACAGTCTCCCGACATGTTGCAGAACAACGAGCCTGACAATAATCCCAATATTCAGCAGCCTAAACGAGATTTCCGTCCCAAAGACAGCTCTTTCGGTTCATTCTTCCCACGTTCAGGCGGACGCACATTCGCTCCACGCAGTCAGCAGGAAAAGGAACAGGCCGCTCAGGCCAACCTTCAGCCCCAAGTTCAGACTCCTCCCCCACCTCCCGCACCCATCGTGCTCGGCGAACCCGGAATGGAGAAGCAGCAGCCTCAAGCCAAAAAGAACAAGAAGAACCGCAATAAGAACCAGCAGCAGTTCGATCAGCAGAAACAAGCACAGATGATGCCTTACAACTTCGACGGCATTATCGAGACTACAGGTGTCCTTGAAATCGATCCTGCCGGACATGGTTTCCTGCGTTCAAGCGATTATAATTATCTCCCCTCGCCTGACGATGTACTCGTCACTAAGGATCAGATCAAGCAGTACGGACTCCGTACTGGCGACGTTGTCGATGCAACCCTCCGTGCACCGCGTGAAGGCGACAAATACTATCCTTTAAGTTCAGTCCGCAGCGTCAACGGACGCACACCTGAATATATCCGTGACCGTGTGGCATTCGAGCATCTTACCCCGCTCTTCCCGAATGAGAAATTCGATCTCACTTCCGGACGGTCAAGCAATATCTCCACCCGCGTGGTCGATATGTTCTCCCCTATCGGTAAAGGTCAGCGCGGCCTCATCGTCGCTCCTCCCAAGACCGGTAAGACACTTTTGTTAAAAGATATCGCCAATGCTATCGCTGAGAATCATCCGGAAACATACATCATGATTCTCCTCATCGACGAACGCCCCGAAGAAGTGACCGACATGAGCCGCAGCGTAAATGCGGAAGTTATCGCCTCGACATTTGACGAGCCGGCTGAACGTCACGTGAAGATCGCCTCCATCGTTCTCGAAAAGGCCAAACGAATGGTTGAATGCGGCCACGATGTAGTCATACTTCTTGATTCAATCACCCGTCTTGCCCGTGCCTACAACACATGTGCTCCCGCTTCAGGCAAGATTCTTTCTGGTGGTGTGGATGCAAACGCACTTCAGAAGCCTAAACGCTTCTTCGGCGCAGCGCGTAACATTGAAAACGGAGGCTCTCTCACCATTATCGCTACAGCGTTGACTGAGACAAGCTCCAAGATGGACGAAGTTATCTTCGAAGAGTTCAAGGGCACAGGCAATATGGAGCTGCAGCTTGACCGAAAACTGTCCAACAAGCGTGTGTTCCCTGCAGTCGATATCATGGCATCTTCCACCCGCCGCGACGATCTGCTGCTCAACAATGAGACCCTCAACCGCATGTGGATTCTCCGTCGCTTCCTGAGTGACCGCACGTCCATCGAAGCAATGGAGTTCATTAAGGACCGTATGGAGCGTACATCGAACAATGAAGAGCTCCTCCGCACCATGGGAGATTAAGCTTTATCGATAATCCTTAGATATAACCATATAGTCAACCCTCGTAAAATTACCATCAAGGTATATTTTACGAGGGTTGACTATATTTCCAAGTTCCCTTCAAAAAAAGAAGGAAACCGATATCAGATCTTACTTATCACTACACGGAGTCACAGGAATCTTTGCGACCCTGCGTTCGTGTCGGCCACCGTCAAAAGGAGTGTTCAGGAAAGCTTCTACAATATTTATAGCCGTCACGGTATCAATAAAACGGGCGGGAAGCACGAGCACATTGGCATCATTATGGCGACGTGCGAGCTCAGCAAGCTCAACGTTCCAGCAAAGTGCAGCACGCACTCCCTGATGCTTGTTAAGTGTGATACCTATACCGTTGCCCGAACCGCAGAGTGCGATTCCGGGATACACTTCGCCTTTCTCCACTGCAAGCGCACACGGATGAGCGAAATCAGCATAATCACAACTTTCTGCAGAATCCGTTCCAAAGTCCTTGTAGGGAATCTCCATCGAATCGAAGTATCCCTCAAGAACCATCTTCATTTCATAGCCAGCGTGGTCACTACAGAACCCTACGGGCACATTCTCTTTTAAAATTGACATAAGTGTTGGTATTCATTGAAAGTAATCTTCACACACAGACCGATCAAAATCTACCTTGTGGGAAAATACCTTTAGTTAATATTTGATCTAAGGACAAGCAGAGTAATCAATTACATATCATCGTCATCATCAGCCTCAGATGAATAATGAATATGATTGAGTGGACGCATGAGATTGCAGACCCTCTGACTCCAATATGATCCGAAATCCTCCTTCACAGCCGTGAGTGCCGAATTGACCATATCCTCAGGGGCATCCTTGACCATGACTATAAAGTTATACAGAACTTGGAAGATATCACATATTCCCTCGGCGACACTCATTCCGATAGGTGTCTCGGAGTATTTCATATCTTCCTCGAATACTTCAAGATAGACATCATCCTCTCCAAGCAGGCTTTCGATCTGCCTGCGGATTGATTCGTAGTAATCCTCGTCAAGGAAACTATCTATGTATGCCTCATCTTCATCCAGCAGAGGTTCGGGTTTCAGATCGGTCGCGGAAATATAGATACGCGGAAGCAGACGGAGCATGGAGGCGACGAAAGCACTCCGCGTTGACTCGCCTACATTTTCGACTGCAAAACAGAATTCATTGCAGAGAGCAATGAACGCAAGTGAATTAGGACTAAGCTCCATACAAATTGTTTTCTTTTATGTATTCAAACACACCGGTGGGGAGAAAATAGTTCATATCCTTGCCCTTGGCAATGGCTTTACGCAGAAATGTACTCGAAACATCGGCCATAGGAGCGTTGACTACATCCACATTATCCTCATAGATAATTCCTACAGGATAACCGGGACGGGGATAGATGATGACACCGAAATCCGAAAGAATCTTTTCATGATCCTTCCACTGGTTGAAAATCTTCCAGTTGTCACTTCCGATAATGAGCTTAAACGTATGACGGGGGTAACGCTTGGCAAGATAGCGGAGTGTATTGATCGTATAAGAGGGTTTGGGCATCGTCAATTCATAATCACACACATTCAGTCCCTTCGTTTTTCCGGTAGCAATCTCAAGCATCTTCAACCGCATTAGATCCGGAATAAGTTCGTCCGAACCTACTTTAAGTGGATTGAGCGGTGAAAGTGTCAGCCACACCTCATCCAGCCCTCCGAACTGTTGCAGATAACTCGCAAGCATCAGATGGCCTATATGTACAGGATTGAATGAACCTCCTAAAATACCGATTGTCATGACAATGTCTTATCTGTTAGGATAAATTTCTATTTAGATTCTGTTTTTTATGATTGTTTTAACAAGGATCGCGATCACCGTAGTGAACCTGAATTATTCTGCAAGAAATGCCTTGATCTTGGCATCAGTTTCGGCGATAGCCTTTTCAAGTTCATCATTTACAACTATGCAGTCAAACTCCGGTGCGAACGACAGTTCATACTCAGCCTTGGCCAGACGCTGCTCAATAGCTTCGGGAGCATCAGTCCCGCGTCCTGTAAGTCTCTGTCGGAGACTCTCGATGCTCGGCGGCTGGATGAATATACTTATAGCCTTTTCACCATAAAGCTTCTTGACATTCACGCCTCCCTTGACATCTATGTCAAGGATCACGTTATGTCCGTCATCCGTGATACGCGACACCTCACTTTTCAGTGTTCCGTAGAAGCGACCCGGATAGACCTCTTCGAATTCAACGAAAGCATCGCTATCGATGGCATGATGAAATTCTTCATCCGAGAGAAAATAATAATTCACGCCATGCTGCTCCTCTCCTCTCGGCGGACGGTTAGTCGCCGAAATCGAGAACTGCATATCTATCTCACCCCTTTCGAGAAGAGCGGATATGATGGTTGACTTTCCGGATCCTGATGGAGCGGAAATTATAATAATCTTACCTTTAGTCATATTAAAATCACAAGATGGATATCAGTGTAGTTACATCACATTGAGCACCTGCTCCTTGATCTGTTCAAGCACATCCTTCATCTGCACAACTATCTTCTGCATGTCGGCATGATTACTTTTCGAGCCGAGCGTATTGATCTCGCGTCCCATTTCCTGACTGATGAATCCGAGCTTCTTACCCTGACCCTTAGGTCCGGCCATAGTTTCCATAAAGTAATTCAGGTGCTGGGTCAGACGCTGCTTTTCCTCATTTACGTCAAGTTTTTCAATATAGAAGAAAAGCTCCTGTTCGAGACGGCTTCTGTCATAATCCACGCCGTGGATCTTCGCCAGTCCCTCTTCCATACGGACACGGATCTTTGCCACACGCTCCTCCTCGAACTGCGGGACGAGATCAAGCAGTTCACGAATGCGCTGGATACGCTGTGCAAAGAAACTCTCAAGCTTCTCTCCCTCCGTCCGACGGAATGCCATAAGCTTTTCGGCCGCTGATTGGAGAGCATCCATCACACCGTTCACTTCCTTATCGTCGGCCTCATTGGGAGCCTCGCTTTTCATGACATCCGGAAAACGCATGAGCACACCGTACCAATCCTGCGGATTGGCAATACCGAGTGCCGCCGCTGTCTTCTCAACATCATCCTTATAGGCTTTAAGAGCGGAGACATTGAGCTTAACGGATGCTTCACCGGCAACGTTCTCGACATAGACAGTCAGATCGACCTTTCCCCTTTCAAGGAGAGCCGCCACGCGATTTCTCATTTCAAGTTCCTGAGCGCGCAACGATGACGGCACACGCGCAGCTATATCAATCTGCTTACTGTTCAGCGATTTGATTTCTACCGTAATTTTCTTGCCGGGGAGCTCCGTAACGGCTTTCCCGAATCCCGTCATTGAATATAACATGAGCTGGAGTAGTTTTTTACATTCCGGACTAAAGCGATCTATATCAAGATTGCCACCGGGGATTATTTTTCCCACAAAATTACAATTTTCTCATGATAAACAAGTAACTTTGTCCTCAATTTTTGACATAGGGAACAATCGATACCCCTACAAATTTCAAAATACCTATGGCTGTAATCCTAAATATAGATACATCAACCGACTATTGCTCCGTAGCCCTGACCGCTGAAGGCATGGTGCTCGCCCATCAGGAAACCGGTGGCGGACGCAATCATGCGGCTCTTCTCAGCGATTATATAAAGTATTGCCTCGATTTCGCACGCGAAAAGGAGCTGAAACTCGAAGCCGTAGCCGTCTCGACTGGCCCCGGAAGCTACACAGGTCTCCGCATAGGCCTGTCAGAGGCAAAGGGACTTGCTTACGCGCTTGACATACCTCTTATCGGTATAGATACCCTGCGCATTATGGCCTGCAACGTAATGTTCACGCAGGAGCTCGAAGGTGACGAGATATTTGTCCCCATGATCGATGCACGACGTATGGAAGTCTATACTGCTGCATTTGATTTCGCACTTGAACCGGTTATGGAGCAGCAGGCTCTCATCCTTACTTCAGAGAGCTATTCCGACATCATCGCCACGAACCGCAAAGTGCTGTTTTTCGGCAACGGATCAGACAAGGCACGCGATCTCATCAAGGCTGACAACGTTGAGTTTATACCTGACATCCATCCGCTGGCAATCGATATGATCGCTCTTGCCGAACGTGCCTATTCCCAAAGACAGTTCATGGACATTGCCTACAGTGTCCCCAACTATATCAAGGACTTTCAGGCAACAACTCCCAAAAAGAACGTTCTGGGGTGAAAGAGGATTTCAACAGACTCCGTCTGCGTCACCACGGTGATCCGGTCATGCTTGAAGAGATCCTCCAGCGTGAGTGCCGCTACAAGACTGCATCCAAACTACCGGAGACGCTCCTAAATCCCGATTTCCGCTTCCCGTCACTCGCCGTGGCTGAAATGTCAACCTCCGACGCCGTTGCCGACATCCATTGCTCCATGATCCCGGACGGATGCCGTGTGCTTGACATGACCTGCGGACTCGGCATAGATGCATTCCATTTCGCTACCAAAGCCAGCGAGATCACGTGCATCGAACTTGACAACAAGGCATATCGCACGGCCGTTCATAATGTCAGGGCACTCGGCCTGACCAACGTAACCGTCATTGAAGGTGACAGTATCCGCTATATCGAAAACACCGATAAGAATTTCGATATAATTTTTGCAGATCCGGCCCGTCGTGATTCTTCAGGACGGCATTTCGCTCTCCGTGATTGCTCTCCTGACCTTATTCCTACCCTACCGCTGATACTCTCCAGATGCTCGCAGCTGATCATCAAAGCCTCTCCGATGATAGATATCAAGTCTGCCATAGCTGAGATCGGGCATAATACCGATGTATGTGTAATCGGCACACACAAGGAGTGCAAGGAAGTGGTCTTTATAATAGATGCCCACACCGGCGTCACTGATACCCCAACGGCAAAGCATATCAATGCCATAACCATAGATGGCACATCTTTTGACTTCAATCCTGCAGAAAATCCCGACCCACATTCACTATTCGGATCACCACAAAGCGGCGACTATCTCTACGAACCGTATCCCTCGGTAATGAAGTCCGGCGGTATGCGTTTCTTATCAGAGCAATTCAATGTGGCTAAACTGCATCCCAACACTCATCTATTCACGTCATCATACTGTCTTGATGTCTTTCCCGGAGAGCGTTTTGAGATTGTCGAAGTCATCACATTCTCGAAACAGGCTGTAAAATACGTCAACCAGAATTATCCTACAATCAACGTCGCAACACGCAATTTTCCGCTTACAGCTCCACAACTCGCAGCGAAACTAAAAATCAAGGAGGGAGGCGACAGAATGCTTTTCGGCTGTACGGACAATACCAGTTCAAAATTGCTTGTCATAACCACAATGGGTACAGCCATTTAAAACATATATAAAAACGATTATAAATGATGATGCTGTGTCATAATTTCTACATTTTGACACAGCATCATCATTTATATCATTCGTTGTCACGCAGTCATCAGATGATCTCCAGATTGGATGCAAGTCGCTGACGCACGACTTCATATATCATCACACCGGCTGCCACAGATACGTTCAGCGAACCAATATTGCCAAACATAGGAATGCCGACACGTGTCTCGCACTGCTTCATAGCTTCCGGCGAGATTCCCACGTCCTCAGCACCCATAACGATGGCTACCGGATCGCTATATTTTCCCTCCGTGTAATTCATATCCGATTTTTCAGTCACGGCCACGACATTATATCCGTTCTCCCGCAGGAACTTTGCAGCCCATGCAATCGACGATACACGGCACACAGGGATATGATGCAATGCACCGGCTGAAGTCTTGATAGCGTCACCGCCGACCGAAACACTTCCATGCTCCGGAATAACAATTGCATCCACTCCCGCACACTCACACGTACGAGCGATCGCACCGAAGTTTCTCACATCAGTGATTCCGTCAAGCATGACTATGAAAGGCAATATGCCTGCCTCATAAAGCTCAGGCACAAGATGATCGAGACGGTGATATGTAATGGCCGACATCATTGCCAGCACACCCTGATGATTCTTACGGGTAATACGGTTGATGCGCTCGACAGGAACTCGCTGAATCAGCACACGGTTAGCTCTCGCAAGAGACACAAGTTCCGATGCAAGATCTCCCTGAAGATCCTTTGCCATAAAGATCTTATCAATCTCCTTACCGGCCTCGATCGCTTCCATTACGGCACGCAGACCATAGATATAATCGTTCTTTTCCACTTTATCTGATTTAATGATTATAATTTCACTCTATAA
Source organism: Duncaniella sp. (assembly GCF_029056165.1). Classification (NCBI taxonomy): domain Bacteria; kingdom Pseudomonadati; phylum Bacteroidota; class Bacteroidia; order Bacteroidales; family Muribaculaceae; genus Duncaniella; species Duncaniella sp. The sequence continues at coordinate 318,402 of NZ_JAIDBW010000012.1, read as the reverse complement.
AATATTAACGCTCCAATAGGATGGAATGATTTCCATTCATGGGTATATCATCCGATTTTTCAATATTCAAATCACCTGATCACAGTTCCTTCTATCTTCCAGTCCCCTGTACGGACATAAATGTCGTCACTCTCCACAGTGCTCCAAGGGAAAAGACGGAAATACATCTGCTGACCGGGAGACAAGGTGACATTCATCGGCAGTTCTATCAGCCTGCGACCTGTCTGCGGCTTTTGTTCCTCACCAAGATCAGTCCGGGGATAAAAATCCTTACCATACGCACAAGCAACCCTATAGGCCACATCTCCGTCCAAAGTAAACGAGAGCTTGCGGAGCAGGACCGTCTGTGAGGAAGGAGGAAGAATAAATTCAATGTATCTGTTCTGTGCCTCATCTATTTCAGCCGGCCATTTTCCGGTTTCAGTAGTGACACCCTGCGCTTCATTTTTCAAATCGCGTAAAGCCGAAGGTTTTTCCAGTACATACTCAACCGGCGAACGGTCAACGACATCCTTGACTTCAGCCTTTACCGGGAGCAACCGTCGATTACCGCCGTATGATATAATGACATCCGACACCATATTGCCACTCCCGGTCGGCGTAAAGTGCAGATAGAAGCACTTGTTCCATAATTCTCCGTTTTGATATGGATATCTCAATGTCTTCTGGGGCCGGCCGTGTGGATCATCGGCTACTGTCATGCCGTCAGGTGCTTCGACTGTCAATTCACCCTCCACCGGCTCAAGGTTAAGTCCGGTAAGGTCAAAACAGACTGTCCCCTCTTCTCCGACGAAAAGTGTCTTGAAATCGAGTGCTACCGGATTCAATACCACAGGTAGATCCTCATGGATATAATCTGCCAAAATACCTTGCTCCTTCAAGCCCTCGACTGCCAGACGGGCATAACATGCAGCTCCGGTGGCCTGAGTGTGCGTGCCGTCCGTTGGGATATATATACATTTAATGGTCCGCTCCGCACCAAGACGTTCAGCATACTCCTTGGTCATGGCCGTCATATCCACCAGCTTCACCTGCTTATTCCGGGCCACATGTTTCATCACTCTCACATAGTTCAGGGTAGAATCATCCGGAGCAATGCTGAGATCATGACATCCTTTTGGACTGATCGTCCCGTCCTGAGTGAAATAACGGCGGACAATCGGAGTGATAAGGATAGGAGTCGCACCGGAGGCACGTGTCTCATCGACATATTTTTCTATATACGTTTTATATGTGGTCCAAGGGGCAGTACCTCTGCCGTCAGCACCATCCTTGCCACCCTCTTTCTCATCATTATGGGCAAACTGGATGAAAACATAATCACCGGGCTTCAGACTGTCGGTCACCAATTTCCATCTTCCTTCTTTATAAAAGGAATGTGAGCTTCTACCACCCTTGGCATAGTTCACCACCTCAACATCGGGTGAGAAGAACTCCTGCAACATCTCTCCCCACCCTCTTGTACGGGTGGTATTCTCTTCATAATCGGCCATTGTCGAATCACCGATTATATGGACTTTGACAGGAGTTTTTCCCTTGTCAGCCGCCCATCCACAGGACAATCCTGCGGTAAGGAGGAAAAACGCAACCCCTGCACCCAAGTATTTTTTCATATTCTCTCTGTATTGTTTATTACGGTGATTCACCTCACCGATAATCCGTTCAATAAAAATTTTATGATTATTTCCGTCCCAACAGACTCCTCGCGGCAGCGAGGGCGGCATCATCTATTTCCGATCCGCCAAGCATAGCCGCAATCGAACGGACACGTTCCTCATCGGTCAGCAGAGCTATGCGGGTATGGGTCGAGTGTTCGTCATCCTCCTTATAGACGCGATATTGATGTCCGCCTTTTGAAGCCACCTGCGGAAGATGTGTGATGGTTGTCACCTGAATTGTACGTGAGATTTCAAGCATCATCACACCCATGCGGTTGGCCACATCGCCCGACACTCCGGTATCAATCTCATCAAAAATAATACTCGGCAACTGCATACTTGATGCAATGATGGACTTGATGGACAACATGAGACGCGAAATCTCACCACCCGAAGCGGTAGCACCGACAGGCATCAGAGGTTGATTCTTATTGAAGGCTACCATGAATTCCACACTGTCGATTCCTGTCGCCGTCATGTCCGACGGAGAGACACGGATCTCACAACGCAGATTCTTCATGCCGAGAGGCATCGCCACTTCGGCGAGACGCCGGCCGAACTTTTCGGCAGCTTCCTTACGGGCCGCGGATATCTCCATCGCACTCTCCTTTGCAAGAGCTTTCGCACGCCGGGCCTCGCGCTCAAGCTCCTCGATCATCCCGTCTGAATTATCAAGAGCCTTGAGTTTGTCACGGAGGGAGTCACGCAACTCGATCAGACCGTCGGCATCATCCACATGATGCTTATGGCAGAGAGAATAGATGGAACTGAGGCGTTCCTCTATAGCGTTGAGTGTCCCCGGATCTGCGCCGAGGTTCTCATCTATGCCCGAAAGAGTCGATGCTATGTCCGAGATCTCGATTCTTACTGATTCAAGACGTTCGGCAATATTATCCGAAGCGTCAAGCACTTCATCGAGATCCTCACATGCTTCCGCAGCATTATCGACCATGCTCAACGCACCGCCCTCCTCACCGTCAAGTGAACCGATAGCTTTTGATAGAGCCGCCTTGATGGCACCGAGGTTGTTGAGCACATCACGCTCGCGTTCAAGCTCAGCCTGCTCTCCGGGACGGAGATCCAGCTCTTCGAGCTGTTCAAGCTGATAACGTGTAAACTCCTCATCCTCGCGCGAACGCTCAATCTTGGCACGCATGGCTTTCAACCGCTTCACCGCTTCGCGCAGCGAGTTGAAACGGAGTTGATAATTACGCAGGCGTTGCGCATTTGACGCAAGCGTATCTATCACGTCAAGCTGAAATTCAGGAGTTGCAAGCAGCTGATTCTGATGCTGGGAATGTATGTCAATCAGATGCATGCTCACCTCGCGCAGTTTAGTGAGCGGTACAGGCGAGTCATTGACGAACGCGCGCGAACGCCCCGCCGGAGAAATCTCCCTGCGGAGTATGCATCGCTCATCGTCCCATTCGATATCTTCCTTCAGGCAGAAATCCTTCAGCAGGGGATAGTCATCGACCGTAAATACAGCTTCGATGACACTTTTGGCCTCCGGATTGGTCACGACACGCGTATCCGCCCTGCTTCCGAGAAGCAGAGATAGCGCACCGAGTATGATCGACTTACCTGCTCCGGTCTCGCCGGTGATCACATTGAAACCCTCATGAAACCTTATGTCGATAAGGTCAATGAGCGCGTAATTCGATATGTGGAGTGATTCAAGCACTGTAATATATTCCTATTTTTTTATGTGAGTAAGAGAGTTTTAAGGTATCTGTTGGTATAATCAAGGAGTCTCGCCACGTTTCAGTTTCTCAAGACGGTTCTGTTCCGTAGGGAATATCGGCGAAAGCACCTGATAGGCATGTTCACGCTCGTCGGCAGGAGCTTTGCTGTAGATATTGACAAGCTCATCGAGCTTCGCATCCTTGAACATCGAGAGCCCTACTGACATCGGTGCGACCTGAAACACAGAAGTGAGCACGTCAAGCGACGTGTCGATTGTCTTACGGCCCTTATCCGGACTCACCGACATCTGATCCAATCCCTGAAGATGATATTCGTAATAGAGATCACGGATAGCTCTTGTGGCCGGATCGGTAAATGAAGCAAGGACGGCGGCACGATTTTTCGTATCCTCGAATGCTTTCCAACCTGTCTCACCCGACGACTGTCCCTGATGGACTATGGTCTCCAGCCGCTCGAAATACACATCACCTCCTTTCGGAGAAAAGGAGTCGAAATCCACGGCAAGTATGAGATAGATGTAGAAATTCAGTATCTGGGTCAGCTGACTCTCCATACTCGTCTCCGAATAGAGAAGAGGTTCGCCGTCACTGTAGGTAAACGCCACGTTATTGTCCTTGAAATTGATCAGCGTGGTCAGATATGAGGAATTATAGACCGGGCGGCTGGACTGTACCTGCAGAGTACCCTCCATATTGCCAGTCGATTCATCATATTTAGTAATGGTGAACAGCAGCGTGCATTCTATCTTCTCGTTGGGCGAGAATTGTGCCTGCGTCCACCGCGTGGTGTTGACATACTCGTTTATCGCACCCTGAAGAGTCTCGAAAATATTCTTGTTCGACCCTTCAAGCTGCGCGGTGTTCACCTCGACACGGCAATTCAGTTCCTGTGACGAGGCGACAGAAAAGGTAAGGAGAATTATTAAGAGGGAGAGGATAAATTTCATAGATCAAGAATTGCGTCAACTATGTCGGCGGCTACTTCCCGCTTGGATTTTAGTCCGAAGTCCAAGCGCGAACCGCCACCTTTTATTATAGAGATCTTATTGGTGTCAGTTCCGAATCCCGCACCTTTATCACGCATGGAATTGAGGACTATCATGTCAAGATTCTTCCTGACAAGTTTCTCCTGCGCATTGTCCAATTCATTGTCGGTTTCAAGAGCGAATCCGACGAGACGCTGCGCCGCAGTCTTGCGTTGACCGAGCGTGGCAGCTATGTCAGGATTCTTCACGAGACGGATCTCCGGCACTTCCGAATGCTCGCGCTTGATCTTACGGTCAGCAACCTCGGCGGGAGCATAGTCAGCCACGGCCGCACACATCACAGCGACGTCGCTTTCGGGAAATACCTCCTCACAGGCTGCAAGCATCTCGCGCGCGGACTCGACTTTGACCACCTTGACAGCAGGATGCGAGATGCTGATCGAGACAGGACCGCTCACCAGCGTAACCTCAGCTCCACGTGCGGCACACTCTTCGGCAAGCGCATAGCCCATCTTGCCCGATGAATAATTTCCGATGAATCTTACGGGATCAATCTTCTCGTGGGTAGGCCCCGCTGTAATGAGCACCTTCTTACCCTTGAGATCGGCTTTTTTAGCAAAATACTCTTCAAGTACGGCCACGATCTTCTCCGGTTCCTCCATGCGTCCCTTGCCGACGAGACCGCTCGCAAGCTCCCCGCTCTCCGGCTCGATGATGATATTGCCGTAGCTGCGCAGAAGCGCGATGTTGGCCGTCGTGGATGGATGAGCCATCATGTCGAGATCCATGGCCGGAGCGACAAACACCTGTGATTTCGCCGAGAGATAGGTAGTGACGAGCATATTGTCGGCAATACCGTGGGCCATCTTACCGATGGTGGAGGCCGTGGCAGGAGCTATCACCATGCAGTCGGCCCACAGTCCGAGGTCCACGTGTGAATGCCATTCGCCGGTATTGGCTGTGAAAAATTCACTCACCACTGGCTTCTGACTCAGTGACGACAGTGTCACCGGAGTGATGAACTGTTTACCGGCGGGGGTGATGACCACCTGCACTTCCGCACCGGCCTTGACGAGCAGACGCAGAAGCGAGACGGATTTATATGCAGCTATGCCACCGCAGATGCCGAGGATGATGTGCTTGCCCGAAAGAGTGCTCATTTCATGCGTAGTTTTATGCGTGTGAAACAGTCCTTGGTATTCTGCGCGAAGTCGCCTTTGAGAATCCAGTCATAGTACGACGGATCTTTCTTCAGCACCTCAATGACCGGACGCCCCTTGTATTTACCGAAATTAATGATTTCACGGTCATTGTCATCCATGATTATGCGCCCCATGAAATCGACATTGCGGTTGGTGCGGGCAAACTTGCTGAGCTCCTCGATGTCGTTGGGAAGATCGTCATAGCGGTCAAGCTGCGCTTTCAGCACCTCGTAGGTCGCACGGGTATCGGCGTTGGCCGAGTGCGCGCCGTCAAGCTCCTTTCCGCAGTAGAAACGGTAGGCGGCCACGAGTGTGCGCTGTTCCTTCTTGTGGAAGATTGTCTGCACGTCTATGAAACGTGCTTTCGAGAAATCGAATTTCACGCCTGCGCGCTGAAACTCCTGATCGAGCATAGGGATGTCGAAACGGTTGGAGTTATAGCCCGCAATGTCACAGCCCATCATCTCATTTGCGAGTGAGCGGGCAATCTGGCGGAAAGTAGGTTCATTCTTCACATCATCATCCGTGATATGATGGACGGCCGTAGCCTCCTCCGGGATGTGCATTTCGGGGTTGACACGCCGGGTCTTTTCGATCTCCTCACCTCCGGGCATAACCTTTATGAGTGAGATTTCGACTATGCGGTCATGGAGTATATCGACACCGGTAGTTTCGAGATCAAAAAAGACTATCGGTTTCTTCAGGTTCAGTTGCATCTGTAGTTACTTGATGGGACAGGGGAATGGCTTTGAATCGATCTACTTAGAAATCGGTCACGTTCATCGGCATGAGGAGCATGGTCAGACGGGTGTCGGGCTTGTCCTCGGTCGGGACGATGACTGCGGGCTTCGAGGGATCGGCGAGCTTGAAGATGATATCCTCGGTCCACAGGACTCCTGCGAGTTCCGAGAGATAGGATGAGCTGAAACCGATGATCATGTTCTTGCCGGTGAAATCAGCCGAGAGATTCTCGACACCGGAGGTGTTGTACTCGTTGTCCGACGCCTTGATAGTAATGCGTTCGGGCGTGAGGTTGAATTTGATGAGACCGTGACCTTCATCCACGAAGAGGCTCACACGGCGCACGGCGGTGGTGAACAGATGGCGGTTGACGGTAAGCGTGAAGGGATTGTTTTCGGGAATCACGCGTGTATAGTCCGGGAAGCGGCCCTTGACGAGACGGCTCTCGAATGTGAACGTGTCCGTCTCGAAGATCACACCGATCTGCGGATCGAGTTTGACGGTCACCTCTTCATCGCGGGTGAACACGCTGCGGAACACGTTGGTCGATTTGTTGGGGAGGATAAACGAACCCTGAATGTCGGGCGTGAGGCTCGAATCCTCGAAACGCACGAGTTTGTGGGTATCGGTGGCTACGAAGATAAGTTTATCGGGCTTGATGTCCCAATACACGCCCATCATCTGCGGACGGAGCATGTCAGTTCCGGCTGCGAACGATGTAAATTCCAGTCCGCGGAGCAGTGCCGAACCGGGAGCTTTGAAAGTGAGCACGTTTTCCGACTGCGTGCTACGGTCGGGATGGGGGTATTCAGCACCTTTCAGACCCATGAATTTATATGATCCGTCGGGGTGCGACATCTCTATGGCCAGTGTCACATCGTCAATAGTGAAATTCAGCTCCTGTTCGGGCATCACGCGGAGCAGTTCGACAATGCGGCGCGCATCGATGCAGAACTCACCTTCACCCTCGACATCCATGATGGGAATACGTCCGCAGAGTATGTTTTCGCCGTCGCAAGCGGTGATAGTCAGCACATTCCCCTCGATCGAGAAGAGGAAATTGTTAAGGATGGTCAGCGCATTTTTGGCGTTGATGACCTTGCTGACCGATGAGGCAAAATTATGAAGCGTCTTGCTTGGAACTGTGAATTTCATTGCTGATTGCTTTAGAGTTTTTATCCCACAAAGTTAGCATAATTTTCCCAATAAGCAAAACGACACCCGAAAATGGTATGACAAAATCATATTAAGACATCAAAAGTCCTCTAAAAGGATTTATGCTCATAAACACAAAAAAAGAACTTGGATAAAATATCGCCTCAGCAACATTAATCCAAGTTCCTAATCATTCAGTCAAATGAAAGACATCTATCTGGGAATCCTCAGTCCTCCACGACATTCAAATTTGGGAAAGGAGGATTGATATAATCTATGGTGACAGCATCAATTGCTAATGCTCCATTCTTATCACAAGTCCGCGCTATTCCGCCGAACTCGACCTTCTGCTCCTGAGTAATACCGCTGGCTTTATCTTCAAATAAAACCACTCCTTCTGCACTAAAGGCATAAAGGCATTTATCAATTGGAGACTGTTCGATGGATCGAATCTCATACTCCGGCAAATCGACCGGAATGAATCCGTAATTTTCCACTTTGATAGCAGGATTGACCATTTTTGAAAATGGTCGGAGACGAGCTACATCAGCAAAATGTTTCTGAATTTCCCTAGCAATATCCTCTTTACTAATCACATTATTTTGCATTTCCATTTCTGTTTATTATTTTCTTAGCTGTTCCATCTGAATACTTCACAATCACAATTCCATTGTAATCGTCATCAGCAACCTTACGTCCCTGAAGATCATAACGCCCAATCTCCGTACACTCCAAATTATTGGTTACAGAATCAATTCCGGATTCTTCCATCTCAATAATATCCCAGAAATTCTTCCAACCCTCGGCATTTTGATATGCAGCCAAAGAACCTTTCGGGACATAGACTTTAATATTAAGATATTGAGTTTTGCTGAAGGTCGGACAGTCCGGTGTCGGAATAGGATCCTCACATATAATAGTTTCAAGTTTAGAATAGTCACTCAATGAACTCTTATAAGAATCATAAAGTCCAAATCCTGTTATATTTTTCTCTAATTTTAAAGTCGTTAGCTTAGCTTTCAGTTTGTCATTATAATAAAAGAATTTTTTGAGATCTACTCCATCTAAGATCGTTAAATGTGTAATCTGAGAAAGTGGGATTGCTGAAGATAGACTACCCCATATATAATGTTGGCCATCTCTGTATGTCTCCACGTTAAGTGGTCGTCCTATAAGGAGATTGGTTAGTAGAGTACATCCTCTAAATGTATCAATAATGTTTTTATCAACATCCCATTTATCGAAAGATAGGGTTAATGTGGAGGATGAGCACTCAAAAGTCACTTCTTTAAGACTTTTACATTCCGAAAATGCAAGAGCACCTACTTCAGTAACCGAATTGGGAATGACGACCGAGGTTAGACCGCTACAACCTATGAATGCACCGTCACCTATTGAAGTAACCGAATTGGGGATGACGACCGAGGTCAGACTACTACAACCCGAGAATGTACGGCAACCTATTGAAGTAAGAGAATTGGAGATGACGACCGAAGTCAGACTGCTACAACCCGAGAATGTACCGTTACTTTGTAATGGAAATGGACCGTAATTTATTCTAGTAACCGAATTGGGAATGACGACCGAGGTCAGACCGCTACAACCTGAGAATGCATCGTAACCTATTGAAGTAACCGAATTGGGGATGACAACCGAAGTCAGACCGCTACAATCCTTGAATGTATCCCACCATATTTCAGTAATCGAATTAGGGATGACGACCGAGGTTAGACCGCTACAACCTGAGAATGCACTGACACCTATTGAAGTAACTGAATTTGGGATGACGACCGATGTCAAACCGCTACAACCTGAGAATGCACCGGAACCTATTGAAGTAACCGAATTGGGGATGATGACCGAGGTCAGACCGCTACAACCTGTGAAACCGTCACCTATTCTAGTAACCGAAAGCTCTCTATTTCTATAGCTAACAGTACTAGGGATTGAGACATTTCCTACATATTTTTCTTCTCCCGTCGTTACCTCACACTCTGCAGGGGACAAAATATTGTAATAGAGTCCATCCACTTCAAAATCGTATGCTGCTGCTGACAGCACGGAGAGCAAAAACACGCCCAAAATCATTAATTTTTTCATTTCTCGTTCTTTTCGTTAAATTAGACTTTTCTTGCAATTAATAAGCTAACAAATTCTACAACAGGCGAGCCATCCACCTCTCTAACCTCGACCTTTCCCGAAATATCATATCGAGCCGACTGATTAAATCCATTGTTTTCGATAAAGAGCTTGGCAAGCCCTGTGAAGTCATACTCCCCACGACCCTCAAACTCCCCGTTGAGCTGAAATAGAGGTGGCATGGAGCGATCAATCTCGACAAACTCGAGATCTCGTCCGAACTTCAGATCCTTGAACTGCTTGCAGAATGTCTCAGCGATGGCTGTATTGACATCCGGCTGTTTCATTTTTAATTTATCCCTTGGCATTCGGTAATGAATATTCTGCCCGCTTCCCCGCAGCTAAAGCGTTAACAAATAGGCATAAAAAAAGCGTGGGGAATCTTACTCGTTTGCTCGTCCCACGTTCCGAGGCTCTGGAATGCCCATTACAGTTGAACGAGCAAACACGCAGAAGCCTCACGCAAATATGTATATAGGCATACAGCCATAGTGTCACCGACACCATGCCATACGGATATAACATACCCACAAGGCATCTACCGTTTGCTACATTCTTGACTGTAACTTGAAATTTTCCAGATTTCGGAACGTCAAGAAAGAGCGTCATGGTAAACGCTTTTCTAAAAAATATGTCTGCCAACCCTCCCGCTCCTCTCTTGCTGAGGTTCTGCGTAGTGGTTTGCGATGCAAATTTAGATATTTATTCGTTAATTTACAAAATCTTATTCTGATGGTTTCACATGATTTTTTGATTCTGTTTATTAAAATCAGCACGGTTTTAGCTAACTTTGCACGATTTTTTGATAAAACCATCTAATTCAAGTCAATCATGTGGGTAGGTCTTGCCATAATTTCAGCTCTCTGTCTCGGTTTTTATGACGTGATGAAGAAACTGTCGGTCGATCGCAACAATGTGCTCGGCGTGCTCTTCCTCAACACCGTGTTCGGATCGCTGTTCATGCTTCCTGTAATCATAATAGGCATAAGCCACGGCAACTACGGTCTCGGCAACACGCTTGAAGGCCACGGAGCGATACTGCTGAAATCGGCCATCGTACTCTCGTCATGGCTCTTAGGATATGCCAGCATAAAGCACCTGCCGCTGACGATAGCAGGGCCGGTCAATGCATCACGTCCGGTAATGGTGCTCGTCGGTGCGTTGATCATATTCGGCGAACGGCTCAATCTCTGGCAGTGGGCCGGTGTGATACTCGGATTCTGGTCACTCTACTTCATAAGCCGCGTCGGAAGCAAGGAGGGGATCTCGTTGAAATCCAACAAATGGGTGTGGATGGCCATCGGAGCTACGGCTATGGGCGCGGTCAGCGCGCTCTATGACAAATATCTGCTGACACGCTATCAGCCCCTCGAAGTTCAGGCATGGTACTCGCTCTATCAGATGGTGATAATGGGCATAACGATCGGTCTGATCCTGCGCGGGAAGAAAGGCGGCACACCGCTGCAATGGCGATGGACCATCCCGCTGATCTCGCTCTTCCTCACCGTGGCTGACATAGCCTACTTCTACAGCCTTTCACTTGAAGGTTCAATGATAGCGGTTGTGTCGATGATACGTCGCGGCAGCGTCATCGTCTCGTTTTTCTATGGTGTCATAGCCCTGCATGAAAAGAATATCCGCCTCAAACTCATCGATCTCACCCTCCTGCTGATAGGCCTGACATTCCTCGTCATCGGTAGCCTCTAAGACATAGAGGACAGGCAGAAGATCATTTCATGGGCATGCGAGAGAAGCGCATGGTCGTTTTCAGCAATGGGAATGACAGCGTAAGGATCGACCTGTCGGTAATGGTGGCGTGAATGTCGCGGTCAATTGTCTCAAAAACAGCATCGGTCCATTCGAGATCATAGTGATCGAGGAATATCGTGGGGCGCAGACGGCCTTTAATCATCATCGGATGCCAACGGTCACGCCAAGTCTCCGCGCCATCAACATAAAGGATGTCATAATTCCCATCTACGTCACTATCAGGATTCCTGACCACAGCAAGCAGATAGCGTCCTCCCGGACGGGCATACCGAGGATCATTCTCACGGTCAAGATACTGCCAATAGCCTTCCACCGGATCGGTTGATGCTCGAAGATGATCCATCAACGCTTCCTGCGTCCAGCCGGAAGCGAGAGCCTGTTCAGGCGAAAGGGATATTTCAAGCGAAAGGGATGCGACATCAAGCACACCTTGACTCCAGACCGTCACCGCAGAGGGGATGGCGAGCCTACCGACTGGCAGAGCGCATATATCGGTGACGCTTTTCCCTCCACCGCTAATGTTCAATTCGCCGTTCTGACGGTCGAGATCGAGACGTAAGGTATTATACACCCCCGACGAGGATTCAAAGGCCGCAATATCCTTCTCGAAAATCACATCCTTGCCACGCGCTACAGTGAGCATGTTCACACGGCGGTCAAGAATATCTCCGAATGAGCTGTTGCCATGGCGGAGCGTGACGGTCATGGTGTCGGAGGGGCCGATCAGTTTCAGCCCCCAGTAAGCCCGTGCCAGTCCGGGCCGCTCCCCTATCCCCGACATTGCTCCGCGTACATCCACACGGCAATTCCTCACAGCGGCCGAGGTATCGAGAGGCACGGTAATGGATGAATCCCTTAACTCAACCGGCGACGGGAAATAAACGCGCTCGGTCAGCGTCCGCGACTGGGCGGACACTGACCGGGTGGAAATCATAGTCGTCATTACAGCCGCAGCCAAGACGACGGAAGTGAGAAGAGAGGACGGGCGTATCATCGTTTTTCCGTATTTCCTTCGTAAAAATTAATATATGCGCGATTGACCAGCCGCACTCCGCCGGGAGTGGGATAATCGCCGGAGAAATACCAGTCACCGGGACAGGTGGGGATAGCATCACGCAGACCTTCGAGCGATTGATATATTATATCCACCTCGGCGTTGATCGATCCGTCGGCAGTAAGCATCCCGGCGATCTTGCGCGAGATCTCCTCCTGCGTGAAAGGTGCATAGATAGCCTTGACACAATTGCGGATCTCTATGTCAAGGAGACCTTCCTGCTCCTTGCACTGACGGTAAGTCTCATCAAGCACATGGCTCATACCACGATCCTTCAGAAGCTCCACAGCCGCACGGAATGCTATGAACTCACCCATGCGCGACATGTCTATTCCGTAGTAATCGGGATAACGGACCTGAGGCGACGAGGAGACCACGACGATCTTGCGCGGATGCAGGCGGTCAAGCATCTTGAGGATGGACTGCTTGAGAGTGGTACCGCGCACGATACTGTCGTCGATCACGACAAGATTATCCACCACGTTTTCCACAATTCCGTAGGTCACGTCATAGACATGCGCCGCAAGATCATTGCGCGCCTCACCTTCGGCTATGAACGTACGGAGCTTGATGTCCTTGATGGCAACCTTCTCGACCCGCAGATCACGGTTCATAATCCTGTCAAGCGTCGCCGCATCAAGCCGTCCAGCCTTCTGCGCATCAAGGATCTCCTGCATCTTGCGCCTGTCGAGTTCCGACATCAGACCGCTTATCATACCGATAAACGCTACTTCGGCGGTGTTCGGTATAAACGAGAACACCGAATGGTCAAGATCACCTCCGATACTCTTCATTATAGCCGGAACCACATTCTCGCCGAGACGCTTGCGCTCACGATAGATATCGGCATCACTTCCGCGCGAGAAATATATACGTTCGAAGGAGCAACGCTGGTTCTCACCCTCACCGAGTACGTCTGTAACGGAAATCTGACCCGCTTTAGTCACAATCAACGCACTTCCGGGCACAAGTTCGCGGACATCACGACGCGCCACATTGAAAACAGTCTGGATGACAGGACGCTCGGAGGCGAGTACCACCACCTCGTCATCATGATAATAAAAGGCCGGACGGATACCATGACTGTCACGAAGAGCGAACATATCACCCGATCCCGTAGCACCACAGATGACGAAACCACCGTCCCACTGCGGAGCAGTGGCTGAAAGCACACGCTTCATGTCAAGATTATCCTCTATCGTCGCGGTAAGCTTCTGACCGTCCATCGAGTCACGATACTGACGGTAGATGCGGTGATTTTCCTTATCAAGAGCATCGCCGAGCTGTTCGAGAAGGACAACGGTATCACTGTAGATGCGCGGATGCTGCCCGCAGGCAACCACACTCTCAAACACCCTATCGACGTTGGTCATGTTGAAATTGCCACACATCAGCAGATTGCGCGAACGCCAGTTGTTACGACGGAGGAAAGGATGGCAGTATGACAGGCCGCTTTTTCCGGTGGTCGAATAGCGGAGATGACCCATATAGATCTCTCCGAGGAATGGAGCATAACGCTCCACCCATTCCGCATCGTGATCAGTGATATCAGCTTTGTCAAGCTTACATTTGACGGTCTCGAAAATCTCCTGAATCGCATCCTTGCCGAGAGCACGCTCACGGAACACGTATTCGTGGCCGGGCACGGAATACATCTTCACGACACCGATACCGGCACCCTCCTGCCCGCGGTTGTGCTGTTTCTCCATAAGAAGATAAAGCTTGTTGATACCGTAGGCGTAAGTGCCGTATTTCTTTTTATAGTATTCAAGCGGCTTCAGCAGGCGTATCATCGCCACACCGCACTCATGTTTAAGTATCTCCATATTGTGGGAAACCGCCCTCCGGCACTATTCAGAAACCAGTTAGTGTCGGAGAGCGGTGATAGTTTTCATTCTATTCCTGTAAGATTATCATCAACGGATGAAGAGGAGTTCACGATACTTGGGCAGAGGCCACATTTCGTTGTCCACCATAAGTTCGAGCTTGTCGATATGATAACGGATCACTTCAAGACAGGGAGCGACGTTGCGCGAGTATTCGAGAGCCTTTTCACGTTCTGTCGGGATTTTGTTTGCCTCCTTGCGGGCATTGACCATCTTGGCTACTTCTTCCTTGATGACAGAGCAGTGGTGCATGATCTTCTCCACAGTCACTGAATCCTGAGCCGAAAGCTGTTCACCCTTATCGCCGGGGAAGAGGGTGCGGATCTTGACCATGTTGTCAAGAAGGATTGAGAGATAGCGGGTGGCTACCGGGATGATATGGTTGATAGCGAGATCGCCGAGCACACGGGCTTCAATCTGGATTTTCTTGGTGTACATCTCCCACTTCACCTCATTGCGGGCCTCAAGCTCGACATGGTTCATCACACCGGTCTTGCGGAACATCTCTATGGACGAGGGACGGAGGTAGGCATCAAAGATGAGCGCGGGATTGGTCTCGCAGTCAAGACCGCGGCGCGCGGCCTCTTCCTTCCATTCGTCGGAATATCCGTTACCGTCAAAGTGAATAGCCTCAGAGTAGAGAAGCAGAGCCTTGATCTCGGCAAGAAGAGCGTGCTGGAGCTCCTCACCAGCTTCAAGACGGGAATCGACCTTCTGCTTGAAATCAGCGAGCTGTTCGGCCACGGCAGCGTTGAGTGCGATCATTGCGGAAGCACAGTTGGCACTTGAACCTACGGCACGGAACTCAAAACGGTTACCGGTGAAAGCGAAAGGCGATGTGCGGTTGCGGTCAGTATTGTCAATCATCAGTTCCGGAATCTGAGCCACACCGAGGTTAAGCTCATCCTTACCTGCAAGTGTAATCAGTTCGTCCTTATCTGAATTCTTGATCTTATTGATAATATCGGCAAGCTGGCTGCCGGTGAAAATCGAGATGATGGCGGGGGGAGCTTCGTTAGCACCGAGACGATGGGTGTTGGTAGCCGACATGATCGAAGCCTTCAGAAGTGCATTGTGACGGTGAACGGCCGCCATTACATTGGCCACGAAAGTGATGAACTGGAGATTTTCCTTAGGAGTCTTGCCGGGAGCGAAAAGAAGAGTACCCGTATCAGTACCGAGACTCCAGTTGTTGTGCTTGCCAGAGCCATTGATGCCTGCGAACGGTTTCTCATGGAGAAGCACACGGAAGTTGTGACGGCGTGCCACCTCGCTCATGAGCGACATGAGCAGCATATTGTGGTCATTCGCAAGGTTTGTCTCCTCAAAAATCGGAGCAAGCTCAAACTGATTGGGAGCAACCTCATTATGGCGGGTTTTCACAGGAATGCCGAGCTTATGAGCCTCGATTTCGAGATCAAGCATGAAAGCTTCCACGCGTGAGGGGATGGCACCGAAGTAGTGGTCCTCAAGCTGCTGGTTTTTTGCCGACTCGTGACCCATGAGCGTACGTCCGGTGAGCACGAGGTCAGGACGTGCGGCATAGAGAGCCTCATCAACGAGGAAGTATTCCTGCTCCCAGCCGAGGTTGGAAATCACATGCTTTACTTCAGGGTCGAAATAACGTGCCACGGCTGTTCCTGCCTTGTCAACGGCTGAAAGCGCGCGCAGAAGCGGGGTTTTATAGTCAAGCGACTCGCCTGTATATGAAATAAAGATCGTGGGGATACAGAGTGTATTGTCCATGAGGAATGCCGGCGACGAGATGTCCCACGCCGAATAACCGCGTGCCTCGAAAGTGTTGCGGATACCGCCGTTAGGGAAGCTTGAAGCATCCGGTTCCTGCTGGACAAGAAGCTTGCCGGAAAATTCCTCGACCATTCCGCCTTTACCGTCGTGCTCGACGAATCCGTCGTGTTTCTCGGCCGTGGTTTCGGTCAAAGGCTGAAACCAGTGAGTGTAATGGCGTGCGCCATTGTCGATGGCCCAACGCTTCATCCCTTCAGCCACGCTGTCGGCAACTTTACGCGAGATAGGCTGCTTGTTGTCGATGGCGTTGATCAGTTCCTTGTAGGTATCAATCGGAAGATACTCATACATTTTGGCACGGTTGAAAACTTTGCTGGCGTAATATTCCTGCGGACGCTCTTTGGGAATATCTACGGGAACAGCCTTGCGATTGGACGCTTCTTCGACAACTTTAAACCTTAAGCTTGACATAACTGTATGTTATTATGTTAAAAAAATATTTGATTCTATGATTGGTTGATGTATTGATCTCATTTTCCGGACAGACGCTCAACACAACGGCGAGTGTTTTCATGTGTATTGAACGCTGTCAGGCGGAAATAACCCTCGCCTGCCGGACCGAATCCACTGCCGGGCGTACCGACTATATGATAACGGTCAAGCAGATAATCAAAAAACTCCCATGATGTCATTGTTCCGGGTGTCTTCAGCCATATATAAGGGGAATTTATACCTCCGACCACTTCATAACCGGCCTCGGCAAGACCGGCACGGAGCATGGCTGCATTTTCAAGATAATAGTCAACGCTTTCTTTCATCTGACGCTGACCCTCCGGTGTATAGAGTGCTTCCGCTCCACGCTGTGTCAGATAGCTCGCACCATTGAACTTGGTAGTCTGCCTACGACGCCAGAGGCCGTTGAGAGCAACTTTCTCACCGTTGGCATCCATACCTTTCAGAGCCTTGGGAACGACCGTGTAGCCGAGACGTATGCCTGTGAAACCTGCCGTCTTTGAAAAACTGCGGAATTCAATGGCGACTTCCTTTGCTCCTTCTATTTCATATATCGAATGGGGAACATCTTCCTCACGGATATATGCCTCATAAGCGGCATCGAAGAGCAGGAGTGCACCATGTTCCTTGCAATAATCCACCCATACTTTCAGCTGCGCGCGTGTAAGTGTGGTTCCCGTCGGATTATTGGGATAGCACAGATAGATCACATCAGGATTATTTACCGGCAATGAGGGGACAAAAGAGTTTTCTGACGTACAAGGGAGATATTCTATCCTGTTCCAACGACCGTCAGCACCAAGCTCTCCGGCACGTCCGGCCATCACATTCGTATCCACATAGACGGGATATACCGGATCTGTGACAGCAACCATGTTTGCGGTCGAGAGGATGTCTCCGATGTTGCCGGTATCACTCTTCGCGCCGTCACTTATAAAAATCTCATCGGGTTCAATATCTATGCCTCGCTTGCGATAATCAGTCTCAGCGATTTTCTCGCTCAGAAACGCATAGCCCTGTTCCGGGCCGTAGCCATGAAACGTCTCCCCTCGCCCTTCATCATCGACTGCAGCATGAAGCGCGGAAATGACAGCCGGACATAACGGGCGGGTGACATCACCGATACCCATACGGATGATCTCGACATCGGGATGTGACTCTGAGTAAGCCTTGACCCTGCGGGCGACTTCACTGAAAAGATATGAAGCCGGAAGTTTCGTGAAATTATCGTTGATCCTAAACATTGGTTACCAATAGGATTATTTAATTAGAATACAAATTTAGAAATATTATGACTGCGAAACAAAAAAACAATCTGTCCTTTCATGATTAATCGGGGTAAATATACTCCACCGCGTCGGAAAGACACACGGTATATTCACCTATATGATAATCATATCAGATCAGCGTTGTCGGTAATAATTACCTTCAAAAACTTCTGTTGCGCTACCTGTCATCATGACATGGCCGTCGGCACACCATTCTATGGTCAGATCTCCTCCACGGAGATGGATCGTGACCTTCCGGTCACAACGTCCTGTCAAGGCAGCCGCGACTGCGGAGGCACATGCCCCTGTCCCGCAAGCCAGAGTCTCGCCAGTACCTCTCTCCCACACTCTCATGCGTGCTTCGGACGGTGATAGTATCTGGAGAAATTCGATGTTAGCCCTGTCAGGCCACATAGGATGATGTTCAAGTTCCGGTCCGAGCTTATCGAAATCCACATCTTCAATGCGATCAACAAAAATCACACCGTGAGGATTGCCCATCGACACTGCTGTAACCTTCACAGAGCCGGACGACGTCTCGACTGTTTCCTCAATCATTTTCTCAGATGCTGTAACAACAGGCACGGAAGCAGCTTCGAGTTCCGGTTCACCCATATCGACAGTCACACTCTCCACCTCACCTTCATCGTTCATATTAAGCGACAAAACCTTGATACCCGAAAGGGTTTCAAGGTTTATGCGTTGTTTGTCAGTGAGTCCGTGGTCGTGGACATATTTTGCTATACAGCGAGAGGCGTTGCCACACATACGGGCTTCAGACCCGTCGTTGTTAAACATCCTCATTCTGAAGTCAGCGATTTCCGATGGGCATATCAGAACTATTCCGTCGCCACCAACGCCTAAATGACGGTCGCTCATTTCGATGGCCAGATCAGGCAGCCTTTCGGGGACTGATTCCATACAATTAATATATATGTAATCGTTCCCTATGCCGTGCATTTTGGTGAACTTAATCACCTCCGGGGCTTTCTTAGCGGATGATGTCATAATGCAAAGTGATTTCTGTTACAGTTAAATTATCAGAAATCGATGCAAAGTTAAGCATTTTGCTACAATTACAAGCGTTTTGGACGCAATTTTTCGCAAAACATCATCAACTTTTAAGATTTTAACATTTCATAGCTGTATTTTTCATGACGGTTCAACAGTTTGTTCTTTCATGAGACGCAGCCATTTGCGATAACCAAGCAAAGCGATGACAGTATAGACGGCATAGAGGATACAATAG
This sequence comes from Duncaniella sp., assembly GCF_029056165.1. Lineage (NCBI taxonomy): Bacteria > Pseudomonadati > Bacteroidota > Bacteroidia > Bacteroidales > Muribaculaceae > Duncaniella > Duncaniella sp. Next base: position 299,326 of record NZ_JAIDBW010000012.1, on the reverse strand, counting down.
AAATTCAGACCTTTATAATAGTAAAGACATGAACATACTATATCCACCACGAACCATACAAGCCACTGCTCGGCATATTTGCGTGCCATCATCCAAAGACCGACTATCGAAAGAGCGGTGGTAAAGGCATCAGCAACCGGAACAGTGGAATCGGTAAAATGAACGAGAATCCACCATATCATTATCCACAGGATCACTGTCGCAGCCACTGCACCACCCCACACCGGAATGGATGCATGGGTAATCTGGCGAGGTTTTTTCGCCGTACCTGCCGATCCGCGTGTCCAGACAATGAAACCATAGACAGCTATGACAAGATAGTAGATATTTATACCGAAATCGGCATATAGTCCCTTGGAATAATATATCCACATCGAGATCATAGGCATGATCACAGACGCAAGCCACACTTTGGCATCGGCATGATACTCCCACCAAAGGTATAGCAGACCGACGGTAAAACCGAAAATTTCAAGTATGCTGTCGAAATTCATATTTTTACGTACAGGCTATGACATTCCATTGAGAATATCGATGAGTACAAGGTCATATCAGAAACGAAGAGTTGCCGTAGCCATTACATGGGTCGGAGCTTGCGCGGCATAGCCGGCATAACGATATATGATCTTCTCTCCTCCATCAACGTAATAACCCGCTCCGGCATAACCGTTGTTGAAATACTTCTTATTAAACAGATTATAGACCGATAAGCCGAGGCGCATTTCTTTTATGCCCTGAAGGTGCTTGAACGTGTAACCAAGATGAAGATCACTTACAAAATATGCGTCAAGGCGTGCTTCCTCACTCTTGGCATTGTTCATGTACTGCTTTCCGACATAACGGCTCTGAAGCGACGCATCAGCTCCATGGAAATTAAAGTTGAAAGCGTTACTGAAAATCAGGTCAGGCGAGAAGGCAATCGGAGTGTCGCCGAGCGCAAAAGAGATAGGATTGGTCCACTCGTCCTCGTAGATGTATTCAACAAAATTCTTTATGCGGTTACGAGAAAGCGTGAGGTTGAACTGCCAGTCAAACCATTGGCAGGGGCGAAGGGCAGCCTGAAACTCGACGCCCATACGATAGGAATCAGGGACATTTACGCTTATGGGATTACCCGTATCCGACAATTCACCTGTGGCCACAAGCTGATCCTTATAAAGCATGTAATAAAGATTTACACCTAAGGTGAACAGCTTATGATTGAAAGTATATCCGGCTTCGAAATCATTCAGGCGTTCGGATTCCGGTCTGTGAGCAGGATCACCGTCAGTGAAATTGTCGCGCGTAGGTTCTTTCTGCGCCACAGCCCACGACGCAAACGCACGATGACTCCCGGAGGTATAGTTAAGTCCGAGCTTAGGATTAAAGAAATTCCACCGGCGATCCACATCCAGAACAGCGGGCGCGGCAATGTTCCAGTCCCAATTGTCTGATGCCCCTTTTATTGTATAATGGATATGACGATACTGCATGTCGGCATAGGCCGAAAACTGTCGGTTGATCTCATAATTCGCCCTGAGGAAGAAATTCAGGTCAAACTTTCGGCCGGTATTATCATAATACTTCTGCAAGGGATCAATAGGTCCTACATAATTACGAACCCACTTCACCTGTCCGAAATGATGGCCCTTGAAATCAGTAGCCGCACCACCGAGCACCACATTCCACCCGTCACGGACATAATTGACGTTGAGCTGACCGCCACCGAAATGATTGACATTGTTTTTGAGACGTATGAGGTCTGATTTCTTAATTGTAGCACCGTCAGCATCGACAAACGGGACGAGTCCGTATTCCTCCAGTGTACGGTTCGTCTTGTACTGATCATAATACCCGTCATCACAAGTATAGTGCAAGGTAGCATTCAGATGGAAGAACTCGCCAAGACGCTGATTGAGCAGCAACTGAAAATGATGCTGGATATAGTTATCGTACTGATCAGGATAATAGGCCACATTGCCATCCTTGTCCGTATATTCGCCACACGGGTTGTAACGACGGCCGAACTCCTTCATCTGCTCTTTTGAAGCATAGTCCCAAGCCATGTAAGTCTTTTCCTTACCACCGAAGGCAAGCAGGCGTACCTTTGTATTATAACCGGAATAGGCAGCCTGTCCGAAGTAGCTCCATAGTTCGGATGTCGCACGGTCGATATATCCGTCAGACCCAAGATGACTTATACGCGCATCAAAACTCCAAAGTTCTCCGAGCAGCCCCGACCCGACACGCAGTGTCTGGCGGTTGGTATTGTATGCGCCATACGCTCCAGAAAGTTCAGCGTATGGATCTTCGGACGGTGCATCAGTTATCATATTCACACTCGCGCCGAATGCGCCCGCACCGTTGGTCGATGTGCCTGCACCACGCTGAATCTGCACATCGCCGAGCGACGAAGCGAGATCCGGCATATTGACCCAATAGACATTATGGCTCTCAGGATTATTGATCGGGACACCGTTGGCCGTGACATTGATGCGCGAACCATCCGTTCCTCTGATCCTCATCGACGTATAGCCCACTCCGCCACCGGCATCGGAGGTAGTGGTGACTGACGGAGTCATCTGCAGGAGATAAGTCATGTCCCTGCCGTCATTGTTCTTTACGAGTTCGCGCTTGGTGACATTCGTAAAGGCAATAGGAGTCTTTGCCGTGGCTCGGTTAGCCACGATCTCCACCTGATTCAACACTAAATTCAATGAGTCACTCTCCTCATCCGCAACTATAGCAGCGGATACAGGACACACGCCTCCGGATACAAGGAGGGCAGGAAGAAGGTATCTCTTCATCATTTTTTCTCTACGCCGGTATTACCCGGATCAGGTTCAAAGGGTATAATCTCAGACCTGCCTCCAATGAGCGGACAGCCACTCACGACAGAAGGCGGACACCCCTAAAATATGTAAACTAATTCTCTGAAATACAGCCGAACAAATTCAATCTAAACATAGATTCCACTATCCGATCTGCATTTCGGCTGCAAAGGTAGCAATTTGTATTTTGAATATCAATTTTATTATTGTAATTTTGTAAGTAAGTGCGAATATATTCCAGTTAATGCAATTTATCCTAACGCACCATTGTTTTTCCATCTCTTCAGCCCGATAATCTAAGATTTTTGTTTAATTTTGTCGCTGACAAGTAACTTACCCATATCTCCAATTATACATGACCGACGACGAAGCCCTCAGCCAACTATATTTTAAAGATACGGCTTTCCAGAACCTCATGCAGAAGCGCATTTTCAACGTGCTTCTCATAGCATCCGCCTACGATGCGTTCATGATGGAAGAAGACGGACGCGTGGAGGAACAGCTGTATTTCGAATACACCTCCCTCAACCTCTCCTCGCCTCCCCGTGTGACCCGCGCACTCAACTCAGCGGAAGGTCTCGAAATTCTCAAGACAAAAAGTTTCGACCTCGTCATAATGATGCCCGGCAACGACGTGAGTGAAACGTTTACAGGCGCGCGCCGTATCCGGGAGCACTATCCCGACATGCCGATAATTGTCCTCACTCCTTTCTCCCAGGAGGTGTCACGCAGACTTTCCAAAGAGGATTTTTCAGGAATTGACTATGTGTTTTCTTGGCTCGGCAATGTCGATCTTCTCCTTGCGATAATCAAACTTCTTGAGGATAAGATGAATGCCGACAATGACATAAACGGTGTCGGCGTGCAGATGATACTCCTCGTGGAGGACTCGGTGCGTTTTTATTCTTCAGTGCTGCCGATAGTTTATAAGTTCATCCTCAAGCAGTCACGTGAATTTTCTACCGAGGCTCTCAATGAGCATGAGCAGATGTTGCGTATGCGCGGACGTCCCAAAGTGATGCTTGCCCGTGACTATGAGGAAGCTCTTGAACTTTATGACCGTTACAGCGATCACATCCTCGGTGTGATCAGCGACGTCTCGTTCAAGCGCGAAGGCAAAAAAGATCCCAAGGCAGGCATAAGACTCGCCCGCGAGCTGCGTGAACGCGACCCATATCTGCCACTTATTATCGAAAGTTCAGAAAATGAGAACGCTCACGACGTGCTTGAACTCGGCGGCACATTCATTGATAAAAATTCCAAGAAGTTTCCCGTTGATCTCGGCAAAGCTATCATCAATAACTTCGGTTTCGGTGACTTCGTGATCCGCAATCCCGAAAGCGGCGAAGAGATTTTCCGTATAAAATCACTGAAAGATCTTCAGAAAAACATCTTCGACATTCCAGCCGAAGCCCTTTACTGGCACGCGTCGTTCAACGACATCTCGCGCTGGCTCTACTCGCGCGCCATGTTCCCGATAGCCGAGGTAATCAAACATCACCGCTTCCGTGATCTCAAAGATGCACCGCAGGTGCGACAGCTGTTTTTCGATCTGATCGTGAAGTATCGTAAGATGAAAAACCGAGGCGTGGTCGCCATATTCCAGAAAGACCGTTTCGACCATTATTCCAATTTCGCTCGTATCGGACAAGGCTCGCTCGGAGGCAAAGGACGCGGTCTGGCATTCATCGACTCTATCATAAAGAAAAATCCGATCTGCGATAACTTCGACGGTATTTCAATCACGATCCCGCGCACGGTAGTGCTATGCACCGATATATTCGATGAATTTATGGAGAGTAATAAGCTCTATCCCATAGCCCTGAGCGATGCACCTGACGACGAGATCCTGTCCCATTTCCTCCGTGGGAAGCTACCCCGGAGAATCAAGGATGATCTCCTTGCTCTGTTCGAAGTTGTCGATACGCCTATTGCCGTGCGCAGTTCAAGCCTGCTTGAGGATTCACATTACCAGCCCTTCGCAGGAATCTATTCCACCTACATGGTGCCCAAGATCAGCGATCCGCAGGAAATGCTCAAGATGGTCACGAGTGCCATCAAGGGTGTGTATGCTTCCGTGTTCTATTCCGACTCGAAAGCCTACATGACAGCAACCTCCAACGTGATCGATCAGGAGAAAATGGCAGTGATACTTCAGGAAGTCGTCGGCAAAGATTTAGAGGGCTACTATTTCCCTTCATTCTCAGGCGTAGGCCGTTCACTCAATTACTATCCCCTCAACGATGAAAAGCCGGAAGACGGTGTGGCTGAAATAGCTGTCGGACTTGGCAAATACATTGTTGACGGCGGTCTTGCCCTCCGCTTTTCTCCGCGTCATCCCGAAAACGTCCTCCAGACATCGGAACTGTCATTGGCCCTGCGCGACACACAGACACGAATGTACGCACTGGACATGAAAGGTGACGAGCGCGAGACTTCACTCTCAGGACAGCCCATCAAAAAACCGGAATCAATGTCAAACCTGAAGGTTGATGACGGCTACAATGTGGCCAAACTTCGCGTTCAGGATGTGGCTGAGCGAGGTGCGCTCAAATACATGGTATCGACATTTGATTTCCGCGACAATGTGATCCGTGATAGCGATTTTGGTGAAGGACGTCGCGTGGTCACCTTCAACAACATTCTTAAACACAAGGCATATCCCTTGGCTGAAGCGGTGGATTTCATGCTCACGACAGGTCAAGAAGCCATGCAGCGTCCGGTCGAAATAGAATTTGCCGGCATGGTCGAACCAAACAGCAGTAACAAGGGACGCCTGTATTGGCTTCAGATCCGACCGATTGTCGATAGGAAGGAGACGGTGGATGAAGCATTGATGTCAACCCCTGATGAAAAATTGCTGCTCAAATCCGGAACTGCTCTCGGTCATGGAAGTATCGAAGGTGTAAACACAGTTGTCTATGTCCGCCCCGAAAAATTCTCATCGTCCAACAATTCGCTGATCGCACGCGAGATCGAAAAGATCAACCGTGGATTCCTTGACAGGGAAGAGCGTTATGTGCTCATCGGACCGGGACGATGGGGTTCGTCCGATACATCGCTTGGCATCCCCGTGAAATGGCCGGCCATTTCCGCAGCAAAATTAATTGTAGAGTCCTCGCTGCCGAACTATCGCATCGAACCGAGTCAGGGCACACACTTTTTCCAGAATCTCACTTCGTTCGGAGTAGCTTACTTCACTATCGACACCAATGCAAAACGCAAGCCGGGTGATCCTGTGACTGATCTTTACGATGTGGATTTCCTGAACGCTCAACCGGCCGTCTATGAGAGTGATTTCGTACGAATAGTCACCTTCAGCTCTCCTCTTGCAATAGGCGTGAACGGATTGAAAGGGACAGGTGTGGTAGTAAAGCCGGAAGTATGACGATAAGACTCTTCTGACTGTCTGACACCAAAATATCCGGGCCGCGTGTGATTCAAGTTTATCACACGCGGCCCGGATATTTTCAGAGTTACTCAATGTTTAAGCCGATGATATTTCAGTTAAAACGGCCATTGATAATCAGCGACGGAATGCTATCGGCAAGATGCAATAGACAGGAACGGGCGTTTCATCGACCATTCCGGCATCCCAAGCCGGCATTTTCGAGAGAATCCTCACAGCCTCACGGTTAAGTGACTCTTCCACTCCTTTAAGCACGGAGATATGCGATAATGAGCCATCCTTATTTACGACGAAACTGCAGAGCACACGTCCTTCGATTCCATCACGGTATGCCTTGGATGGATACTTGCGCTCACCGTTGATGAAGCGGAGCATCTCAGTATCCCCACCGGGGAAACTTGGATGAACATCGACACTCTCGTAGTCATACACATCAATTGAAATCTGCACTTTCGGAGTACCGGTCACACTGGCAATATGCTTGGGCGATTGCGCGCGCGAGGTTAAGGCGAGGATCGCCATGAGAGGGAGGAGAATGAATCTAAGTATAGGTTTGTGCATTGTGTTTTAGCTAATGTGGCAGAACAAAATTAGCAGTTGGATTTGTCCTACGCAACTATTTTGTGATTGATTACAATTGTTTTAGCTTTCTTGACATTTACAGACGATTCATAAATAGGACTGACAGATATAATAATGTGACGTTGCGTCCGTTTAATATAAGAAGCACCCACATCCTCCATAATTATGTCACGACTTCTCCACAGCGCGCTCCGTCATTATCTGCTTCCTTTTGCCCTCATGGCAGCGGGGAGTGCCGATGTGCTGGCTCAGGATTCATCATCAGCCTACAGTTTTTTAAATCTCCCCTCCTCCACCCTCACCTACGGTCTGGGCGGCATCAACATATCGGCGATCGAGGACGACATCAACAGCATAGACCAGAATCCCGGTCTCCTTGGATCGGAAATAGACATGCAGCTTGGCGTCAATTACATGCGCTATGTAGGTGAAAGCAACTTTGCAGGCATCAAATTCGGACGTAGTGCGGGTGATCATGGCGCGTGGGCGGCCGGCTTACAATATTTCGGTTACGGAACCATCAAAGGTGCTGACATAAACGGAGTGCTCACCGGCGACTTCTCTCCCAAGGACATGGTTTTCAACGGGACCTATGCCCATGACATTACTGACCGTTGGCGCGGAGGTGCGACACTTAAATTCATTTACTCTTCCTACGATTCCTACACAGCTATGGCTCTGGCGACGGATCTTGGTGTCAACTACTATGATCCGGAATCCAATTTCTCGTTCTCGGCAGTCGTTGCCAATCTCGGCGGTCAGATCAAACGCTTCCATGAAGCGTATAACCGTCTTCCTGTCGATCTGCGTGTTGGATTTTCGAAATCGTTCGGGACTCTGCCCGTCACATGGTCAGTAACCGCGTGGAATCTTACCAAATGGCATCTGCCGTTCTATGATAATGGCGACGGTTCGGAAAGCGCATCACCCGTGATCAAGGACAAATTCGGCTCTAATCTGATGCGACATCTTGTCTTTGCCGCCGATTTCATTCCGAGTGAAAAATTCCATGTCGGCATAGGCTACAACTATAAGACGCGCACCGACATGTCAACTTATAAGCGCAGCTTCCTCTCCGGGTTTTCGGCCTGTGCCGGGATCAATGTCAAGAATTTCGGTGTCGGTGTCGCTCTCGCTCAGCCCCACAACGGAGCTACGACAATAATGCTAAACCTTTCAACAAAACTATATGAGTTCTGAAAAAATCATCATAGCCATTGACGGATATTCCTCATCCGGAAAAAGCACGATGGCACGCCGTCTGGCAAAGACCATCGGTTACCGCTACATTGATTCGGGTGCCATGTATCGCGCGGTGACACTCTATGCAATGCGCAACGGAATGATCAACAGTGACGGATCAGTAGCAACCGACATGCTTACCGCCGCCCTCCCTGCCATCCACATAGATTTCAAAGTCCAAGGTGATGGCCAGCAGACCATGCTCAATGGTGAGATTGTAGAAAGTGAAATCCGTACCCTTGAGGTATCCAACCACGTCTCCCCCGTGGCTACCATTCCGGCTGTCCGCCACGCACTCGTGAGGATGCAGCGTGACATGGGAGAATCAAAGGGTATTGTTATGGATGGACGCGACATAGGAACAGTCGTATTCCCAGCTGCTGAAATGAAAGTGTTCTGCAACGCCACTCCCGAACGCCGTGCCGAACGCCGCTACAAGGAACTGCGGGAGAAAGGTGCTGACGTGACTTATGAGGAGGTTCTCGCCAACGTTACCGAGCGCGATCATATCGATATGACCCGTAAGGAAAGTCCGCTCAGATGCGCTGACGACGCTGTGATGCTCGATAATTCAGCCATGACAATTGACGAGCAGAATGAATGGCTGCTCCGTCTCTTCCATTCAATCGTCGATAAGTAAAATTGGACCGACCGCGTCAATTTGACTTGACTGAAATTTACCCAACCCAGATTCATCCATCCACAAGCACCCACCACGACATTGGATACACAGAAACCCGTAATTGAAATCGATGCCCGTTCAGGCTTCTGCCACGGAGTGGTCACCGCTATCCGCAAGGCCGAAGAAGAGCTCGAACGCAGCGAACAGCCTCTATATTGTCTTGGCGACATCGTCCACAACAGTGATGAGGTCGAACGCCTCGAACGTAAAGGTCTCTCAACGATAACTCACGACGATCTGCGCAAGCTTTCAGCATCGCGCGTATTGCTCCGCGCCCATGGCGAGCCACCTTCGACCTACGCGCTTGCACGCGAACGTGACATCGAAATTATCGATGCCACCTGTCCCGTGGTGCTGAGGTTGCAGCAACGTATCAAGGATACTTACGACAACTCATCTCCCCGCCCCCAGATTGTAATTTACGGCAAAGCCGGCCATGCTGAAGTCAACGGACTTGTCGGGCAGACAAACGGCGAGGCTATCGTGGTGGAGAATCCTGATCAGCTTTCGCGGATTGATTTCACCCGCGACATAGCTTTCTACTCACAGACCACCATGTCACTCCAAGGATTTGCCGAGATGGTCAGTGAGATCACCCGACGGCTCGCCCCCGGAGTAAAGTTCGAGACTTTTGACACGATCTGCCGTCAGGTAGCCAACCGTGTCGATCACCTGCGGGAATTCGCCCGTCGCCACGACGTCATTCTTTTTGTAGCCGGAGCTAAAAGCAGCAATGGTAAAGTGCTCTATAATGAATGCCGGAGTGTCAACGAACGCTCACATCTCGTATCCAACCCTGCCGATTTCCGCCGTGAGTGGCTCGAAGGAGCTGAAAGTATCGGGATCTGCGGTGCTACATCTACGCCGCGCTGGCTGATGGAGGATGTGCGTGACACAGTGGCTGCTTCACTCGGCCTGATCTGACATAGCACCACGCATCGGAACTATCCTTCATAAACAGAGTCAATGGAAAATTTTGTTGCCGTAGATGTCGAGACCGCAAATAACGAACCAACCTCTATTTGCGCTATAGGAGCTGTCAAGGTTATAGACGGATGCATCGTTGATCGTTTTTATGAACTTGTAAAGCCTGAACCTGAGTACTATTTCCGTCACTTCACACAGAACATTCACGGTATCGGCCGTGAAGACACCGAGAATGCACGGGTATTCAGCGAGGTTTGGCACGATGTTGACCGGATAATCGGCGATCTTCCGCTCGTAGCACACAATAAAGCGTTTGACGAACGCTGCATCCGTGCCGCTCACCGCGCTTATGGCATGGACTACCCTGACTATCAGTTTTTCTGTACATATCAGGCCGCCCGAAGAAAATTTCCCAAGACCCTGCTTTCCTCCTACTCTCTCCCCTATGTCTGTGAATTTCTCGGCATACCCTTTTATAACCATCATGATGCGCTTGCTGACGCTGAAGGATGCGCGAAAATAGCAATGACCATCCTTTGATTCAGTCAAGAGCCATTTCAAGATTCAAAATATAGTCACATGACAAGATCATCATACGGCCTCCTTACAGCCATATTTCTGTCCTTATTCTTAACCTTCGGGCTGCAATCGTGTAGCTGCGAGTCATCATCGCAACCCGAACGGCAGAAAGTCTCGGCAAAGGTCATGGACCGCAAAGCTTATATGCTCGGAGAGGAACACGCGCGCCGTATCATTGAAATAGCGGCCGACGAGGATAAGGTTCAGGACGGCTTGCTTGAAATCAGAGCTCGCATGAGCAATATTGAGTCGAAACTCAGCCGACAGTCTGCTGTTGACTATGAGCGCGGTTTCACTGACTACATCCGTTCCAACAATGATTCACTCGCCTTGATACTATTTTAATTCAAGCTATCAATATCACTCCTCATCCACGATCTACAAATCATATACACTTCGGACATTATACACCCTTTTTCGTTAAATTAACAATCTGTGTTGGGAATTATTGCAGGAATTGCCTACATTTGCTTTACGCTATTATACTTGAATCATGCAATTCTACAGCACAAACGGACTTAGCCCCAACGCCTCACTTGAAGAAGTTGTGATGACCGGACTGGCTCCTGACGGTGGTCTATACATGCCGGAAAGGATACCGGTCATTCCACGTGCTTTCTTTAATAATATAAGTGAGATGTCGGTAAGCGACATAGCTTACATCGTGGCGACAACAGTCCTCGGCGATGTCATAGATGCAGCCGAATTAAAACAGATAGTTTTCGACACGTTCTCTTTTGAAATACCCCTGCGAAAAATCGACAGCGATATCTACGCCCTTGAACTCTTCCACGGCCCTACGCTGGCTTTCAAGGATGTCGGTGCGCGATTTCTTGCCCGCATCATCAGTCACTTCACCCGACCCGGCGACAAGGAGGTCAATGTGCTCGTCGCCACCTCCGGTGATTCCGGCGGAGCTGTCGCCACCGGTTTCCATAAAGTGCCGGGGGTAAAAGTCTTCGTCCTCTATCCCGAACGTGGGCTTACAGCCATGCAACGCAACCAGTTCACGTCGCTCGGCGACAACGTCTATCCCATCGAAATCATGGGAAACTTCGATGATTGCCAGCGGCTGGTCAAGGAAGCGTTTGTTGACAAGAGATTGAGAGAAGAGATGAACATAACGTCGGCCAATTCGATCAACGTATGCCGCCTCCTTCCCCAGATGTTCTACTATTTCTATGGCTACAGTCAATTCCTGCGCAACGAGGATAACCCGAATCCCGGTAAGGTGGTGATTTCAGTCCCGTGCGGCAATCTCGGTAATCTTACAGCCGGTCTTCTCGCCATGAGGATGGGACTTCCCGTGAGCCGTTTTGTCGCGGCCAACAACACTAATAATTCCTTCACCCGCTATATCAATGAAGGGATCTACGAACCCTTGAAGCCGGTCCGCACAATTGCATGTGCCATGGATGTAGGCAATCCATCCAATTTCTCACGGATACTTGATATCTTTGGCGGTGATCATGAAAAGATCCGGCAGACATTATCCGGATATTCATTCACCGACGAGGAGATTTCCGAAAGTATGCGCGAGATCTATCAGCGTGATGGCTATGTGATGGATCCGCATGGAGCCACAGCCTACCGCGCCCTCCGCCGGGACCTCAAACCGGGTGAGAAAGGCATATTCCTTGCTACAGCCCACCCCTCGAAGTTCCCTCATGCCGTCGGGCAGGCAACAGGAGTAAGGCAGAAAGAAAATCAGGTGACACGCAGCAGAGTGACCGAACATCATCCCACTCCGCGCATCACTCCCTCACTTCCCGCCTTGAAAAAAATTCTCCTGACGGCAACATAATTCAAGACTTTTTTGTTAAATTTGCAATATGGCAGATCTTCGGATTGCCGTTAATCGCAGACTAAACTCTCCATTATTAACCCTTTTAATCCTTAAAAGCAATGGCATCCAACAAACGACTCCTTAAAAAAGAAATCCGTATTATATGCGGCGCACTCGCAGGCGAATGCGTAGTCGCCAAAATGACCGTTCCCGGTATCGATCGTGAAAAACTCAATGCGATCATCTATGAGCTCGCCGATCTTCAGGAAAACGCTATTCACAGAATCAGCATCACCTTCCCCCAGTCAGAGAAATCATTCTCAAACGGTCAGGAATACCGCAAAGCCCGTCGTGCATATTTTGCAGCCGCCTTCAGCAAACTGAAGTCAGAATTCAATGCCCACATTGACCAGATCATCAAGCAAATGAACGCTGTTCTCCCGCAGGAACAGAAAGATGCCAATATCGCATCTCTCAAAGCCTGATTCAACCCCACATTCCAAAATCCACTATAAGCAAAATTCCGCGTCATGTCCCTGAGTAAGATCATTCTCAGACTTTTCGGTTGGAAAGTCCAATGCACCGTACCTGATTACCCCAAATGTATAATCTGTGTCGCTCCGCATACTTCCAATTGGGATTTCGTACTCGGAAAACTTGCTTACTGGTCGCTTGGCCGACAAGCCGGTTTCCTCATAAAGGAAACATGGTTTTTCTTCCCGATGAATCTTATTTTCAAAGCATTGGGTGGAATACCTGTCCCGCGCCGCCGTGGATCTTCGCTGACTGATGTCCTTATAGATAAGTTCAATGCATCTACCCGTATGTCACTCGCCATCACCCCGGAGGGAACTCGTGCGAGGGTGAGCGAGTGGCGAACAGGTTTCCTCCGTATAGCCTATGGAGCGAAAGTCCCGATAGTCCTTGCTGCGATCGATGCTGCAAAAAAGCAAATCTATCTTGACCGCACATATCAGCCTACCGGCGATATCGAAACTGATATGGCTGCCATCAAGGATTATTATAAGGACATGACCGGCATTAAGCCTGAGAATTTCACTATCTGAACAGATCATCATCAACAGCCCCTATTAATTTACGTCTTAATCATATTATTTCGGGAATGAAAATCTGCGCCATACCTTACGACATAATCTATGCCGATGTCGAGAACAATCTGATTTCCGTGGCTCATCAGCTAAATCAGGTTGAGCCCGACACAGACATTGTGGTGCTACCTGAACTTTTTACCACCTCATTCATTCCCGAATCGGCCTTGATCGCTGAAAAGGCGGAACTGACCACCGGTCATACTGTCGAAACCCTCAAGCGTTGGGCTCAATACTTTGGTTTCGCCATTGCCGGTAGTTTCCTTGCGACTGACGGCAAAGGCCACTTCTACAACAAAGCCTTTTTCGTTGAACCTATGGGCGATGTGACCTTTACAGACAAGCGACATCTTTTCCCCATATCTTCGGAAAGCAAGACATATACGCCCGGATCGACCTTCCCACCTACCATACGTTTCAGGGGATGGAATATCCGTCTGATTGTGTGCTACGATCTTCGTTTCCCCGTGTGGACACGCAATCAGCCCGACAATCTCTATGATCTCCTACTCGTACCGTCCAACTGGCCTGTATCACGTGTCAAACAGTTCAAGCTCCTGCTTAGCGCACGCGCTGTAGAGAATCAGATCTACACCGTGGGATGTAATCGTACAGGCTCTGATAAATTCGGCGACTACACAACCGGAATGTCCGTGATCTTCGATAATCTTGGCGATGACATTAAAGAGACACGCCGCAACGGACACATTTATGCCCTCCTCGATCTTAGAAACCTCAAGGAAGGCCGCGAACGCTTCCCGGCCTACCGTTCTACCGATAATTTCACCATTGACCTGACCCCGGCTGTGCGTTAAGACCCACGGAATCATCCTCGATTCTCCCCCGATACACACGCCAATCTCCTACCTTAAAATCTGCCTGATCCCCTAATTTTTCCAATCTATACCATAACTCATATACGGACATCCATATTTTTGTTTTCTATTTGTAATCTGGTATTTATTGGCTAAAATCCTCCGGCCATTCGTCCGTCTGCTCTACAATTTTTTTATTTATTCTCTAACAGACACAAACCTCTATTTATGGAATTCAAAGAAAAATTTAAAACCGTACACGAAGATTTCTTCGGTAATGTTGTAGGCTCAATCGTAAAGACCGTCAAAAAAACAATAAAGCCCAAAGCACATACAGATTTTATTGCAGACTGGGCTATCCCCTCCTCTCAGCCGAAATAACATTGACTTGTATATTAATCTGAGAGCACTATAACTTCCTGACAGCAGAAACTGCATCAGAATCCAATCGCGTTTGTAGAGCCTGCACTTATGCCGACCGGGTTTCATTAATAATCAGTTGATTATCATAATTATTTGAAACTTGGTCAGCATAAATGCAGGCTCTACAAATGTATATGAGGCATCTTAATAAGACCACACAGCTTTTCCTACATCATTCAAGCAGCAGACGGTCACCGGTCTTTTCGATGATAAGACGATAGAAATCCTCTGAGAATCCGGGAGATTCAGGCGTAAGTGGCTTACCGTGAGGATTACGGGCAAAGTCACCATTCTCGTCGATCTTCTTCCGGCCTCCGTCAAGATATTTGACAAGGAGGAATATTGCGAGATCCCGGTAAGCATCCGTAGCTTCACCGGCTATTGACGCACCTTCGGCATTGACTCGCGCCTCCAGTCCCTGAATGTCACCGTTGCGATAAAGAGTAAGAAGCTCCTCCTCGAATTGCGGGCGTGAGGCAGTAAACTTGTCTTCAAGCGCACCCTGCACCTTTCGTATATCGCCGATCATCAGATCGTATTTGCCGTATGCCTGATTAGCCACCCAGTTATTCACCCAAAAATTGGCTTTCGGAGTGAAAGTGTAAAGATCGCCATTGCCCGGACGGACTTCTTCCGGGACTTCAGTCATGGAGCAATAAAAGGGCATATAGACCGAGGTATTCGCATCGTCCGTTCCAAACCATATAACACCGCCTATCGGATCAGGCAGATCGGCACGGCTCTGACTCACGAAATGCCACGCAGTCTGCTGTGTTGCGACAGGACGTTCGTGGGTATATTTCTTTCCATCGACCTCGTAGCGCATGGGGCGGTCTCGCTGAGGCGATTTGTAAGGTCCTGCACCCGGATCAGAAGTCATGTCGTAAGGACTATTCTCATAATGGTCCCTCATACGGTCCTGCATATCCCGGAGCGAGAGTTTACGGTCGGGCACGATGAAAAGAGGCATCGGTTCATCACTGTCGGCATTGACCCATTCAAACCAAGCCTTATCCTCCTCCGGCGAAGCGAAATGACGGAAGAAACTCCACACACGGGCGTCACACGCACGACGTTTGGCTGCATCATGTTTATCAAAAGCGTCAGCAAACGAGAAATCCTCATCCTTACCTGAGAAATAACCGCGACGACGGGCAAAGGGAATAAGATCCTTGGCATACATCACATTCTCCGTATCGTTAAGATCGACCTTACGGATACGCGGCTCGTTGGCATGTGCGCATATAGCATCGTCGGGAACACGGACCGCGATCCAGACCGCACCCTTCTCTGCCCCCTTGCCTATCATCTCCATGATCCAAGCTTCATTCTTATCAGCAATCGAGAATGTCTCGCCTGTGCTCGCATAACCATATTTTTTCACGAGATCAGCCATCGTCTGTATGGCCTCGCGTGCAGTCTTGCATCTTTCAAGCGTGATGTAGATAAGCGATCCGTAGTCGAGCATGGAAACTCCGGTGGTATCGGCAAGCTCTTTGTGACCGGTCCATGTTGTCTCTCCTATCACAAGTTGGTGTTCATTCATGTTTCCCACCACATTGTATGTTTCGGAAGCCTGCGGAATCTCTCCACGGGGACTGTTGTCACCCCAGTCGATCACCTTGCGCATTGTGCCCGGTGCGTGCTTACCGCGCGGAGAGTGGAAAAGATCACCGAAACGTGAATAGGAATCGTCGGCGTATGTGATCATGACTGAGCCGTCAGTGGTAGCCTTCCGACCCGCAATGAAATTTGTACAGGCAAGTGCCGTGAGATTACAACACACTGCGGGGCAAAGTAATAGAGTCCGGTTAAGTTTCATAACTACGGATAATATCGGTAAAAGATCATAAGATTTTATTCGTCATCCTCATCGTCAAGGAAATCCATGTCCCAGCCGTCTGACATTGATTCCGTGAACTGAGCCAGATCACGCCCCTCCCGTTTGGTCGGACGTCCCAGACCCTTACGGCGGTCAATGAAGCCTGAGATCTTGACAATCTCAAGCAGGTCAAGCTCACTCTTGGGAGTAATGTTCTCCATGTAATCAGGCACAAGTTTGGCACCGAGACGGTTCTGTGTCAGTGCAAGCACCTTGAAGGAATATGTCACAGGAGGTTTTCGGACATTGACTACATCACCGACCTTAATAGTGCGCGACGGCTTTGCGATCGCATTCCCTACATAGACGCGTCCCTTCTTGCAAGCCTCGGTAGCAACCGTCCGTGTCTTGAACACACGCATGGCCCATAGCCATTTGTCAACTCTGACTTCGTTCATGGTCTCTGCTGTTACTTATTGTTATAGGTATTCATAGCTGTCTGTATGCCTGCGAGACAGAATGTCTTGATAGCATCCACAGCCAGTTCAATTCGTGCTCCCATCGCTTTCTCCTCTTCATCAGAGAAACGGCCGAGCACATAGTCGATCTGTGTTCCGCGCGGAAAATCATTACCTATTCCGAATTTCAGACGCGGATAGTCCTGAGTGCCGAGCATCTGTGCTATATTCTTCAGTCCGTTGTGACCGGCATCACTACCACGTGGTTTGATGCGTATCGCACCGAACGGGAGCGCACAATCATCCACGATTACGAGGATCTGACTGTTATCCACACCTTCCTTATCTTTCCAGTAACGGACGGCATTACCGGAGAGATTCATATAGGTCGATGGTTTCAGGATCACAAGCTGGGCATTTTTGACTCTCATTCTGGCTATGTCGCCATATCGTTCGGTGGTGAATGTCGCACCTCCGCTTTCAGCAAGAGCATCAGCGATTCTGAAACCTGCATTATGACGGGTCATGGCATACTCCGATCCGATGTTTCCGAGACCGACTATCAGATATTTCATTCCTTATTTATGATTTTTAAGTAACTCTTATGGGAAATAATCAGGTAACACAATAAAGGATAAAGATAAAAAAACAACAGATTTTCCCCACTGTCGGAATGACACTTGAGAAAATCTGTCGTTTTTTTATGGCTTGCGTAAGTGTTCTGAACTTACTTTCCAGCATTAGCCTGAGCACCACGGGCAGCACGAGTGAGCTGTACGGCGCAGACAACAGCGTTCTTAGCGTTCATGAGCTCAAGACCATCGAAGTGGAGTTCGCCGATCTGGAGAGTCTTACCGAGACCAAGGTGATCAACGTTGATGACAACGCGTTCGGGGATTTCGGTATAGATAGCCTTTACGCGGATTTTCTTCATTGAAAGAGTGAGCTTACCACCGGCCTTAACACCTTCAGCGTGACCTTCGAGCTTAACGGGAACTTCGATGGTGACGGGCTTCTTATCGCTCACTTCGAGAAGATCGATGTGGAGGATGTTATCCTTAACAGGGTGGAACTGGATGTCCTTGAGGACAGCCATGCGGGTTTCACCGTTTACATTAAGTTCGATAGCGAAGATGTCGGGGGTATAGACAAGCTTGCGGACAGCGTCCTGAGATACTACGAGGTCAGTTGTGATAAGACCCTTGCCGTTGCCGATTTCAACGATCTTTTCACCGGGCTTGAGTTCCTTGTCATAAGGAAGAGTGATGATCTCGCCACCGTTGAGCACTACGGGAATCTTGTTTTCGCTACGGAGAGCCTTGGCAGCCTTCTTGCCGAGATCAGTACGGGGCTCGGCGGTCAGTTGAAATGTCTTCATTTCTGTTTGTTTTTTAAGATTGTGTTACTAAAAATTAAGTTGCTCCTTAATTTCCCATCACACGGGATGCTAAAAAGCGGTTGCAAAGTTACTGATTTTTTCTTTGCCGTCATCGTTGTGTTCACAAACTTTAACTAAATCATTAACCATCAGTCTTCTTTTTTAACCACGTATTTATATAACTTTGCACGATGACGGATACCTTGTACACCTCAGGGCTTCCAACAGCCGGCCACACCATCATCCTCTATTAACATATCATCGTGTGGTCGTCCTGTCTGAAACTCATATCCACCCATATAATTCAAACTTATGAAACGTTATGCACTTCTGTCACTCCTGATTATTCTGACAGCCATTCTTCCGACATCCTGCACTGATGATGACATGTATGACCTCCAAGGCGATATATTCCTTAATCTGACATCCACGACATGGATAACGGAAAACGAGGGCAGATACAGCAACGGCATTTATTTTTACTCGTGTGACTACTGGGACTTCTATGGTGACGGAACAGGTTCATGGCAGTACTATTACGAGGAGAACGGACAACCGGTTCAGGAGACCCGGACTTACTTCGACTGGGATTTCACTCCTGAGGATTACATGGTGATCCACCTTTACATCCCCGGTTCGGGTCATGAGTATTGGATGATAGACCAGCTAACCCCCTACCGATTCTCTTCATACGTCTCCGAGTTCGATCCAAACTATGTTCCCGACCCGGATTACTACTATCAGGAATTATGGGCCTTGTCGGACTGACACAGTATAAGTGGTCAATGGCCCGATGAGTCTGCAATGAATATTGATCCAAGTCTGAAGTATCAAAAAAATAAATACGGTGTGCATCTTGGCACACCGTATTTATTTTTTGACCGTTGACCGTCTATTGCATGAAGCATTGACGGTGATTGCAACGGTTAGGATTTATTCCGATTATCAATCTGCAAGCATGTAGAGGGCTGCTGCAACACCGTTTGCTTCAGGATTGTCATAGAAACCGAAGCTGCTGTAATTTGCAGAGTAAGCCATACCCTTATCATTACCCACATTTTCGACTGACCAAGTTCCGTCACCGTTGGACTTCGCACGCCAGAGATACTGCGATGCGATCTGTCCGTCAGCGATGGTCGGCTTATTGGAAACATTCGCGCTGTTGAAGGTTCCGCTCATGTACATGTAACGGCCATTTGAATCACGAAGGAGGAACTGACCCTCAGGAGCAGCCGTAGTAGTTCCGGCTTCTTCATCCTCGTATGCAGAAGCAAACGTAAACGCATTGGCGTCACTCTTCTCGATGATCTGACCGTCGTTGGCAGACACGGGAGAAGTGTAGAGATAGCCATAGTTCTTACCCTTCTCAATCGGCTGAGCACAGATGTCACCGACAACGAAGAGGTAGCTGCGGTCACGCATGATCTCGGCCTCATTGAATTCGTTGAAGATAGCCTTACCGATATACTTGACGAACTTCCAGCCATCTGACTTACGCTCGAAACGTCCGACTACAGTCTCAAGACCATTGTTGTTGAGTGTCCAGTCAGAGCCATCAAATACGAACAGATCTGCCTTATTACCGTTGTAAACGACAAATTCCTCTGCACCTTCCTGTGCATACGGCAACTTGCCACGGAGATAGATGGGAAGATAGATTTCAGGATCAGAAAGGCTGTTGTTGCTGAATCCCATTGCAGTATAATCGGCAGGATTGAGAGCTACGACACCTGCTGCCACAGCCCACTTGCCGCCATTGAAGCAATAGACAGCATTTTCGGTAGTGGAAGTAGGAGTATAGAGAGGTATCTCAGTCGGGGTGGATGCCTCCTCGTTGGTAACATAGAGGATAGGCTTCACACCACGCGCGTCGTTATATTCTCCCCATGTAGAGTAGTTGGCCGAATATTCAACACATTTCTGTGCAAGAACATTGGTGATGGACCATTTGCCATCCTCATTCTTGGTGACAGTCCATTTGTAATCATCGGTCTCACCCTTGACGCTGCTGATGTAGAAATTGTTGTATTTCTCAGCACCATAGTAGTAGTGACCGAGGTCATCACCCATATAATATATGCCCGGAGTTCCGGTCTCGGTAAATACAAAGATATTATTTTCGAGGCTGAAACCAGAGATTGAATTTCCGCTTACGCTGACTTCAGTTGTGTTGAAGTAGCTGTATTTACCATCGGCAAGCGCGGGGTCAATAATATTTGCAACGATACCGTCTGCAAAGAGCAGATATTTTCCGGCCTTGAACTCCTGAGCCTCGTAAAGATCAGCAGAGGCAGGAACTTCAGCGGGCAGTCCGAACATCGGGTTCTGAGTGGCGTTATTGTAAGTCACCACTGCAAATGTACCATCTTCTGCATCGGCAAATGCATCAGCAAGGAGCGAGGGAAGATTTGCGGCAGCAGTTGCGTCAGGAGCAAACGAACGGATGAAAGCAGTCTCACTGCCCCACACCTTAGCATAGTCTGCGGCACTTACAGTGTAAGCCTTTGCACCTTTGAGAGCAGAAAGCTCGGCAGGGACAGCATCAGCCTCCTGATAAGTCACATCAACGGTCGAGCCGACGGGTGAATAATAATAAGGGAAAGTTGCTGTGGCGAAGAAGGCCGGAAGAGCCACCTGTGCATTATAGATACCGTGTTTGTCAAAATAGAGATTTGACTTGATAGCCTTTGCAGCAGCAATTTCTTCGTCCGAGACTGCCTGATTCTGCATCAGGGAAGAGATGGCAGAATAGTTGTCAGCAGTGATGGTATATGTACCCTCGACCGGCTTTTCATAGTTGGCACCACCCTCAAAACCATCAAGATAGTGGTCGTTCCAACTGTTTTCGCTACAACTTGCCAGACCCATAGCGAATGATCCGACAATGAAAGCGTTAAGAATATTCTTATTCATGTCTATTTGTTTATGAGTATGGTGTCTTTATTAGAAATTAAGTTTCACACGGAGGTTGAATGTACGGCCGTAGCTGTAGAACACCTGATATGCGTTCTGCCATGTGCCGACAGTACTGTGATCCGTGTAGGCATCCATGATGTAATAGTTGTTGAATGCATTGTAAACGTTAGCGGAGAATGTGCAACGCACGCCGTCAGTCACAGGGAAATTATAGCTTGCATTCAGGTCAAGCTGATTACCGAAGGGGATTTCCCAAGGCTTCTGAATCTGAAGAGGCTTCTTGTAGTCAATAGCAGTAGAGTTGCTGCTGTTTGAAAGCTTGAAGTCGCTGTAGTTGCGGGCATTGCAGAGCCAGTCACCACCGATACGGAAGCCCTTGAAAGGCTTGAACTGAACACCGATAGCACCTGTGGTCTGAGCCGAGCCACCGACCTTGATACCCTTCTGATTGATGGTAGCATAGATGTGATCCTCAGCAAAAGGAGTGGTGATAGCGGCCGGTTCGTTACGGCTGCCGAGACTTGCCAAAGCCTGACCCTGACTGTTGTAGTAGTAACCTACGGGGTCGTTCTGCCAAGTATTGTCGGCGTAAGCGAACATACCTGAAAGCTCAAACCATTTGGTGGGCTTATATACGAAGTTGAGTTCGAGACCCATGTAGCGTGAATCGACACCGTTCATGGTTGCGGTGTAACGGTCATTTTCATATTCGAGAGTACCGGTAGCGATAAGCGTACGGTCCTTCCACATGGTGTAGTATCCGTTGAGCTGAGCGGTGAACTTGGGTGAGTGGTACTCGTAGCCTACCTCGACAGCCTCTACCTTTTCGTTCTTGGGGTTGGGGTTGATAGCGTTAGAGTTTGCGGGCGATACGAACACACCATACTGAAGATAGGGTGCACGGGTGATGTAACCACCGTTGACGAACACGTTGTTATTACGGTCAATGTTGTAGTTGGCACCGGCCTTCACATTTCCTGCGAAGAATGTCTTTGAAGGAGATTTCTTGTCGGCCTCGTTAGCATAGAAGTTCTCGTAACGAGTATATGTGTTGAGGTTGGCTGCACCGGCGAGCACAAGGTTGAGCTTCTTGTCGAAGGCCTGATACTCGGCCTGAGCATACACACCCTCCTGCCAGATACGGCTGTCCCAGTCACGATAGACAACATCACCTACACCGAGCTTCTTGTTCTGATAAGCAAGCTTGTCAGCCTCGTTAGCAAAGGTGCGGAGGTTGTTGGAAGCGGAACGGTAGTAGTCGATGAAGTAAGCACCGTTGTAGAGGTCAGAGATCTCATTGGTGTGTTCACCATAATAGTAACGGACATCGACACCTGCTGTGATGGACAGATTGTCAGTAAGCTCGTTCTTATAGTTGGATACACCGCCAAACCACTTGTGGTTGTTGACAGAGTTTGACATGACCATGAGAGAACCCTTGGTACTGTTCTGGTTCATGAGCTGAATCTGATCGTAGGCAAACATACCGTTACCATGACGCAGCGAGTAGGTCACGCCGTTGTCCTCGATAGTATTCCAGTTAAGCTTACCGTTGGATGAACCATACCAGTAGCTATAGTAGGTAGAAGTACCTGTACCGATCTGAGCACCCTGACCGCTTGAACCGTAACCTGAACCGATTGAGGCATAGAGAACGGATGAGAGTGATGACTTGTGGTTGATCTGCCATACATGATTGAGCATCATGACAGGCTTGTTATATACGTTGTACTGTGATGACTTACGCTCACCGTTGAGGCCGAAACCGTAGGTGGGGTTGTAACGGTAAGCCTGACCCTTGGGCATATAGTTGCCTACAGTCTGCCATTCCTCAATCGAGAGACCGTCGTTCGAATTACGCTTGTAGTGAGTCTGAGGCGCACCGGTCACGGTAAGTGAGATCTGATTCTTATCATTGATGCGCTTCGAGATGTTGAGGAAGTAGTTGTACTGCTCGAATTCAGTACCCTGAATATAACCGTCGCCTGTCTTGCGTGACCCGAGGAAGGTAAGAGCCCAACCGTTCTTCATCAGGCCGGTCGAGAATGAAATACCGTAGTTCATCGAATTGTCATTGCCGAGGCCGTACCATGCCGTACCGCCTTTCTTGGCATCAAGACCCTTGGTGATCATGTTGATCGTACCACCGAACGAGGGAGAAGAGATGATTGTGGCACCGAGACCGCGCTGAACCTGCATAGAAGAGATCACGTCACCGAGACCTGACCAGTTGGACCAGTAGATACCACCCCACTCCATGTCGTTGACGGGTACACCGTTGACCATTGTAGCAGTGTTTGACGATTTGAAACCACGGATATTGATCTTGGCATCACCGAAGCCGCCGCCGTCCTTAGTAGCCCATACACCGGGAGTGGTCTTGAGCACTTCAGGAAGCTCCTGATTACCGAGTTTCATATCCAATGTAGCAGCATCAACAGCTGAAACAGCCACAGGAGTGCGACGGGTACGTGCGATTGACTGAGTAACCACTACATCCTGAAGCATCTGTGATTCGATTGCCATTGTAATCTCACCGAGATCGGCAGCCGCTTTGATGTTGAGAGGCTTGTAGCCGATGTAATTTACGTGAATGTCCTTACCTTTGGGCACATTCAGAGTGAAACGACCATCGATATCGGTAGTTCCGACGATGGATGTGCCGGGCACGGTGATTGTCGCACCGATGATCGGTTCGCCATCTTCACCGACAAGCACGCCACTACACTTGATGTCGTCCGGGGCAGCCAGTGCGGACATACATGTCAGCACGACGGCCGCTGCTAAGAGAATTAGTCTCCTAATCATAGAACTTGTTTGATTAGATTGTGAATAATTAGATTGGATTACTATAATTATAATTTGGTTTTACTTTGATTCTTTTTTTCAATGACACCCGTAACCGATAAACGGGGGGACATCAACTCTGATTCCGTTACGACAGCCGGAAGCAAAGATCCAAGGATAACCCCATGAATAAGGACACGTATATGACTCCCTAAGCTCTTCCGTCCGAAATTTTTCACAAAATTAATCATTGTCCACGATATAATGTTAAAAAAGCTTGTTAAATCTTTATATTTCACATAAAATATGAGTTCAAATGGGCATAATCGGATTCCATCCGTACCCTGATAGGGTTCACATTGGACATATTCTTGCTTTTTTCGGTTTTTATAACTAAGTTTGTAATGATTATTTTTCTTCTACGGTAAGAATGGACAGCACAAGCAAACGATATTACAAGATAAGCGAGGTGTCGGAAATGGTAGGGCTTCCAATGTCCACACTTCGTTACTGGGAGTCATTTTTTCCGACAATCAATCCGCAACGCAACGATCGAGGCACACGCTTCTACACACCGCGCGATGTAGAGACCATAAGGATGGTCGATTACATGGTCAAGGACAAGGGCATGAAACTGGAAGCCGTGCGCGAAGAGCTGAAACGCAACCGCGACGGTGTGGTGAAACGGTTTGAGACCGTCCAACGCCTAAAGAATGTCAGGGCACAACTCCAAGAGATGCTCGATTCACTCCATAAACTCCGATGAAAATATAGAAATGGCAACAACAAAATCCTCCGGTTTAAAAAGCAAGAAAAAGAAACAGCAATCATGGCTTCACCGCCACTCGCTCGGTCTCCTCATCGGAGTAATCGCTCTTTTCGCTGCAGGCGTGTCGGTATTGACATTCGTCTTTATCCCCTACTCCGGTCGTGACGGTAACAGTGAGTGGATCTACATACCGAAAGATATATCACAAGCTGCCGTAAAGGACTCGATGAAATCAAGTCTCGGTTCATCGATGGGCACACGCGTATATGTGATCTGGAAACTCATGGGTGGAAACTCCGAACGCTCACAAGGAGCGTATAAGGTCTCTCCGGGACAAAGCGCGCTCGGCATAAGCCGGCATATAGCCCACGGACGACAGACCCCGGTTGAAGTACGATTCAACGGCACGCGCACCATGAAGCAACTGTCGGAGCGCATAGCCTCGCAGCTTCAATGCACTCCTCAGGAATTCATGGAAGCATGTGAGGATGTGTTGCCCGACAGCGGATTCACCCGCCAGAACTTCCCGGCAGCTTTCCTGCCTGACAGCTATGAATTTTACTGGAGTGCATCTCCCCACAATATTGTCAAACGGCTTCTTGACTACCGTAACCGATTCTGGAATAAAGAACGTAGAGCCAAGGCTGCCGCTCTTGGCCTAAGCCCTACGGAAGTAGCCACTGTGGCATCCATCGTCGAGGAGGAAACCGCCAAAGCCGATGAAAAGCCGAAAGTGGCACGTCTTTACCTTAACCGTCTGCGGAAAGGGATGAAACTTCAGGCAGATCCTACTGTAAAATTCGCCACCGGTGACTTTAAGCTGCGCAGGATCTTGGGTAAACATCTCGCCATCGAATCTCCCTACAATACTTATAAGCACACAGGTCTGCCGCCCGGTCCTATCCGTGTACCGGCCTCGGCTACTATTGACGCCGTGCTGAACGCGCCGGAGCATAATTATATATATATGTGTGCAAAGGAAGATTTTTCAGGCTATCATAATTTCGCCTCGGATTACCAGACCCACATAGCGAATGCCCGCCGCTATCAGGCAGAACTTAACCGGCGCGGGATACATTAATGTCAAAACGACGAGATATCGATATAGTGCCAAAATAATCGAATTTAATTTGACACGCCTTAATGATTTTGAGTATATCAAATCGGTAAAATTGACCACTTTTTATAAAAATTGCGGATATTCTCGAAAACTTTACTTACCTTTGTGATTAATAATAAGTAACTCTAAAAAATTAAACGCGAATAGTTTTTCAGAGCTACTTATAGGACTAATCTTCTGTTATCCAATATCACATTATTCTTAGCAAGTCAATACTACCCAAGCATGCATCCGACATCAAATGAAAATATTATGCCGATGATAAGCGTGTTTCAGTCACTTTCCGAGATCCCGTCAGTGAAATTTCCGTCAAGACTTGACCAAATGATACTTGTGGTCTGTAAGCATGGTGAGATTTCAGCAGTAATCGACGTCGTGTCCCGCCGTATTGGACCGAGTTCGATCATGGTGCTCCGGCCGGGACATATCATCAGTCAATGTAAAACCAGCGCGGACTTCGAGGGATTTTTCATAATAGTTCAGGAAGAAAAACTCAACGAAATCCTGCCATCGCTACATTACGTGATTCCGTACAGCTTACATTACAATGCGAATCCGATAATAGAAATAACCGCCGAGGAGCTTGAGACCCAGACGCTCATCTACGAAATGCTACAGCGTCAGATCAGAGCTACCGACAGGCTGTTCAACAACATGGCCCTTAATTCACTCTGCGAAGTCCTCTTCTTCAACACTCTTGGGATATATGCTTCACGTGTAAACAAAACTAAGCACCATTCTCGCCGGGAGGAACTTCTCGCACAGTTCATCGATCTGATTGAAGCCAATTTCAAAACTCAACGTGCCGTCAATTTCTATGCCGAAAGACTGTTCGTGACTCCAAAACATCTTTCAGCCGTGTTGAAGGAAGTGAGCGGAAAGACTGCGGGCGAATGGATTGACCATCGTGTGATTCTTGAGGCTAAACTTCTTCTCCGCACCACCGGAATGAATATTCAGGAGATCAGTCTGGCACTGAATTTCTCCAACCAGTCATTTTTCGGTAAATATTTCAAACACCTGACAGGTCTATCGCCGCGCGACTACAGAAACAAGATCTCAGAAAACGCATGATGTAGCACAGACCAACATCAGCAACACTCCCGTACATAAAATAAATCTCGGATAATCTCCAATTAGCAAACACGTAAATTCTCTCCTGAACAGATGCATTACACAAAACTTCTTACACCGATCCTCGCAACGCTCTTGCTGTTGTTTTTATCACCTGTCATCCATTCAACGACGGTCAACGACACACCTATAAGCGGCACAAGCGATACCCCTATAAACGAAGATTCTTTTTACATGAAAAAGGTCGATGAAGCGGACAAGGCTTGCGCAGAGGGAAAATGGCGTGAGGCTGAAAGCGCACTCGTTGAGGCCCTACGCGAAGAACCCGGAAATCCATCGAACGTGCTGCTTATCTCAAATCTCGGCATCATACGCTACAACATGGGACAAGACTCGCTTGCAATCGCCACGCTTAATGAAGCCCACGCCTTAGCTCCGTCATCGGTAACAATTCTCTCGAACCGTGCGCGCATCCTTGCAGCCAACGGATATGACGATATGGCCTACGCCGACTATGACCGCATACTCAAACTCGACTCGATGGAAATCTCCGCCCGTCTCCCCCACTGTCTGTTCGCACTACGCCGCCATGCATTTGCCACAGCAAAAAAAGATTTTGAATTCATGCAGCGCAATTTCCCCGAAACGATTGACACAGAGATAGCCGGAGCTTCGGTTTTAAGCGGTACAGGTGAATTTGAAGCAGCCATCCCCTATTACAGCCGTATTCTCCAGAAACGCAAGGATGCTGAATACTATTCCGGACGTGCCTACTGCTATCTGCTCACCGGTTCGCTTCAGGAAGCGTCGGACGACATCAATGCCGCACTCGAACTTACACCTGACGACGGTGAACTTTTCCTCTACCGTGCAGCGTTAAATAAGATGCGTTATCGTCCGGCCGATGCCGAAGCAGATGCCCGAAGGGCGGTTGAACTCGGTGTGGATAAGGGACGAGCATCAAAATTTTTAAGCAAACCATTTCCTGACAATAAATAGAGAATCATCAAGACAGACATGACAGGAACAGTAATCAAAAATACAGGAAGCAGCTACACTGTCAGAACTGACGAAGGAGCGACAGTCAACTGCAAGATCAAAGGGAATTTCCGACTGAAAGGCATCAGAACCACCAATCCGGTGGCCGTCGGTGACCGCGTGACCATCACCGGTGACAAAGAGGAAAACAACTACATAACGGCAATCGAACCGCGTCGCAACTACATCATCCGCAAGGCTACCAATCTTTCAAAACAGGGCCACATACTTGCGGCCAATCTTGATCAGGTGTGTCTCGTCGTGACGCTCTTTCACCCTATAACCTCCACAACGTTCATCGACCGCTTTCTCGCTACTGCCGAGGCTTACCGCGTCCCGGCTATCCTCGTCATTAATAAAATTGACCTGCTGGAGGGAGATGAAGAGGCTCTTGAATATCTCGATGGAGTGTGCTATCTATATGAATCCATCGGTTATCAGGTGGTGAAGCTGTCGGCTAAAACCGGCGAAGGTATCGAGACGCTTTATGAGAAGCTCAAAGGTAAGACAACCCTGTTTTCAGGCAATTCAGGTGTCGGGAAATCCACGCTAATCAATGATCTCATACCGGGTCTCCAGCTGGCAACCGCCGAGATCTCCGACACTCATGACACGGGCATGCACACCACGACTTTCTCAGAAATGTTCCAGATACCGGATCTCGATCCTGAGAGCTTCATCATCGACACCCCGGGAGTCAAGGGATTCGGGACACTTGAATTTGACAAGCATGAGGTAAGTCATTTCTTTCCCGAAATATTCAAAGTCGGTGCTGAATGCCGCTATGGTGACTGCACGCACACACACGAACCCGGCTGTGCCGTCAGGGAGGCTCTCGAAAATCATCTGATAGCGGAATCGCGCTACGCCTCCTATCTTTCAATCCTTGAGGACTCGGAAGAGGATAAATATAGAAAAGGATACTGATATCCTAACAAGCGAATACTGTAATTAGCCACATTTTTACGAGCTGCTGATCACGGACGTCCCAGAGATGGCACATATACGTCCTGAGAGTTCGTCAAAAAGATCAAGCGGAAGAGAAACAGTGATCGAACAGGTGTTGTCAAATTCCTGTTCGATTATTTTTACGACTTCACGTCCACTCGCCGGATTCTGAGCCTTGAGCAGTTTCATGACATCGTTCATGGCAAGATAAGGGAATGTGAACGACAACGTAGTCATATCCTTACCCTCGATAATCTCGGCTGCCTCTATTGCGAGCCGTGCAGCTTCACGATATGCAGCGATAAGACCGGATGTGCCGAGCTTGATTCCTCCGAAATAACGCACCACGATGATCACGATATTAGTAAGCCCGAAGGAATTGATCTGTCCAAGGATAGGTTTGCCGGCCGTACCTGACGGTTCACCGTTGTCGGACGAAAGGAATTCCTTTCTGTCAGATCCTATCATATATGCCCAGCATACATGACGGGCATCATGATATTCATTCGTATAAAGAGCCACATACTCCTTTGCCTCCGCAGCTGTAGTCACAGGTATGGCAAAAGAGATGAAGCGGCTCATCTTTTCACGAAAAGCCGCTTCACTCTGTGAGGCTATGGTCAGATAATCAGCCAAAGTCGCAATAAATTAAAAAAAACATTACGTGAACAGACAAATGTCACGATACGATGAGCATGGCATCACCATAGACACCGAACTTGTATCCCTCCTTGACAGCCTTCTTGTAGGCATCCATCACGAGGTCATATCCACCAAAGGCCGCAACCATCATGAGCATGGTTGAATACGGAAGATGGAAATTGGACACAAGCGCATCAGTTACCGAGAAATCATAAGGCGGGAATATAAACTTGTTTGTCCAGCCTGAATAGGTCTTCATGTGGTCACCCATGCTGACAGAACTTGCAATGGCACGGAGCACGGATGTGCCGACCGCACATACACGGTGACCGGCATCCTTGGTATTATTCACGAGATCCACGAGCTCCTGATCGGCCTCCATCTCCTCGGAATCCATACGGTGTTTTGTAAGGTCCTCGACATCAATCTCACGATAGTTGCCAAGACCGCTGTGAATGGTTATGAAACCTTGATTGACGCCCTTGATCTCAAGACGCTTGAGAAGCTCGCGCGAGAAATGGAGTCCTGCACCGGGAACGATCACAGCACCCTCCTTACGGGCAAAAATGGTCTGGAAGCGTTCGGCATCCTCCTCATCCGGCTCACGATTGATATAGTGCGGGAGCGGAGTCGTTCCAAGTTTGTAAAGTTCCTTCTTGAATTCATCATGAGGACCGTCATAGAGAAAACGGAGCGTGCGTCCGCGCGATGTAGTGTTGTCGATCACTTCGGCCACCATTGATTCATCATCTCCGAAATAAAGCTTATTACCGATACGGATCTTGCGGGCAGGTTCGACGAGGACATCCCAAAGTTTATTCTCCGCACTTAATTCACGGAGCAGAAAGACCTCGATACGTGCACCAGTCTTCTCCTTGTTTCCATAAAGACGTGCAGGGAAGACCATCGTATCGTTATACACAAAGAGGTCTCCATCATCGAAGTAGTCTATAATATCCTTAAAGATCTTATGTTCAATCTCGCCTGTACGCCTGTTTACAACCATCATTCTTGACTGATCACGTTCGGGAGTGGGACGCTGGGCTATAAGCTCCTCCGGCAGACGGAATTTGAATTGTGAAAGCTTCATGCTGAAAAAATATCTTAAATAAGTCTTTTAATTAGAATTGTATGCGGCAGACGTTTTTTATTCAACGGACGCCGCCTGTTGGTCATCGTCAGGAAATGTAATCTCGGCATTACGGATCATCTCGACAGCCTCCTCGACAGAAAGGCATGATGAGATGCCGACGTCACCCACGCGGGTACGTCGCAACCCGATCAGGTGACCGCCTGAACCAAGAGCCTCACCGAGATCACGTGCGAGAGCACGAATATAAGTACCCTTGCTGCAGACTATGCGGAGAGTCATCACCATATCCTCCGGATTAAAGTCCAACAGCTCGATCTCGTCAATCACAAGCACCTTAGGTTTCAGCTCCACTTCGTGACCCTTACGTGCCATATTATAGGCTCGCTTGCCATCGACCTTGCAGGCTGAGAATGCAGGAGGTATCTGCTCTATCCTGCCGGTGAAACGCGGAAGGACATCAAGAATTGCCTCCCGTGTGATATGGGCGGTGGGATATGTCGCGTCAATCTCCGTCTCAAGATCAAAGGACGGTGTAGTAGCTCCGAGCTTTACAGTAGCGATATATTCC
This sequence comes from Duncaniella sp., assembly GCF_029056165.1. Classification (NCBI taxonomy): domain Bacteria; kingdom Pseudomonadati; phylum Bacteroidota; class Bacteroidia; order Bacteroidales; family Muribaculaceae; genus Duncaniella; species Duncaniella sp. The sequence continues at coordinate 268,349 of NZ_JAIDBW010000012.1, read as the reverse complement.
TTCACACCGGCCTGAAGTGATTCGATAAGTTTCGTGGCACGTCCTGTGACAACGACCATCACACCTGTAGCCAGCGGATCGAGAGTACCGGCATGGCCTACCTTGAACTTCTTACGGTGAAGACGGTGGAGCAGCACTCCGCGCAGTCGTTTGACCACATCGAATGAAGTCCATTCAAGCGGCTTGTCAATATATAGAATTTCTCCTGTAACGAAATCCATGTTTTATGAATGATTTTTACCAAACGATACAGAGGATACCGACACAGAGACAGTAAAGAGCGAACCAGATCAGTTTACCCTTCTTGACAATATCGAGCATCCATTTACATGCCAGACAGCCGACAATGAACGACGCGAGGAAGCCGACAACAAGAGGCAGCGTACCTACGGCCTCACCGATGCCCTCACCCGCCACAAGGTCTTTGGCACTGAGCAGTGCTTCTCCGAGAATAGGAATGATGACCATGAAGAAGGAGAACTGTGCAATCTTGTCGCGCTTGTCGCCGAGAAGGAGTCCAGTGGCGATAGTGGTACCGGAACGGCTAAGACCGGGAAGCACTGCAACAGCCTGCGCACAACCGATGACGAAAGCGTCCAGCCAAGTGATATCGTGACCCTTGATACCCTCCACACGCTCACGCTGCGGATTACGGAACAAGAAGGCGAACGTAAGGAGTATAGCAGTGACGAGAAGACAGATTCCGACCACACGCAGACCGTCGCCAAAGAACTGCTCTACGAAATCCTTAAAGCAAAGGCCGACGATAGCCACGGGAATACATGATAAAAGGATCTTGCAGACGTAGAAAAACTTATCGTCGCGCGCTACAGTGAAGAATGATTTACACAAGGGCACAAATTCACGCCAAAGCACCACAATCGTACTGAGCACAGTTGCAACATGGAGCACTATGTCAAACTCAAGTGCATCCGCACCTTCAAGTTTAAGACCGAGGATTTCGCGGCAGATTTCAAGATGACCACTGCTACTGATGGGAAGATATTCGGCAAGTCCCTGAACTATGCCTAAAATAAGAGCGTCTATGCAATCCATTTCTGAAACGGAGTAAATGATATTTTTTATTATTTAAAAACTTATTGGCCGTGACCAGACGACTCCACGACATAAAGTCAATGGAATTGACGTCAAGGAAACATGCTGATATTTGATTTGAGTGTCAGTCCTTCTTATTTTTAGGGCTATACATTATTGCAAATCCCATAAACACAAATCCAAGGAACGCGATGGTCGGTCCGACAACTATGCGGCGAGTGGAAAATATGTCAGGATTAAACGCATCCCATTCAGTAGCTCCTCCTGCCATCAAACAGAACCCAAGCACTATGAGCACTCCGGCAATAGCCATCAGGATAAAATTTGTTTTCAGCAACGGAAGACGGCTCTCGCTTTCCAACTGGAGACGAGACTCATCGCTCTCGCGCTTTGATACTGGTTTATTAGCCATTATTTCTAATTTAGTTATTTAAACATTTCATCATAAGGAAGCCGCAGATAACGGTTCGCGGCAAACAGTGCGGCAACAAGGCAGATGAGTACACCGGTCACCATAACACCAATCACCACCGCACACATTATATCCCAATCAAGCATGGCTCTCATCTCCTGCTCATACGAACGACCGTAGGCCACGGTAGCCAAAAGAGCCACGGATGCGATCAATCCTGCCACGAGTCCGTTGACAATATTATCAATCAGGAATGGACGGCGGATGAATGCCGGAGTCGCACCGACGAGTTTCATCGTATAGATCGTAAATCTCCGGGCATACACAGTAAGGCGGACAGTGTTGAATATCAGAATAAACGACACCGTCAGCAAAGCAACAGCCACAAAGATAAGAGCAAGCGATATGCTGCGCAGAGTAGAGTTGACACGATCAACCATAGCTGCGTGAACCTTGACTTCGCTAACCTGAGGCATGAGCATGACAGGACCGGTGAGCAAAGCTATGCTGTCGGACGATGCATAGTCAGGCTTTACCTTTACTTCAAGCTCTCCGACAAAAGGGTTGACACCTGCCAGCCGCACGATATCCTCCTCGTCACCGACCATCTTCTGCCAGCGGTCAAGCACTGTTTCAGGTGAGGAATAGATCACCTTACGCACACCTCCCGATCTTTCAAGGCCGTTTTTTACCGCAGAAATATCGGATGCTGTGACATCCTCATTGAAAAGCACCACAAAACCCATATTCTCCCTTATCCCCTCAGTGACTTTCCGAGCTGCGATACCCATCAATGCGGCAATCCCAAGGATAAAAAGCACCAACGCAACCGAGAGAGTCGCGGTGACACGGGTCGTGAACAATGGGATCAAGTGATGACGCTTCTTTGCCATGTTAAAGAATAAAGTGCAAATTTACAACCTGAATAATGCGATGTCAAGTGATTTAACTAAATTTTAACATCGTATTTTCTATTTGGTCATAATATATCGACAGATAGTGGCTGTCAGATCTATTTTCTTGCATACAGCCTCCATTTCTCAATCAAAGCTGTCATGTCGGGAGGAATCGGGGCGGAAAAAAACATCTCCTCACCCGTGTCGGGATGTACGAATCCGAGTGTGCGTGCATGAAGAGCCTGTCGGGGACATATCTCAAAACAGTTACCGACAAATTTCTGATAAGATCCGTTACGCTCTCCACGAAGGATCACATCACCACCGTAGCGGGCATCCGAGAAGAGCGGATGACCGATATGACGCATGTGGACGCGGATCTGATGTGTACGGCCTGTCTCAAGCACACACTTCACGAGTGCCACATGAGTGAAATCCTCCAGAACTTCATAGTGCGTGACGGCATGTTTTCCTGTAGGATCATCCGGTGGTAACACAGCCATCTGCAACCGGTCCTTAGGATTGCGCCCAATGTTGCCCTCAATCCTGCCTGACGAGGGCGAAGGTACTCCCCACACGAGGGCGTTATACTCTCGTTTGGTCGTCTTGTTGAAGAACTGTTTTCCAAGGTGAGTCTTTGCATCCGGAGTCTTTGCGACAACAAGCAGCCCCGACGTATCCTTATCGATACGATGTACCAGACCGAGACGGGGATCACTCACGTCATAATCAGGATTGTCGCGGAAATGCCATGCAAGCGCATTGACAAGAGTACCGGAATAATTACCGTGACCGGGATGCACCACAAGTCCGGCCGGCTTATTGACCACAAGCAGGGAATCGTCCTCATAAACTATGTCAAGAGGTATATCCTCAGGGATGATCTCCAGTTCATAGCGCGGACGATCCATGACCACTTGTATGACATCAAGCGGCTTGACACGATAATTTGACTTTACAGCCCGACCGTTGACCAATATGCAACCTGCATCAGCTGCCTGCTGGATACGGTTACGCGATGATTTCTCAAGACGGGTGACGAGATACTTATCGACCCTCAGGAGCTGCTGTCCCTTATCGACAGTGAAACGGAAATGCTCGTAGAGCTCACCGTTACCGCCGTCATCCACACCGTCAAGTTCGTCCATCTCATCGGCATCTGTGGCCGGAAGAATAACGGGGGTTTCCGTAGCTTTATCCTTTTCAGTATCTTTCATTAAATATCCTGTCTATTTATTCAAAAAGATTCAACTGGTCGGAAGCGGGGACGGATTCTTCTGATCCGACAGAATCAGTATCGACAACGATCTCATTTATCCCCTCCCCGACTTCAAGCTCGATGGTAGCGTTGACCGGGACACGTGCGCCGGGAGTAAGGCGATGACCTTTGTAATAGACCCCAAGCACAAGATCCTTGAATTCACTTGGGACACGCTTTTCAACAATATTCTTTATCTCCAGACCTTCGAGTATCGATTTTGCCTGTCTGATCGAGATATCCGTAAGCGTAGGGATCGTTGCCATCTTTGGGGAGAATGCATTGATGGTGAGATAGATCTCGCGCCCTTCCTTTACGACAGTTCCTAACTTCGGATTCTGATCGATGATCGTACCGGGCTTGGTTGACTTATCATAGACCGAGTCTGCAAGCACAGCGACAAGCCCCTCGGAGGCAAGCATACGGGCTGCGCTATCGTAGGTCATCAACTTGACCGATGGCACGGTGATAGTCTCATCGTGGCGTGTCCAGACCTTTAGCCAAAGCATGGCGAGCCATGCTATAGCTACGGCCACAACTATCATCAGCCCAATGTGGAGGAGGATTCTTTTCATACCTATATTATATATAATGGGGTTGTTCAGACCTATTAAACCGAGTGACTGTTCCGGGCGCCTGACGATCAATCACCGATAGCAATTGCAAAGACCTCGTCTATCGTGCGGACGTAATGGAAGGTGAGCCCTGAGATATAAACCGGCTTTATATCCTCGATGTTCTTGCGATTATCGGCACACAACACTATGTCCGTAATACCGGCACGCTTGGCAGCAAGAATTTTTTCCTTTATACCACCTACCGGAAGCACCTTTCCACGCAGCGTGATCTCGCCGGTCATTGCGAGACGGGATTTGACGGGACGGCCAGTAAGTGCCGAGAGGATCGAGGTACACATCGTGATGCCTGCCGACGGACCATCTTTAGGAATAGCCCCTTCAGGGACATGGATGTGAAGCTGACGGTTCTCGAAACTCTCCGGATCGACACCATAGCGTGCCGCACGAGCCTTCACCACCTGCGTGGCTATGACAGCAGATTCCTTCATCACATCGCCCAGATTACCGGTAATGGTGAGTTTTTCACCCTTACCTTGAGTGAACGACGATTCAATGAAAAGGATTTCACCTCCTACTGCCGTCCATGCAAGACCGGTTGCCACTCCGGGTGTATCCGAGACTTCGTATCTTTCAGGCGTGTAGCTTTCGACTCCGAGATAGCCCCGGAGATCATCCACATCGACATGGGTCTTGTAAGCCTCACCACGCATCTTACCGAGCACAATCTTACGCACCACTTTGGCAAGTTCCTTTTCGAGAAGGCGCACACCGCTTTCGCTCGTATAGCTTTCTATAATCTTCGTCAGAGCCTCGGTCGAGAAAGTGATCTCGTCCTTACCGAAACCGTTCTCGACGGCAAGACGCGGGACAAGATGCTTTCTCGCAATCTCGATCTTTTCTTCAGGAAGATATCCTGATATATCTATGATCTCCATTCGGTCCAGCAGAGGCCGGGGGATAGTTGAAAGCGTATTGGCAGTAGCGATGAAAAGCACGTGCGAAAGGTCATAATCCACATCCACATAATTGTCATGGAAATGGCTGTTCTGCTCCGGATCGAGCACCTCAAGCAGGGCTGATGACGGATCACCTTTGAAATCACTGCCTGTCTTATCAATCTCGTCAAGCAGAAGAACAGGGTTGGATGTACCTGCACGCTTTATCGCATCGATTATACGGCCGGGCATCGCACCTATGTACGTGCGGCGGTGGCCACGGATCTCGGCCTCGTCGTGAAGACCTCCGAGCGAAACGCGCTGATACTTTCTGCCGAGTGCCTTCGCTATGGACTGCCCTAAAGATGTCTTACCGACACCGGGAGCCCCGACGAGACAGATGATGGGCGAACGGCCTTCGGGAGTATTCATCATCACGGCCAGTTGTTCGAGAATGCGCTCCTTGACTTTTTCAAGACCATAGTGATCCTCATCAAGTACACGTTCGGCCGACTGGAAGTCAGCGTCAAGTTCCGAATATTTTCCCCAAGGCAGATCGGTGAGCAACTGGAGATAGGTATATTGTACGGAATAATCCGGACTCTGCGGATTCAGGCGACGGAGCTTCTCCAACTCCTTGTCGAACGTACGTTTGACGGCTTCAGGCAGGGCAAGCTTCTTTGCCTTATCCTCAAGAGCCTTGCAGTCATCGTCATCTCCGTAAAGCTCTTCACGAAGGACTTCAAACTGGTGCTGCAGGAACGCATTGCGCTGCTGCTCATCTATATTCTTACGGGCCTTTCGGTGAACCTCCGCACGGATCTCGGCCATTTCCTCGCTGTGTGCGAGATGACTGAGCAGCAACTGCGCACGCTCTTTCATGCGGTTTTTACGCAAAAGTTCTATCTTCACATCCGGCGGGAAAGGCGAATGCGTACAGATAATGTTGATCAGCAACTGCGGGCCGGGGATGTTCTCGATGTTGAAAGCGAGATCACTCATCTTGTCGTTCCCGGCATGAAGAATATTGAGTGTGGTCTGGCGTATGTCATCCACGAGGGCAATAAACTCCTTGTCGCTCGGACGCGATGTGCTGTCATGAATGGGCTTAACCTGTGCGGATAGTGCACCGGGAATCACTTGTCCCGCAGACGGGCCGGTGATCTTGATCTTCTCACGGGCCGCCAGTATGGCCGTATGTGTGCCGTCGGGCAAATCGAATGTCTTCAGCACGTCGGCCACAACGCCGAGATCATAGAGATCGGCAAGGCCGGGATGCTCGGTGGATGAATCGCGCTGACAGAAAATGCCGACCGGGATATGACGCTCTGCTGCGGCAGCTGCGGTGTGGACCGAACTTTCGCGCGCAAGAGTTATAGGGAATGTGACTCCGGGAAAGAGTACGAGATCGCGCATGGCGATTATGGGAAGATCCGCAAAATCGGGTACTGGACGTTCAGCCGGAACGCCTATGTCTATCTGACCTACTGATACTAATTTAGTGCTATCGTCTTTCATTTCTGAATGGTTGCAACTGTTCTTTCATGCTTCCTTTTCCTGAGTGGAAACGGGCAGGGCTGAAAATCGACCGCTATTCACAGCTAAGCATTCATTTACAGCCCGGTTCACGTTTTAGAAAACGCGACCCCAAAGGTAGTGATTTTTCCTCAATCTTTAACAATTGTCCAACCCCTATTTTGCAAAAGTACCGATAAAATAAGTCAATAAAACAAGTCAAGGATGTCGATCCCCACAACCCTACTAACCCGTAGATTTCAAATCGAAATGTCCATATCCCCATCAGTACAACCTCAAAATCAGCATAATTTCCATTAACTATTTTTAACCAAATTGCATTTTTTTATTTTTAACCATTCTTAGCTAACAATATGCCTTCCCCATTTATTCGATGCTTGACAATTTTTCATTCTCATGCCAACTCACACCACACATGCCATAGAAATGTGTTTTAAAGCAGACTGAATTCATTAGGTTTTTTGAAATTTTAACCCTAACTTTGCATCATAATCACGGGGCGCAATGCTCAAAAACATCAATTAAAACAATTCGCTCCGTGAAAGAAATAGAACTCTCAAATATACACTAAGAGACATTTGCATTATTAGACATTTATAAATCCACTGACGTTAAGTACTATGTGTAAGCAGCGAAGGATGACCGTGAGGCCACCCTTCGTTTTTTATTGTAAGTCCGATATGTATTTGAAGAATCGTGCGTGTGTATTTTAAAGGATCGGACTCAGCAGTCGGTAGATTGATTCCTGCACTTTCCGACGGCGGTCACGGCGGTTCCACTCCGCTATCTTTAGTTTGCTGCAATCCTTTGAATCTTCCTCGAAGCCCTGAGCAAGTATCCGGTTCGCTTCATTTGAGTACATGACAAGATTTTCCTCGAAATTATGCTCAAGACTGCGGAAGTCAAAATTAGTCGATCCGAGGGTGGAGAAATCATTATCTACGATAAGCACCTTTGCATGAAGCATCCCTGCCTCATAAAGATAGACCTTCACTCCGGCCAAAAGACATTCCTCCACGTAGCTGTGCGACGCATACGTCAATATGCGTGAATCGGAACGGCGCGGCATCATGACTCGCACATCCACTCCCGCAAGAGCCGCACTCTCAAGAGCCTTCATCAGCCCGTCACTCGGCAGGAAATAAGGTGTCTGCAACCACACCCTTCGCCGTGCCGTCGAAATAGCCTTGTAAAAAAGCAGCGTCATGTTTCCCCAGCGGTCGTTAGGGCCGGAGGCAAGTACCTGCAGCGTGGCATCGCTTACCTCTGCGCCATCATCTTTACTCCATCCGGCAACAGGGTCACAGAGCAGATCATGCCCCATGAACTTCCAATCCACAGCGAAATGATATTGCAGCGCACCTACACACGGACCGGTAATTCTTGCAGCCGTATCGCGCCATTTTCCTCCGTCAAAACTTCCCATATACCGTTCTGCCACATTCATGCCGCCGATATATCCGATCCTACCGTCAATCACCACAACCTTACGATGATTGCGCCAGTTCAGGCGGTTGACATGCGATGGGAACGACAGGCGGAAAAACGAATGTACCTCCACACCGTTCTCCTTCATTCGCTGAAAAAAATCACGTCGGCGTGCATCAAAAGAACCGATATAGTCATAGATTACCCTGACCTTGACTCCGGCACGCGCGCGCTCGATGAGAATATCCCTCAACTGACGGCCAAGAGGGTCAGAAGCTATGATGTAAAACTGCAGATTGATATATTCACGCGCCTTCTTGAGATCCTCGAACAACTCATCGAAAAAGCTTCGGCCGTCCGTAAAAATCCTTATATCATTTCCGGTATAGAGGTTGGCCCCCCCTATGCTGTAGGCAAGCCTTATGCGCTGTCGGTTTTCAGGTGATAGCTCACGGTCAAGCTTCGGAAGAGGCTGGGTTCCCTCGTGTTTGAGAAGCTTGCGGCGGTTGCGGCGTGAGATCATGCGGACATTCCTGATGCTTCTACCGAAAACAAAATAGAGGATTATACCTCCAACCGGAAAAAGCAGCAGAGCCGTCACCCAGCCCAAAGCTTTAAGCGGATTACGGTTCTCACTTATGACAATCCCGATGACACACAGAATCAGTATGGCGTAGCCAACTCCGAGACTCCACCACAGACCGCTCCAGCTAAGGGTGATAAATTCCGTGTGCATAATTGAGGTTTGCTTGACCACAAAGTTAAGGTATTATTCCAAATTTATCAACCCATATTGACAAAAATCAAGAAATTATTCATAATTTCGTGCTCCGATCTCCAGCTATTTTTCAATTAAGATGTCGCATGGATGTCTCTTCGGCTTAACTTGCCCTAATCTTCAGCTATCATGTCGTCACATGACTCTCTAAGATTTATGAATAGTTTAGCCAACACGTCCGCTCCGGCTTCACATTTGTTATCAAACAATCTCTAAACCCTTACAAATAGATGTTTTCAGGATTTCTCCGCGTAGCCGCAACTGCTCCGACAGTGCGTGTGGCCGATGTCGATTTCAATCTGTCACAGATTAAAGCAAAACTTCTCGAACTTGAAGATTCCGGTGTGGAAGTTGCCGTCTTTCCCGAAATGTGTCTCACGGCTTACACATGTGCTGATCTTTTCCATAGTTCTACTCTGCTTGATGCCGCTTCCCACGCGCTTATCGAACTCCGCGACATGTCCAAGGACCTGAATATACATTTTGCTGTCGGACTGCCGGTCAGATATGAAGGTGCGCTCTACAACTGCGCCGCATTTATCCGCAACGGACGCGTAGATCTCGTAACAAAAACATATATTCCCAACTACAACGAGTTCTACGAGCGTCGTTGGTGGCGTCCGCTACCCCTCGGCCAAGATGTCGAGGTAGAAATCTGTGGCGAAATTTTTACCATGTCATCAGGCCGGATCTTCAACTCACACGGGACCAAGATAGGAATCGAGATCTGCGAAGACCTTTGGGTACCCGTCCCGCCCTCATCACGTCTCGCCATGAAGGGGGCAACCCTGATACTGAACCTCTCAGCTTCAGATGATCTAATAGGTAAATATGCCTACCTCCGTTCGCTCATCAGCCAGCAGTCCGCGCGTTGTCTGTGTGCCTATGCCTATGCTGGTGCCGGATGGGGAGAATCATCCACTGACCTCACGTTTGACGGCAAGGCCATCATCGCAGAGAACGGAACCGTATTGCAGGCAAACCAACGCTGGAATCCAGCCGACAATACTGCTATTGCGGACATCGACGTCGAGGCACTCGAACGTGACCGTCTCCACATGACCACCTTCGCTGACTGTGCTCAGGCTGAATGCGAGGGCATAACATCTGAATCGCCGAAAGAAAATACACCGAAAGATAGCGGGAATAAATCAGCATCTGACCGAAAACTCCTCCGCTATATCGACCCGCACCCCTTCGTACCGGAATCACAGACAGCACGCCATGAACGTTGCGAAGAGATCATCAACATTCAGGTGGCCGCTCTTGCAAAGAGACTCGACGCGATCCACTGCTCATCGCTCACAGTCGGTATTTCCGGCGGTCTTGACTCAACTCTCGCCCTTTTGATCGCCGTGGGTACTTTTGACCGCCTGCATCTTGACCGTAAGGGTATTATCGGTGTGACAATGCCCGGATTCGGCACCACATCACGCACCCACAACAATGCCGTCGAACTGATGGAAGGACTCGGAGTGAGCATACGCGAAATCTCAATTGCTCCGGCCGTGACACAACACTTCAAAGATATCGGTCATGATCCCGAAATCCATGACGTGACATACGAGAATTCGCAGGCACGCCAGCGCACATTGCTGCTGATGGACATAGCAAACCAGACCGGCGGCATCGTTCTCGGCACAGGTGACCTCTCGGAACTCGCACTCGGCTGGGCTACCTACAACGGCGACCACATGTCAATGTATGGTGTCAATGCCGGAGTACCAAAAACACTTGTAAAATATCTTGTCGGCTACTTTGCCGATGAGGCCGCGCCGGATTCCATTGTCCGCCGCTGTCTCCTTGACATTATCGACACACCTATCAGTCCGGAGCTTATCCCTGCCGACAGTGAAGGAAACATAAAGCAAAAGACCGAAGATCTCGTTGGACCATACGAGTTGCATGACTTCTTCCTTTATTACACCTTGCGCTTCGGGTTCACACCGGACCGCATCTTCCTCCTCGCCCGCCATGCATTCACTCCTGAACAGTATTCCGACGACGTGATCCGCCACTGGCTCTCCACATTCTTCCGCCGTTTCTTCAACCAGCAGTTCAAACGCTCATGCTTGCCCGACGGACCTAAAGTCGGATCTGTATGCCTCTCGCCACGCGGCGACTGGCGTATGCCCTCCGATGCATCATCCGCTCTGTGGAAACTACACTAACATATACTTCTGATCTTCGTTTTCTGCATTCACTACTTACCTCCCCCCAATGAAAAAACTCGGTCTGCTCCCGCGCATACTCATCGCCATAGTTCTCGGTATCGCCATCGGCTATGTCTCACCGCTCTGGTTTGCTGAAATCATGGCCACATTCAATGCCATATTCTCCCAGTTCCTCGGATTCATGATCCCGATGATCATTGTCGGCTTCGTTACTCCGGCTATTGCCGATATCGGTGGCCGTGCGGGAAAACTGCTCGTAGTAACCGCTGCGATTGCCTACTTTGCCACATTCTTTGCCGGACTTCTCTCCTACTTCACCGGAATCCTGACCTTCCCCTCCCTGATCGGAGGTGAAGAAGGGATTGCACTGACGGAAAGCACCCCTTCCATCCAACCATTCTTTACCATTGAAATGCCACCGCTGATGACAGTCATGACTGCCCTTGTACTCGCTTTCATGCTCGGACTCGGAATGGCTTTTCTCAGCGGCAACGCTCTGCGCAGAGGGTTCGGAGAATTCCGTGATATTGTGTCGAAAACTATTGATGCAGCCATTCTCCCACTGCTCCCAATCTACATTTTCGGCATATTCCTCAACATGACGCTTGAAGGTCAGGTAGGCATGATCCTTAAATGTTTCATGAAGATAATAGTTGTCATCTTCATACTCCATGTGCTTATTCTCGTGATCCAATATTGTGTGGCCGCACTGTTTGCAAAGAAAAATCCGTTCTGGATGCTGCGCACCATGATGCCAGCCTACTTTACGGCTCTCGGCACACAGTCGTCTGCAGCTACTATCCCGGTAACCCTCCGGCAAGCCATCAAAATGGGTGTCAGCGAGGATATCGCAGGATTCGTCGTCCCACTCTGTGCCACGATCCACATGAGCGGCAGCACACTCAAAATCGTAGCTTGTGCGCTCGCGCTCATGATCATGCACAATCAGCCCCATGACCTCGGACTCTTCTGTCACTTCATCGGAATGCTCGGCATTACCATTATAGCCGCGCCGGGTATTCCGGGTGGAGCTATCATGGCCTCCATCGGTCTCCTCCAGTCAATCCTTGGTTTCGACGAGCAGATGGTAGCTCTCATGATCGCGCTTTACATTGCTATGGACAGCTTCGGTACAGCCTGCAACGTAACCGGCGACGGTGCGCTTGCCGCCATAATTGACCGTCTTTTCTCGAAAAAGACTCCGGCAAAACCAACTGCAGAAACGTCTAATCTGTAAGTAGCTCAATTCTGGTAATTTATCTTTTCCAAAAAGCATTGGACATCATTTTTTTAATTTTTGATGTAACTATTCACATTTTTTCACGTCTTATATATAAAACTCCGTTTTTTGGATCCTCACTCCGGACTCATCCCTCACTTATGTTTTAATTAAAAGCCACGTAAGACAAATGAAAAAATCACTCTTTACATTGTTCATGCTCATCATCGGGCTTGCCGCATTCACATCCGGTGCAGAAACGCGTGTAATAAACATCAAGCAATCATTCTCGTCTCTTGACACGAGTGCAGGAGTAAAGGTGATCTATCAGCCTGCCTCCGGAAATCAGCCAACCGTCAAGATCACCGGCGAGGCTGACCAGATCAGTAAAATTGATGTCCGCATAAGCGGTAATACTCTTAAAATATCCCCCAAACCCAATCCACTCGGAAGCCGTAAAGGCAACCTCATTAAGGGAGTGGTTGTCACTGTGACAGCACCTATGGTCAATGAGATCGAGGCTTCTTCCGGATCATCCGTGAAATGTAATACCACAGTTTCAGCGGGCGGAAAAAAGATCGAACTTGAAGCGTCGTCAGGTGCTTCTATATCTCTTGCCGGAATCAGTTGCCGCAAACTCGAAGCAGAGGCTTCATCAGGAGCATCTATCGAAGTGAAATCCGTAGTTGCCGACAAAATCAGCATGGATGTATCGTCAGGCGCATCAATTTCAGCCCCGAAAGTATCAGCAAAGGACACCGACTGCGAAGCATCCTCCGGAGGCTCGATCCGCATAGGCGGAACATCCGCTAAGGGATCATTCTCGGCATCAAGCGGAGGTGATATCAAGGGATCTACCCTCTCCGTAAAGGAATCGCGCGTTGACAAATCAATCGGCGGTTCCATCAAGCTCAATTCTCAGAAATAAATCTGATACGCACAAGAGGGCGTTTCGTAACAAATGTTAGACACCCTCTAATTCCATAAAAATCTTAAAGCCAACGTTGCTCCGAAACAACATCTGTTTTTGACTACGTTGGCTTTAATTCATCCGTTGCCGTATTTCCTCTCTATGAACTGATCCTCATGTATGATTTTTACACGTTTCCCCAGTTGGTTGAACGGAAAAAAGTCACTAAATTTGCAGCACCGAAATTTAATATCAACGACAGACATACAATTTGACGAAATGACCGTAGTAGATCGCTTCTTAGAATATGTGAAGTTCGACACTCAAAGTGACGAACTCACCAACCTTACTCCCTCCACTCCCGGACAGATGATTTTCGCACAGCACCTTGAAAAGGAACTGCGCGCGATGGGTCTGACCGACATCACACTCGATGACAACGGCTATCTCATGGCCACCCTCAAAGGCAATGCAGGAAAGGATGTCCCGACAGTCGGCTTCATCGCACATCTCGACACATCACCTGACATGAGCGGTCGCCACGTCTCTCCGCGCATCGTCGAGAAATATGACGGTAAGGACATTGTCCTTAATTCAACCAACGGTATCGTACTCTCACCCGGACAGTTCCCTGAACTCCTCGATTATGTAGGTCAGGATCTCATCGTCACTGACGGAAACACCCTCCTCGGTGCTGACGACAAGGCAGGTATCGCCGAGATTATCACAGCTGTCGATTACCTCATCAAGCATCCGGAGATCAAGCATGGCGACATCCGCATAGCCTTCAATCCTGATGAAGAAATCGGTAAGGGAGCACACAAGTTCGATGTCGATCTCTTCGGTGCCGACTGGGGCTACACTATGGACGGCGGCGAGATCGGCGAACTTGAATATGAAAACTTCAATGCAGCCGTAGCCAAAGTCACCTTCAAAGGCCGCAACGTGCATCCCGGTTATGCCAAGCACAAGATGATCAACTCCATGCGTATCGCCAACCAGTTTGTCATCATGCTTCCGCGATGGGAGACACCTGAACACACCGAAGGTTACGAGGGATTCTATCACCTTATTTCATTTGAGGGTACTGTCGAGGAGACCGTGCTCACCTATATCATCCGCGATCATGACCGCGACCGTTTCGAACGCCGCAAGAAGGAGCTTGAACATCTCACACGCAAGATCAATAACGAATTCCCCGACTGTGCATCTATCGAAATCAAGGATCAGTATTACAACATGCGTGAGAAGATCGAACCGGTAATGCACATAATCGACATAGCCGTTCAGGCCATGAAGAATGTAGATGTCACTCCTAAGGTGCAGCCTATCCGTGGAGGTACAGACGGTGCACAGCTGTCATTCAAGGGTCTCCCCTGTCCCAACATCTTTGCCGGTGGCCTTAACTTCCACGGCCGTTATGAATTTGTTCCCGTGCCCTCGATGGAAAAAGCCACACAGGTCATTGTTGAGATCGCACGTCTTGTCGCTGAAAAGTAAATCCGGCGTATTCTCCCCATACAATCAATCATCCTCAAACGGACCCCTTGAAAACACTTGTTATTATCACCGGGCCGACCGCAAGCGGGAAAACGTCACTTGCCATAGAGCTGGCCGAGGCACTCGACACTGAAATAGTGTCGGCTGACTCGCGCCAGCTTTTCCGTGGACTCCCGATCGGGACGGCTGCGCCGACACCTGAGCAGCTTGCGCGTGTGCGCCACCACCTCATCGGCGTGCTGGACCTCGACGCTTACTATTCGGCAGCATGTTATGAAGAGGACGCCCTGAGGATTCTTGATGATATCTGGGCCGGAAATGACTATGCGGTGATGTGTGGAGGCTCAATGATGTATATCGACGCCATCACACGCGGAATCGACTCGCTCCCTACCATCTCCGCCGAAGTCCGTGACTATGCCCTCTCCTTATATAATAAAGGTGGGCTGCCGGCACTCCACGACAAACTACGGGAGCTTGATCCCGACTATCTCTCCACCGCCGACCTCTCCAATCACCGCCGCCTTGTCCATGCCATCGAGATCTGCATGGAGTCAGGCCGACCTTACTCCACCCTCCGCACCGGTGAGGCAAAGCAACGTCCGTTCCGAATAATAAAGATGGCAATCGGACATGACAGACAGAAGCTGTTTGACCGTATTAACCGACGGGTCGATATGATGATCACCGATGGCCTTGAAGAAGAAGCCCGACGTGTCTATCCCTTCCGTCATCTCAACTCGCTCAATACTGTCGGATATAAGGAAATGTTTGCCATGATGGACGGGATTATGGATCGTGAGACAGCCATAGCGCGTATCGCAAAAAATACACGTGTCTATGCGAAAAAACAACTCCTATGGCTGTCAAAAGACCCAGATGTAAAAATTCTTGACCCGAATACTCCTTTACTGGAGCAAACGTTAAGATTTATTAATTAAATTCAGCAACGCCAATTACTCTATTTTTCTTATTTTTGCACATTACTATTCTAAATGAGAATTTTTAGGTGCGTGTATTTTTCTTACCGACCGTAATATGCTCACTTCATAAGGGATATGTAATAATAACGAATCCTTTCGACTATTTATTCAATCATGATTCAACGCGACAGCCTTAACTTATACTTTCAGGACGCTATACGCGAATACTGGGAGCTTCCGTCACTGACCGATATGGGTGGGATGACAATGACATACAAAGATGTGGCACGTAAGATAGCCAAACTCCATCTTCTGTATGAGCATTGTGGCGTAAAACCCGGCGACAAAGTGGCTCTCTGCGCCAAAAACAGTTCGATGTGGTGCGTGACATTCATCGCAACACTGACCTATGGAGCTGTAATTGTCCCGATCCTTGCAGATTTCAAGGCCGATAATGTGCAGCATCTTATAAACCACAGTGACGCTAAGCTTGCGATAATTGACGAGAATATTTGGGACGATCTTAATCCGGAAGCTATGCCGCAACTTCTCGGCGCACTTTCGATCAAGGATTTCTCACTCATCCATAGCAATGACAAGACGCTTACTCATACGCGCGCTCACCTGAACGAGATTTTCGGGAAACGTTATCCCGACCGTTTCAGCCCGGAGGATGTCATCTATCATGAGGACAGCAAGGAAGAGCTCTGTCTGATCAGCTACACTTCCGGATCGACCGGTTTCTCAAAAGGCGTGATGCTACCCTTCCGCAGTCTTTGGTCCAATGTTCAGTTCTGTCTCGATTTTCTCCCGACAAATCCCGGC
This sequence comes from Duncaniella sp., assembly GCF_029056165.1. Classification (NCBI taxonomy): domain Bacteria; kingdom Pseudomonadati; phylum Bacteroidota; class Bacteroidia; order Bacteroidales; family Muribaculaceae; genus Duncaniella; species Duncaniella sp. The sequence continues at coordinate 251,921 of NZ_JAIDBW010000012.1, read as the reverse complement.
GACGGAGTAGTATGCATGCTTCCGCTTGCCCACATGTATGGTCTGACCATAGATATGCTCCGCCCCTTCATCAGTGGTAACCATATCAACATACTGACCAAGACCCCGTCGCCCCGCATCATCATGGATGCTTTTGCGAAAGTCAAACCGCGCTACATAGTCACCGTTCCTCTGATCATCGAGAAGATCATCCGTACCCGAGTATTCCCGATGCTCGAAAAACCGTTGATGAAACTCATGCTGATGGTTCCCTATGTTGACGAGCGTCTGTTGAGCAAAATCAACGACCGCCTCACCGAGACATTCGGCGGTAACGTAGAGGAAATCGTCATCGGCGGTGCCGGTCTCAACCGCGATGTCGAAAAATTCCTACGTCGCATCGGTTTCCCCTACACTGTCGGTTACGGCATGACTGAATGCGCACCCCTTATCTCCTATGCCAATGCCAAGGAAAACCGTATGGCCTCATGCGGACGCATTGTCGATCGTCTGGAAGCACGTATTGATTCCGAAAATCCGACATCCAAACCCGGCATACTCTATGTCAAAGGCGAGAATGTCATGCTTGGTTATTACAAGAATCCGGAAGCGACCGAAAGCTGCATGAGTGAGGACGGATGGCTCTGCACAGGTGATATCTGTACATTTGACGACAACGGCTTTCTTTACATACGTGGCCGTGACAAGAACATGATTCTCGGTCCTTCAGGCCAGAATATCTATCCGGAGGAAATCGAGGACAAGCTCAATAACCTTCCCTACGTGTCCGAATCACTTGTGATCGATGGCGGCGGCGGACGTCTTGTAGCCCTGATCTATCCCGACTACGAAAGCATCAGTTCACAGAAACTGAGCAATCAGGGTATCACCGACATTATGGCTGAGAATATCAAGACCCTCAACTCGGATCTTCCCGCCTATTCACAGATCCAACGCTTCGAACTGATGACAGAAGAGTTTGAAAAAACGCCCAAACGTTCCATCAAACGCTACCTCTATCAGCCCAAATAACCTCGCAACGAGATAACCGCAAAAAGCATCAGGAGACAGAGCCGCCCATAAGATCGGAATCTGTCTCCTGATGCTTTTATAATACAATGATACTCTAAAATCAGACGTATGTATATAATAGCTTGTAGGACCTGCGCTTGCACTGGCCGAAACGCGGATAACCATTGATATTCACCCCAACTACCTCCAATTACCGTCACTCGGATCGGAGATTTGCTATCTTCAACATCACCCCGATTTCGGCTACTTCTCAGAACGAGAAGTGGAATGTGAATCGCAGACCGCTCTTGCAGGCTTCCGGATTGTCCCGATAAGTAAGACGCCAAGTGTAATCCACGCGTAGGATACGGAAAATATTGTCAAGTCCCGCACCAATCTCCATATAGGGCAGATCAGTCATCTCCTGCGTGTGAGCGATCGCTGGAAATGCATAAAGTTCCGGATTGAGCGACGGTTTGTTGCGGTCACTCAGATGTCCCCACACACCTTTGAAAGTCACAGCCTCGCGCAACTTCAGCTTTTTCAGGAGAGGAATATTGTTGAGAAGCGCACCATTCGCCCAGTACGTGAGATCCCATTGAGCGTATGAATCGTTGATAAACTCCATCGGATTCAGACATGAGAAAAGATCCGACTGTATGATATACGACAGGTTCGCTCCGGGAATGAGCAGATTGGGATACGGTGACCGCGACCACACGTGACCACCCTTGACAGTAAAATCTATACAGCCGAATGCCGAGAGCCATATACGTTTGAATATCGAGGCTTCCGTCACGTTAAGCGCAAACGGATTGCCCATGAAGCCCTTGGGTGCGAACGTATGTGACAGGGTAAATATCGGAGCATCCATATTGATCGGCATACGTCCGGTCTTCATCTGATAGAACTTCTCGCCGGGAGCATAGCGGAGCAGCAACCGGAATGAATTCATGGTGTAATGACGGAAACTCTCGCCATGCCCGTTGACAAAGGTCATGAACTCCGTTGAGTACTGTCTTTCCTGCTGCACACGAGCCTCAAGCGAAAAATGATTCTCTGTCTCCATTATATATTCCAGCTTGCTCACGCGGTGATATGTCTCCTGACGGTCAGGCATTCGACGAAACGAGAGGAACACATTATCCACATTGTGCATCATCGACAGCTGACCGAGACGATCTATGTCGTAAAGCTGCGTAGCCCTGATCGAATGGACCGGGAACTCCCTTGAATGATACTCCTTGTCACGGAAAGAATATTCCAGCTCTCCGCTATATTTCCACTTATGATCCTTGAAACCGCGCGCCACATAACCTCTGGCAAACCACCTGTTGGAAAGATTAGCCGTTGTCATGCCTCCGAGGCGCAGACGCAATCCCTCTATGGCATTGTATGAGATCATGGTGGTCATCGGTCCGAGATCAAAGTACGAAGGCTTACCTGTAGGCACATAACCCGACGTAACAAGTCTCACGGTTTTCTCACCCCAATAGAACAGCGGTACGGAGCGCAGACGGGTCATCATCTGTTCGATCGCATTCGCACCTTTGCCTATCTCAGCCTTTCGGTTGTCAGTCCAGAACTCCTCGTCATGCCCTTCCGCACCCGGAGCGAATATCTGATCGGCACCGCGCTTGAAAAGATCGGGATTCGCGGCAGGATTGAAATCGTGCGAATCATAGACGGTGTGGCGGTGACCGTAGATTCCCGGTGTGCCGGGGATAAGACTTGCCTCCATCATCATATCGTCCTTGATTTTCAGACGCGACCCATCCGGAGCTTTGACATAATCCTGACTTATCACGAGCCCGTCGATGAAATTCAGATTTATATCATGCGGCGCACGCAGGATTATGCGTTTGATAAACATTGTCGTGTCACCGAGCGGGACATAGAAGCGACCCGTAAATCCGAGCGAACTCGGATTGCGCGGGACAAACGTAAGCTCAACGCAACTGGTCGAATCCACGTTGATCGTATCCGTAAGATAAAATTTGTAGAAATCCGGAGCTATACGTGACAACGGTGACACGAAACGGGTCTGAAAAATAGTGATATCGTTGTCATACACATCCACTTCGCGCATCACGTCCTCATAGAACGTCTGCACGCTCTGTTTATCAAGGACATCATCGAAGCCCGACGAACGCAGACCCGTCACATATTCCTTTTCGCTTTCCGGATCTTTCCGGTAATGCACGGACGACAGTTTCTCGCGCAGCGCGATATTAAGTATAGGTTTACCCGAAACTTCAGACGTATCGACATACTCCCGCAGAAATGCAAAGTGCTTCCCAAGACCGCTTTGCTTTCCTGAATCACCGGCCTGATAATTATTTATCGCCAGCGTGATGCGTTCATACTTATCATAATTGTAATTATCATGACGGCGCGGATCATTCAGATCCTGCGTGTGGCGGATACGCTCCATGAATTCAACAGCCGGATTATTCTTCTTGGAATAATGGACACGTTTCGGACGCGCGATGACCTCTCCGAGCTGCACTCCGGAAGGATGGATGGCAATGTCAAGTTTCAACTGGCTTCCATTGGGACGCACAGCTACACTCTTGGTCGCATAACCTATGGCAGATACGAGCACGCTGTCAAACGGAAGAGCCGTCGTGACGCTGTAATTACCGGAATCATCCGTGAGCACACCCCTGTCAGTGCCTTTAAGCATGATTGTTGCAAACGGGACGGGTTCATGAGAAAGTGAATCAGTCACCACACCGCTAACCGTGACGTTGAGAGCCACAGCCGGAAGTATCGACAAAACAAAAAGGGAAAATATTGCAATGCGCAGATGCAGGCGCAAATTAGACATATCAAACTGTTGCAAATAGTTACAATCTTCTTTAACTTTGCAAAGTTAGTCATTCTGCAGCTATCAACCATCATGGTCTCTCTTCATTTTCACTCTTTTAACAATCACCCACCCGTCCATGGCAAAAGAAATCGAACGTAAGTTTCTGGTTAATAACACATCTTTCATCCAACAGGCCATTTCCTCGACAAGGATCAGACAGACCTATCTTTCGGATAACCCCGACGCCACAGTGCGTCTGCGCATAAAGGATGACTCCGCCTTCCTAACCGTCAAGGGGCGCAATAAGGGCGTGATCCGCGATGAGTGGGAGTATCCGGTCCCGCTCACTGATGCCGTTGAGATGGCGGAGCGGCTTACCGGAGGATTTTCAATTGACAAAACCCGCTATATTGTGGATTTCGAAGGTTGGAAATGGGAGATTGACTGTTTCCACGGAAGGCATGACGGCCTGATTGTGGCTGAGATTGAAATGCCGTCAGCCGATTGCTGTCCACCGCTTCCATCATTCATAGGCCGTGAGGTTTCAGGCGATCCACGTTACTACAATTCCGTACTTTCAACAACCCCCGGAGTCCCTGAGCAAAATGTTTAGACGAGGGGCTTCACGTATAGAAAAAGAAAAACGTATCATAGGAGTTATGATACGCATTTACTGCCGGCGGAAAGAGGGAAACGCGGAGCTATGCGATGACTGCCGCACTCTTCTTGATTATGCGGCCAAGCGACTGACACATTGTCCATTCGGCGAGAATAAAGAATCATGCCGTCGCTGCACCATCCATTGCTACTCACCGTCAATGCGTGAGCGCATACGCATCGTCATGCGCTTCTCCGGCCCACGGATGATCCTCTATGCACCGCTTGAGGTACTACGTCACATCTGATTCGTCAGCACTCCTCCTTATCAAGCCTAAGATCAGCCAACAGGAAATTACTTCCGGCGATCAGGATCATATCATCCTTGGCCGCACACTGACGAGCCTGCGCCAATGCATCGTTCACATCCGGAATCACCTCGCCGTAAAGACCGAATTCCGACGCTTTCCGTGCAAGATCGGCCGCAGCAAGCCCGCGAGGCACTGACGGCGAGGCAAAATAAAGGGCGACATTCTCACCAAGCCCTCCGATCTTCTTCAATATGGCTGAAATATCCTTATCGTTGACAAATCCTGCGATCAGATGCACCCTGCCTGACTTACGCGATGACAGCTGCGAGGCTATATACTCCCATCCTCCTATATTGTGACCGGTATCACAGACAGTAAGCGGATCGTTGTCCAGCACCATCCATCGTCCCATAAGGCCGGTATCTTCACAGACGTGTGCAAACCCGTCTCTCACAGCCTCATCCGTGATCCTGAAACCAAGATCCCGCAGACATACGAGACTGCACAGTATCGTGGCGGTATTCTTGACCTGACATTCACCTGCGAGCTCCCCTCTGACAGCTCCGAAAGGTGTATGCGGATAGTCGATAGCATTCTCCCGGACTATAGCCTCGACAGGTTCTGCCACCAACAATGGTGCGTCTGACTGCGCGGCCTTCTGCCCGAAGACATTTATTGTCTCAGGCTGCAATTCACCGATCACTACAGGAACACCTTTCTTTATTATACCGGCTTTCTCAAACGCTATCTTTTCAAGGGTATCGCCAAGTAGATTCGTGTGGTCATGGGAGATATTTGTGATTACACTCAATATCGGAGTGATAATGTTTGTCGAATCCAACCGTCCTCCTAATCCGGTCTCGATCACAGCCACATCAACATTCTCTTTTTTGAAATATTCAAAAGCCATGGTCGAGGTAAGCTCAAAGAAACTCGGTGTGAGATCGGTTGACATAGCTTTCCACCGTTCGACGAAATCAACCACAGCCTTCTCCGAAATTTTTCTACCGTTCACCCTGATACGTTCACGGAAATCAAAGATGTGCGGTGAGGTATAGAGACCTGTCTTATATCCCGCACGCGCAAGCACGGCGGCAATCGTGTGGGCAGTCGAACCCTTGCCGTTAGTGCCTGCTATATGTATGGGTGGATAAGCGAGGTGAGGATTACCGAAAATATCATCCAATGCGTGAGAAGTTCCCAGCCCCGGTTTATATGCCGAAGCTCCCTCGCGCTGAAACACCGGAAGAGAATTGAAAAGAAACTCTATAGCTTCACTGTAAGTCATAGCTGTCAGCTTATAAAATTAATAAATCAGCCATCCCGCAAACCCTGCGAGACAGATGATGAGTATCGGATGCCATTTTACCCAATAGACCAGAACGAATGCTCCCACACACAGAGCAATACTCCAGAGCAACTGCGTTGTATCCTCACCGAAATTGGCCGCATTCATCAGAAGCATGGCTGCAGAAGCGATCAGTCCTACCACAACGGGGCGCAGGCCGGCAAAAATGCCTTTAACCACCACACTGTCCTTATGGCGGCTTATCAGATGACTCGTGAAAGCTACCAATATAAACGAAGGCAGGACTACAACCAACGTACACAACAGCGAGCCCAATACACCGAAAAGCGGTGAGGCGAAAGCTTCGGAGTACTCTCCGGGAGCAACATATCCGATATATGTGGCCGAATTTATACCGATCGGGCCGGGTGTCATCTGCGATATGGCCACAATGTCCGTAAACATCTGTTCGGTTATCCACCCCGGCCCAACGATCTCACGTTCGATAAGCGCGAGCATGGCATAACCGCCACCGAATCCGAAAAGACCTATTTTCAGATAGGCCCAGATCAATCTAAGGTAAATCATAATTCCTCATCCTCCTTTCTAACTTCATCCTCGACTTTCTGAAGCGATTTCACATGGTGGGAAAACCACAGCCATCCGAAGAAACCGCCAAGCACTATATATAATATAGGATTAGACACAACCGGCCACTTGGAATAGATCAGGAGAGCCACGGCAATCGGTATGCCTATCGTTTTCCAACCGATCTTGGCAGCCTTGGCCGATGTGATCACGGGTGCGATGATAAGCGCGACAACGGCCGGACGCACGCCCTTGAAGATCGCCGATAAAGTCGGATTGTTCTTTATCAGATCAGGAGTAAGGAAGATGGCTATACAAAGAATTATCAGGAATGAAGGAAGAATACAACCGGCAGCTGCTGCAAGTGACCCACGCATACCCTTGAGTTTATCGCCGACTGCCACTGATATGTTCACCGCTAAAATACCCGGAAGCGATTGAGCCACGGCAAGAAGATCGAGGAACTCTTCGCGCTCTATCCAATGGTGCTTATCCACAATCTCTTTCTCGATGATCGAGATCATGGCCCAGCCTCCGCCAAAAGTGAAAGCACCTATTTTAAAGAACGACAGAAAAAGCTGAAGACAGATATTATTCATAAGCTGATCCCTGATTACTATGTTTAATTCCAAATGTTAAACACCGATAAATATTGATTTCGGATTACAAAATTACAAAAAAGTATATTATGAGAATAAAAAAACAAACTTTTAGTTTTTTATCTTGTTATAATAGCAAAGGTTGAAAGTTTCAATGACACGATTTCAGCTCAATAGCGTCAAAAAAATTCAATCACCTGAGTTGAAATCAACGAAATACAACCGATACAGATAAAAAATATAAATCATCAATCTAATCAACACACACTATGACAACAGCTCCTCTTCAAGGAATTAAGGTAGTGGACTTTACTGAAGTCCAGTCAGGTCCCTCATGTACTCAGATGCTCGCATGGCTCGGCGCAGACGTAATCAAGATCGAACGCCCCGGAGTCGGCGATGCAACCCGTAAAGAACTTCAGTTCAATCCTGATCTGCCCAGCTACTACTTCCTTCAGCTTAACTCTGACAAAAAGTCGCTCACACTCGATGCCAAGACTCCCGACGGAAAGGCTATTCTTACCAAACTTATTCAGGAGGCCGACATTTTTGTAGAGAACCTTCATCCGGGAGCAATGGACAAACTCGGCTTCAGCTGGGAGGTGGTCCACAAGCTCAACCCTAAGTGTATCTACGGTACTATCAAGGGCTTCCCTGTTTCATCAAAGTATAAAGACCTCAAGGCTTACGAGCCTATCGCACAGGTGACTGCAGCTGCCGCTTCAACCACCGGCTGGTTTGAAGGCGAAGACAATATTCCTACACAGAGCGGTGCAGCCCTCGGTGACTCCAATACCGGTATGCACCTCCTCATCGGTCTTCTAGCAGCACTCCAGCAGCGTAACAAGACAGGCGAAGGTTGCTACGTTTATCAGTCAATGCACAACGCATGTCTTAACCTCTGCCGTATCAAGACCCGTGACCAGCTTACCCTCGATAAGATCGGTTATCTGACCCAGTTCCCGCAGTATCCTAACGGAAAATTCGGCGATTGCGTGCCCCGTGCAGGCAATATCGAAGGTGGCGGTGTCCTCGGATGGACTTATAAGTGTAAGCCTGCCGGCGACATGGACTCTGCCGTTGATGCCAACAACTACGTTTATATTATTCTTCAGCGCGGTGCCAAGGACTTCGAACTGTTCTGCAAGGCAGTCGGCTTCGAGGATTGGCTTACCAATCCTGATTTCAACACCGCCGATGCCCGTGACCGCAACAAACAGGCCATCTACAAACGTATCGGTGAATGGACTGCGGACAAGACCAAGTTTGAGGTCACCGATATCCTCGGCAAGGCAGGTGTTCCTGTAGGTCCTGTGCTCTCTACCAAGGAGATCATGAGTGATGAAACCCTTTACGATGGTAACACCCTCGTAAAGATCAATCAGGGTGGTGAGATCGGTGAATTCGTTACCGTAGGTTGCCCGTTCACTCTCAGCAACTACCAGCCTACTTACGGCCCTGCACCTTCACTCGGTGGCAATACCGATGAAGTCCTCAAGAACCTTGGTTACACCGACGATCAGATCGCATCATTTGCCAAGAATGGTACTACCGCACCTCTCGCAAACGGTCAGATGTAATCGTACAGATACTCACAATCAACAGATAACTTAACACCGGAGGGGACAATCGGAAATTGTCTTGTGGAAAACGTGCAATTGCCGGTTGTCCCCTCCTTTTTTTCTCAACATTCATATAATCATTCATCAATTCTATCTATCACTATGGCAAATACCACATCAACTCCTGCTGCACCTCATTTTCCCGAACAAGTAACGGGTATGTATATACTCGCCGAGGCTCTTCACCGTCTCGGTCTTAACGATGTCTATGGCCTTGTAGGTATCCCTGTAACTGAAGTCGCCTATGCAATGCAGAAGGTTGGCATGAACTACTATGGTTTCCGCTTCGAACAGCAGGCCGGCATGGCCGCCGCAACCCACGGCTATCTCACACGTCAGCCCGGTGTGCTGCTAACTGTATCCTCTCTCGGCTTCCTCAACGGCCTGACCGCCACCACCAACGCAACTGTCAACTGCTATCCTATGATTCAGATTTCTGGTGCGAGCGACCCTACAATGGTCGATATGGACATGGGAACCTACGAGCAGCTTGATCAGCTCAACGCCGCCCGTCCTTATGTCAAGGCCGCTTTCCGTTGCAGCCATGCAAAAGATATTCCATCTGCAGTAGCCCGTGCTTACCGTGCAGCCGTCAGCGGTCGTCCCGGCGGTGTGTATATCGACATGGCAACCCCCGCCCTCGCTGAGATCATGAACCGCGAAGATGCCGAGAAGCTCTTCTACACTCCGGTTGACATCTATACTCCCGTAGCTCCTAACAATGAAGCCGTGAAGCGTGCTGCTGACCTCCTGCTCAACGCCAAGCATCCGGCAATCCTCCTCGGCAAGGGCGCAGCCTATGCTCAGGTTGACGACAACATCAAGGAGCTTATCGAGACCTATAATATTCCCTATCTCGCAATGTCGATGGCAAAGGGTCTGATGCCCGACAACGGTCCTCTGAGCGCACTTTCATGCCGAAGCACCATTATGGAGCAGGCAGATGTCGTGATGGTCGTCGGCGCACGTATCAACTGGATGCTCCAGTTCGGCCGTGGCAAGTGGAATCCCAACGTGAAGTTCGTACAGCTCGACGTCCAGCCTACTGAAATCGACCGCAACGTGCCTATTGCAGCCCCTGTAATCGGTGACCTCAATCTCTCGCTCGAAGCAATCCTCAGTGAGATGAAGGGCAAGAAGATGGCGGCAGATCCCGCATGGCTCACTTCGCTTCAGGCTGAGAGCAAGGAGAAGAACGCCAAGTTCGAGACCCGTCTCAAAGATGCACTCACTGCTACTCCTATGACCCATTGGAGCGCAATCGCAGCTATCAAACCTGTACTTGAATCAAATCCCGATGTAATCCTCATCAACGAGGGTGCGAATACTCTTGACGATACCCGCGATTCTGTTGACATGGCTCTCCCCCGCCATCGTGTCGATTGTGCGTCATGGTCAATCATGGGTATGGGCATAGGTTCTACCATCGGTGCAGCAGTCGCCACCGGCAAGAGCGTAGTAGCAGTCGAAGGTGACTCTGCTTTCGGATTCTCCGGCATGGATTTCGCCACTATCTGTCGCTACAAGCTCCCCTGTACGGTCGTAATCTTCAACAACGGCGGTATCTACAACGGTATAGGTGTTGACCCCTCCGGCAAGGATGAGCCAGCTCCTACCACCCTTGACATCAACGCCCGATATGAAAAGATCGGCGAGGCTTTCGGGTCGGCCAACTACTATGTCTCCACTCCCGAAGAGCTTACAGCAGCACTCAAAGAGTCAATCGCATCAAAGAAGCCGTCGATCATCAATGTTCAGCTCGCTGCCGACTCAGGCAAAGAGAGCGGTCATATCGGCTACCTCAACCCGACTCCCCTGATTGAATACACTGTCTAATCCAGACACTCCTTTAAACCCGGAGTTCAGGAAGCCAAGACCTATCCACTCCCTGAGCTCCGAGTTTGTTTTTAAGCAAGAATAACTCACTAAATAAAGTAAGAATATGTTACACATTATATTGTACGCCATCGTACCTATTGTGGTGGTCATGCTTGCCGGATTCATTTCCGGAAAAAAGGGTGTCTTCAACGGAGATGACTCAAAGAAATTCAATAAGGTCGTGCTTGACTTCGCACTCCCGGCAGCACTGTTCGTGTCAATCGTCCAGTCATCGCGCGCCGAACTTGCCAAGTATGTCAACCTGACCCTCGTGTCGGTCATAGGCATCATGGGCTGTTTTATGCTCGTCTATTTCATCTTCAAATACTGCTTCAAAAAGAACACCGGAGCTGATGCCGCTGTCAGCGCGCTTATCAGTGGTTCGCCTACCATCGGTTTCCTTGGGTTTGCAGTGCTTGAGCCTATCTTCGACTCAACCGTAGGCCTTCCTTCCGTAGCATTGGTCGTAGCCATTGTGGGAATCGTGGTCAACGCCATCGGTATCCCTGTGGGCCTGTCGCTGATGAATGCGTCGCTTGAAAAGCAGGGTGCTGCGAAGAGCGGCAAGAAGGAATCGGCATGGAAACCGGTGCTTCACGCTCTCGCACAGCCGGTAGCATGGGCTCCTATCCTTGCAGTCGTATGGGTTCTCGCCGGCATACCTTGGCCTAAGGAACTTAGTCCTTCATTTGACCTTATCGCAAAGGCAAACGCCTCGTTGGCAGTGTTCTCGGCTGGTATCACACTCTCATCCATCAAGTTCTCAATCAACTGGCAGGTTATCCTCGGCTCAATCATGAAGATGATTGTGATGCCCGCAATAGTTCTGGCACTCGGCATACTCTTCCACATGGAGCCCAACAACCTCAAGATGCTTGTCGTGGCAGCAGCTCTTCCGCCTGCATTCTCAGGTATCATCATTGCCGATGAGAACGACACCTATGTCGCAACCGGTACATCTTCACTGACTCTCTCAGTGATCCTCTTCATCGGCTTCTGTCCTCTCTGGATATGGATCACAGACCTATGCGTTAATTCAGGTATCTAACCGTGTCCTACTATAGACAGATCAAAGTAATATTCAGGGCATAAGGGACTGACTCTCCCTTATGTCCACTATTTATACAATACTCCACCATCCCCCCACTAATACAGCCCACCGAGATGAAAAAACAGATTCTTGACGGATGCACGGCCGCTGCTCATGTGGCCTTTGCCCTTAGCGACGTAGCAACAATCTATCCAATCACGCCGATAGCCTCAATGGGCGACACAGCCCAGAAATGGGGTCTCGAAGGACGGCGCAACCTGATGGGTCAGCCTCTTGAAGTCCGCGAAATGGAAAGCGAACTCGGTGCGGCCGGTGCAGTGCATGGCGCAGCTGCAGCCGGAGCACTTGCGACAACTTTTACAGCCTCACAGGGCTTGATGCTCATGATCCCTAACATGTATAAAATCTCCGGAGAATTGCTTCCGGTAGTCTTTCATGTCGGATGCCGCTCGCTTGCCACTCACGCTCTTTCGATTTTCGGTGACCATCAGGATGTGATGGCGTGCCGCCCCACCGGTTTCACCATGCTTGCATCATCCTCCGTTCAGGAGACTATGGATCTTGGCCTCGTGGCTCATCTTGCAGCCATCGAGGGCTCGCTGCCGGTGCTCCATTTCTTTGACGGCTGGCGGACTTCGTCGGAAATGGATACGATAGATGTGATAGACTATGAGTCCATGCGCCCTCTCGTAAATTGGGACAAGGTCAACGAATTCCGCCGTAAATCCATGAATCCGGAGCACCCTGACCAAAGGGGCTCGGCTCAGAATCCCGATGTCTATTTCCAAAACCGTGAAGCCCCCAACAAGTATTACGACGCTTTCCCGGCAATCGTGCAGGAAGCAATGGATAAGGTGGGTAAACTCACCGGACGTGAATATCATCTCGTGGATTACAGTGGCGCGCCAGACGCTGACCGCGTGATTGTCGTTCTCGGTTCTGCCGCCGATGTTGTGAGCGAGACCGTCGATTATCTCAACCGGGAGAAAGGCTACAAGACCGGTGTCATCAAGATCAGGCTTTACCGTCCCTTCCCGGTAGAAGCATTCCGCAATGCATTGCCGGAAAGCGTAAAGACCATAGCAGTACTCGACCGCACGAAAGAACCGGGCGCACAGCACGAACCACTATGTCAGGATGTGATCACAGCTCTTTCAGGTGTTGATGGTGCTGAGAAGATTCGTGTCATCGGCGGTCGTTACGGTCTTTCGAGCAAAGAGTTCGATCCCTCGATGGTAAAAGCGATATTCGATGAGATGGCCAAAGAAAAGCCACAGAATCCATTCACAATCGGAATCAACGATGATGTGACGCATCTGTCAATCGATGTGACTGAAAACGTAGAGACCAACGTTGCCGCCCGGACTTATCAGACAATATTCTATGCAATCGGTAATGACGGTACTGTAGGCGGAACTAAGCAGGTGGCATCGATACTCGGCAACACTCCGGGACTCTATGCACAGGCTTATTTCAGCTATTCAGCCAAGAAATCCGGGGGTTACACCATCTCGCAGCTGCGTATAGGCAAAGCTCCTGTCACATCGGCCTACGGCATTGATGGGGCGGACTATGTGGGCTGTCACAAGACCTCATACGTCAACCGTTTCACCATGCTCGATAAAATCAAGGATGGCGGAATATTCGTCCTGAACTCTCCTTGGACACCTCAGCAGATGGCGACACGCCTGCCACTTGAAATGCGCCAGACAATCGCGCAAAAGAAACTCAGATTCTACAATATTGACGCTGACCGCATAGCAGCGCAATGCGGTCTCGGCCCACGCATAAACATGGTGATGGAGACGGTGTTCCTGCATCTCAGTGAAATAGTTCCGTTCGAGGATAGTTTCGCCGCTCTCAAGGATCAGATCCAAAAGACTTATATCCACGAAGGCGGAGAGGTGGTGCAACGAAATCTGAAAGCCGTCTCAATGGCATTGGATGCTCTCCAGTCCGTTGATTATGACTCTATCGCCGGCTGGACCACAACACCGGAAACAAAGAAACAACGCGAACTGAAATTCGATAATAAGACACTGGAGTCATTTATCAAGAACATACATACTCCGTGCATAAAGGGTAAGGGAGATCTTATCCCTGTTTCAGCCCTCGATCCTGCCGGCATACTTCCGATGGGAACTACTGCCTACGAACATCGCCGTATAGCCACGCGTGTCCCCGTATGGGATGCGGACAAGTGCGTTGAATGCACCGAATGTTCGCTCGTTTGTCCTCATGCAGCAATCCGTCCGTTTGTACTTTCGCCCGAAGAAGCGGCCAAAGCTCCCGAAGGCTTCGCCATGAAGGATTTCAATGGTCCGGCAAGCGTCAAGGGTTACAAATTCCATATTCAGAATTATCCTGAAGACTGTCTCGGCTGCTCATCATGCTCCATCATCTGTCCGGGTCATGCTTTGACAATGACACCTCTGGAAGATGTGCTTGAAAAGGAAGTTCCGATGTTGGAATGGGCTCAGGACAACGTCACGCTCAAAGACAATATTCTGCCGCGTACCACCGTCAACGGATCGCAGTTGCAGCAACCGTGCCTCCAATTCTCAGGAGCTTGTGCAGGATGCGGAGAGACACCATACGTCAAGCTGCTCACCCAGCTTTTCGGCGAGAGATTGCTCATCGCCAACGCTACGGGCTGTAGCTCCATCTGGGGGGCAAACTTCCCCTCCAACGCTTACTGCACCAATCCGCAGGGTAAAGGTCCTGCATGGGGCAATTCACTTTTCGAGGATAACGGTGAGTACGGCTACGGTATGCTCGTTGCCGTAGAGCAGCGTCGTCGGCGAGTGGCCGAACAAGTGAAAGAGCTGATCGACTCCCCCTCCACACTCCCCTATCTGAAAGAGCCTCTCGAAGCGTGGTATTCCGCCAAAGATGATCCTGAACTCTCCGCAACAACGGGCGAGCAGCTTAAAGCTATGCTCGAACCGGTTAAAGAAGTGGATTCAGCCTATGCAAACCTACTTGATGCCTCCGATATGTTCGCAAAGAAAAGCGTATGGGCCATCGGTGGTGACGGCTGGGCCTACGACATCGGTTTTGCGGGTCTCGACCATGTGCTTGCTTCCGGCGAACCCATCAAGATCCTTGTCATGGACACCGAATGCTATTCCAACACAGGCGGTCAGACCTCAAAGGCCACCCCGCGCTCCGCTGTGGCAAAATATTCACCCGACGGCAAACGCGTAGCCAAAAAAGAGCTTGGACGCATGATGATGACATACGGTTCAGTCTATGTGGCTTCCATCTCGCTCGGTGCTAATTATCAGCAGGCCATCAATGCTCTTGCCGAGGCCGAACGCTATCCCGGTCCTGCAATAGTGATCGCTTACTGTCCATGTCTCAACCACGGAATCCGACCCGGACTCGGTCATTCGATTGTGGAGGAGCGGCGTGCGGTCGAAGCCGGTTACTGGCCTCTCTATCGTTTCAATCCCGAAGCCTACGCGAAGGGCGAGAACGCACTCACCATCGACTCTCCCATCCCCGGCCCTGACAACAGCGGTACAAACGGTTCATCGGAACTCACCGCCTCTCCTCGCTACACCAATTCCGAACCGCTCAAAAATATTGCAGAATATATTGTCAGTGAGGATCGTTATGTGGATTTGAATATGATCGACCCCAAGGAAGCAGGCATCCTCCAGCCTGAACTCCAACAGGACTGTAACCGAAATATGGATGAGCTACGTCATATTGCCGATAAAAAATAATGGGTAATGCGTGAACAAAATCAAAGCTCCGCGCATTATAGTATAAGTATGTAGTATATCAACGGCTGTTTTTTTTGAAATGTTGATATTCTGATGCGTCAAGTGCCCATTATTAACGTCTTAATTAACTGCGAAACCTACGGCGCTACATAACAATAGTTTTGACGTTGATTTTGAAGCCGAGGGAGAAGAGTTGCCGTAACTCTTCTCCCTCAATTTTTTGTCCGTATGTCGCCGCTACAGATTAAGATATTCCTTCAGGGCATCGACATACTCCTCGAATGCTTTCCTCCCAAGGCCGGTGACGCGACACGTTGTTCGGGGTTTCTTACCGATAAATGTTTTGTCAATCGAAATATATCCGGCAGAGGACAACTTGTCGAGCTGCACGCTAAGATTTCCGGCCGTCGATTCGGTTTTCTCTTTGAGATAAACGAAATCAGCTTCTTCCACATTCATCAGAATGGACATTATTGCAAGCCGGAGTTGCGAATGCAGAAGCGGATTCAGTTCCTTCATGATTGCTGCACCTTTCTTGCTTTACGGTTAATAATATAACCCGGAATAATGAACATTATTATATAGGTGATTATGAGCAGTGGCGAAATACCTGTCTGAATGAGGTATCGGAGACCTGCTATGAGACTCGCTGTAAGAAAACCACCTATGATCATTCCGAAGGCACCTCCGTAAACCAAGCTCTTTTCGTGTATGATCATCCCCTGCACGGATGTTGCAAAACCAATTACAAAAAATGCATAGAGCATCATTATGATCCATATAGGAAAACCGACAACGAAAAATCCGAAACTAATCACCAAGCCCGCAATAGCAAGATAGATGACAAACCGCCACAACTTATCTGACAATACATCGCTATAAGAACGCACCCGCGAAGTCTGTCGGCGTTTGCGCTGCTGAATCACTGTTACCGGACATCCTATCAGAGGTATGAGAAACCACATCCACCCCAACCATCTGCCAGCCTCCGGCATCAGCCCGGCTAAATAGCAGAGATATCCGGAAATCCATTTAAGTATTGTCACTGCGATAATCAGATAGCCCCAGAAGAGGAAAATATTACCTCTCCCAAGTTCGAGTCGCTGGCGTGTCCTGTTGATCATTCGGGCTATAAGTTCGATGCTTTCCTGCCCCGTCATTTTCTGTTCTTCCATTTTTAATTTTAATTTTTGATTGTTATACAAATCGGTTTATAATATAAACCATATTTTGAAAAAGAATAGGACAATTTCGCGCGCTTTTGTCCTATGATCAATTTCCGAGTGCAAATATAAAGTAGTTTATTTTATAAACCAAATATTTTTCGAATAAATTTTATCTGTGAATTAAAACGATAGAAAAGACTGAAAGAAGAACAGACTTAGCACGAACACAACTTGTCGCGTATGCAATCTGATCTGCTTTCAGTAAGCTATGTTCAGACTGCATACGCGACAAGTTGTGTTCGCTTAATTCTTAAATTTTGTCCTACTAATTCTTAAATGGTGGGGGTGTAGGTGTATCACCGTCATCAGCTTTATCTTCCGATCCCTTATCCGGTCGGTCCTCAGTCTGATTGTCGTCCGCTGGTTTAATCTCAACCACTGCTTCAGTGACGTCAACCACATCCACACTGTCCGACGGCTTATCCTTGCTATCATCCTTACCGCTGTCCTTGTTACCCTCTTCGAGAGCATTACGGGCGGCATCGCGCTCGGCCTGAAGACGCATGATCTCTTCCGTGCGTGATTTCCATTGACGTTTGCCGAATATGTTGACGAGATCCTCGGCATACATCACTTCCTTGGTCAGAAGTGTCTCGGCAAGTTTGGCGTGACCGTCCTTATGATCGCGGAGGATCTGCTTTGCACGTTCGTACTGCTCATTGATTATGCGCGAAACCTCGTCATCGATCTGCTTCGCGCGTTCACCACCGTAAGGCTTGGAGAAACCATAGGCCTGACCGCTCGAATCATAGTAGCTCACATTAGGAATCTTGTCGCTCATACCATAGTAAACTACTATAGCGTATGCCATCTTCGTAACCTTCTCAAGGTCGTTGAGCGCACCGGTTGAAATCTGACCGAGCGTAAGCTCCTCGGCGGCGCGTCCGGCCAGAGTCATACACATCTGGTCAAGCATAGCTTCAAGAGGTGTGATCTGACGCTCCTCAGGCATATACCATGCCGCACCAAGAGCCATACCACGGGGTACGATGGAAACTTTAACCATCTCATTCGAGTACTCAAGGAACCACGACACTGTAGCATGGCCTGCCTCATGGATTGCTATAGCCTTCTTTTCCTCTGCCGAAATAATCTTGGAGCTATGTTCAAGACCACCTATGATACGGTCGATAGCAGCCATGAAGCTCTCACGATCGACAGCTTTCTTGTTGCCACGGGCCGCGATGAGGGCAGCCTCGTTGCAGACATTGGCGATGTCCGCGCCACAGAATCCGGGGGTCTGACGGGCCATCAGTTCGACATCCACTGAATCATCAGTCTTGATGTTGCGCAGGTGGACATTGAAAATTTCTATACGATCCTTGAGTTCGGGGAGATCCACGTTGATCTGACGGTCAAAACGTCCGGCACGAAGGAGAGCCTTGTCAAGAATATCAGCACGGTTGGTAGCCGCGAGGAGGATCACACCGCTGTTAGTTCCGAAACCGTCCATCTCGATAAGGAGCTGATTGAGAGTATTCTCACGCTCGTCATTCGCACCCATGTTGGGATTCTTTCCGCGCGCACGACCGACGGCATCAATCTCGTCTATGAACACGATACAGGGAGCTTTCTCCTTGGCCTGACGGAAAAGGTCGCGGACACGCGATGCACCGACACCCACAAACATCTCGACGAAGTCAGAACCTGACATGGAGAAGAACGGGACGTTAGCCTCACCGGCCACAGCCTTGGCAAGAAGGGTCTTACCAGTTCCGGGAGGGCCTACAAGAAGTGCACCCTTAGGAATTTTCGCACCCAGATCGGTGTAACGCTGTGGATTACGGAGGAATTCAACAATCTCACGGATTTCAGTCTTTGCCTCGGTCAGACCGGCCACATCCTTGAATGTCACGTTAGTGCCCTCACCCTTGTCAAAGACCTTGGGTTTGGACTTGCCGACATTAAAGACTCCACCGGCACCGCCGCCGCTCGCGCCACCTGACATACGACGCATCATTATGAACCAGAAGGCCACAAGGAGCACTATAGGGCCGAAAGTCCAGATAAGGGCTGAATAATCCGATTCTTTCTCATATTTCACATGACCTGTATAGACACCATCGGCTATCCATGCGTCGATCTTGTCCTGCATACGGTCAGCCGAGGGTATGTCAGTCACGATCTTGGCGATGGTACCTTTGCCGCTCTGATACTGGCTTGCGGGAAATATCTTGCTTGCAAGTGAATCAGACAGCACGGCTTCCGCACGGTTGGTGTTGGTGTAAATTGTCATGTCACCGACACCGCCGTCCGACACGTATTCTTCAAATTTAGTGAAGCTGACCTCCTTGGCAATTGAATTGTCGTCGATATACATCATACCGAGCAGAATCACTATGGCGGCGGCATAAAACCAGTACAGACTGAAATTAAAGACGCCCCCCTTTTTCTTCTTGGGCAGGGGATTTTTCGGAGGAGTGGATGAACTCATTGGATCTTTCTGTTGAATTTATAGATATGTAAGGGATAAAGGTCAATCCTCATCGGGATAGTCAGTGATCAGCGCGTCGCTCCACAGATCTTCAAGATCATAGAGATGGCGTGTCTCCGGGACGAATACATGGACAAGAGTGTCACCGTAGTCAATCACGATCCATTGCGAATTACCATAACCGTCATAGTTAAACGGCTTGACTCCCGCATTTTCCAGAAGATATTCACGTATGCTGTCAGCGACAGCAGCCACATGCTGGGTCGATGTACCCTCGCAGATCACAAATCTGCGCGCAGCAGCTGTATCGATGTCGCTCATGTCAACCGTTGTTATCTTGCGACCCTTACGTTCACGGATGCCCTCGATGATGAGGGGCAGTATGTCAGATGTTTTTTCTGTCATGAATGTTGTTCTCGATGTGAGTTGAAACTTTAATATAATATAAATATATGTGATAAATCAGACACAAAGGTAATCATTTTCCTTGAATTACCATCGGTAAGCCGTCCCAATTGATTCAAATCGTGTTCCGGCTATTACTATTAACAATTGTCTCTATCCTTTGGTTTTATCAAAAATCATGCCAAATCAGGTGTAATTACCGACCGCCTAAAGTAAAAATATGTTAAATAGCACGCAAAAATTTGCACGGCTCAAAAAAACTCCATACCTTTGCACCGTTGAAACAAAACAACGATGCTTCAACGATGCCAAATGGCCCATTCGTCTAACGGTTAGGACGCAAGTTTCTCACACTTGAAATAGCAGTTCGATTCTGCTATGGGCTACCAAACAAAAGCAATTCCGACCGCGGAGTTGCTTTTTTCTTTTCTCCTATCCAAAACTGCCTACAGTAGTGCAGGATACGGAATCCCATCAAATATTTTTAGAATTTCGATTTGGAAAATCAAACGAAATGCATTAATTTTGTGTTATAAAATTGAAGAGACAACGATATCCCCACGCCGGAGCACGATTGGGAAACTCATCAATTATTTTTGAAATACCGAGACAAGCTTAGCCGCCCAATGGCGGGCCTCATCCCCCTCACGGGGGAGGCGTAATTGCCCGGAGGATTACAAAGGACGGCGAGCACTCAAATCCTGTCATTCGGAGTTTCATCATCTTTCTCCGGTGTGGTTTTTCATAACAGAGGACGCCTCGCAGCCATGAAAGCGCGATGCGTCCTCTGATTTTTCATACGGATTTCAATGCCACAAGCCGCAATTCCGGCGCATTTTAACGGGTCAGAAGCAAAATCCGGTTGAATTGTTAACCTGCTTTTTCATTATCGCACCTTTTTGGGCAGTAAACGGCTGTAACTTTGCGTCATCAATCCCACTTCACACTCATAACACACAAACTCCATTCATCCGCCGCTCTTTCACCTCCAAATTCATCATATCTCAAACACGCTTCACCCTTCCATTCCAATCAACCTCAAGTAAAATCCCTAAAAGCCACCTCTCACACCCCTACTCCACCATTACAACAGCTTATCAATCATTTACCTTCCACCACATTAGAAAACATTACTCTACAAAAAAATCAATACTCCATCATCATGCCCACTCTTTATACTACTTATGCTACGCCATACTATATGCATTTGCGCAACGCTCGGCGCGCGTCGTAATCCGATAAGAACCAGTCGGCCGGATCAATGGCAAGAAAGGCCGCCACACCGATCATGAAACTGCGTGTGGCGACCTCTCGAAATCTTTTTATTGATTCTCTACAGGATCAATATTTACGACGCTTCTGCTCATAGACGAGAGTGAGCGAAGGCTGATCGGACACCTCGGCCGGACCGAAATACTGGATGGGACCGGGATAGGTGTAGCAGGTGTCTCGCTTCCACTCGTCACGATGCTTGGCGAATTTGAGGAAGGGCTCACCATCGAGTTCGACAAGAGCCTTACGGATCACGGGCTTCATCTCACCGTGGCGACGCTCCATATTCATCATCATAGTGATGGGGATACCACCGGCAATCCAGTTGACAGGCGCGAGGGTAAGGTTGCGGAGGCTTGACATATAGCCGGTCTTACCTGCAGCGATGAGACATGCGGCAGTGAAACCGAGAGCGTAGCAGTAGTTGGCATCGAAGTTCGAGGGATCTGCACAACGGCCTTCGTAACCGAAGAAGTGGTGCATGGTTGAGTATTTACCCTTGTACTTGCCTTCAGCCGCAAGCTGCTCAAGACGCTTGCCGACCATCTCGGAGAGAAGCTTTTCGGTCTCGATGAGCGAAACCTGCACATTGCCGTGGGGGTCACGGTCGAGAGTGAGCTGACGAGCCACGCCTGCGGGCAGTGACTCATAGGTCTTGGCATTAGCCTCGCTGAGGTGAGCGATCACCCATTCGCGCTGCTTTTCAGGATCGACAGCAGCAAATTCCTCCGCCTTTGCGGCAAGGAGGTCATTGAGCTCGGCGATGAGAGCCTTCACAGCAGGGATGAATTCGATAAGACCTTCGGGGATGAGGACAACGCCGTAGTTGTTGCCGTCGTTCGCACGGGCAACGACAGCCTCAGCGATCTCATCGACAACCTGATCGAGAGTCATGTTCTTGGCCTCGACTTCCTCGGAAATGATGCAGACATTGGGCTGGCACTGGAGGGCACATTCGAGGGCGATGTGTGAAGCGGAGCGACCCATGAGCTTGATGAAGTGCCAGTACTTCTTGGCAGAGTTACAGTCGCGCTGGATATTGCCGATGACTTCGGAATAAACCTTGGTAGCGGTGTCGAAACCGAAAGAGGTCTCGATAACGGAGTTCTTGAGGTCACCGTCGATAGTCTTGGGCACACCGATCACCTGAACGCCCGCACCGATGGCCTTGTAGTATTCGGCGAGAATAGCGGCATTGGTGTTGGAGTCGTCACCGCCAATGATCACGAGAGCCTTGATGTCGAGTTCGCGGAGGATTTCAAGACCCTTGTCGAACTGCTCCTTGGTCTCAAGCTTAGTGCGGCCTGAACCGATGATGTCGAAACCGCCTGTGTTGCGATATTCGTCGATGATGTCGGCTGTGAGTTCCTTATATTTATGATCCACGAGACCACCGGGGCCCATGAGGAAACCATAGAGACGGCTGTTGCGGTTGATGCTCTTAATACCGTCGAAAAGACCGCTGATCACATTGTGTCCGCCGGGGGCCTGACCACCGGAGAGGATCACGCCGACATTGATCGGCTTGGCCGACTCAGTTGCGGGAACTTTCTCAAAACGGATTTCGGGAAGACCATAGGTGTTGGGGAAGAGCTTCTGGATGTCGGCCTGATTGTCGGCAGACTGGGTGGGTTCACCCTCCACTATTTTCACTCCACCGGTAAGCACGATGGGAAGTTGGGGCTTGTAAGCCGCGCGGGCTTGCTGCAAAGCACTTTTTTTCATTTCTAAGTTATTAGGATTTACGTTGATTATCACTTCTGTTAGGGAGGAGACGCCTGATCAAGCCTTCAAAGGCTATGATACTCGCAAAGGTCGCAATTATTTCCCAAAAAATCAAGAAATGCAAGCCGGCAATATCAGCAAAAATATCAGGCGGGGCAGGCAGGGTTAAAATATGCAAAATATTGTAAACTACACAACAATTCGAAATATGTGCATTTCACTAATTATCAGACTATTTACCTTATATTATATTACCAAAATTTTAACACTTGATTTTAAAATTGGTCATAAAAGAAAGAATAATTGCACATATCCCCAAGAAGTGAGAACAATATATAGTTAATATAGGTTAATTATTGTATTCAAACCAGTAAAACACCGCAAATCTTTTAACATTTGCTCATTATATGCAAAATTCTGTTACATTCTCTTTCAAAACCTTTTAAACTCCACAATTGGCCATGTCTCAACATATTGGCATTTTGACGGACGGCGAAAATTATGTAATTTTGTAGTGTGAAGATCAAATAGACCAATCATTTCAATAAGATATTGAATTAAGACTTCTCAACACAATCATGAAAAAAATAGCTTTAACTGCAATCATATCATTTATATTCAGCTGCGCCGGTTCAATGACCGCAAAGGCTGAGAACCCTACCCCCTATCGCCTTCCTGCAGCACACAACGCAGCTGTCGAAGCTGGGACTTCACTCATGGCTGCAAGCATGGACAATGTAAAGGCATTCTCCCCCTTCGCAGTGACAGAGGATGTGAAACCTGCCGAGGAGGCCAACGGTGAGCTTATCAACCGTATCACCGATTTTGCTGCCAAATATCTCGGCACACGCTACCGTCGCGGCAGCTCAAGCCCCAAAGGTTTCGACTGCTCCGGTTTCGTAGGTTTCGTGTTCAGAAACTTCGGTATCGACCTCAGCCGCTCATCAGCATCGCAGTACAACGAGGGCGAGAAGGTGGCAAAAGATGATCTACGCCCCGGCGACCTCATGTTCTTCTCAGGAAGCGCAGGCAACCGCAAGCGCGTAGGCCACGTGGCAATGGTGGTTGATGTCAAGCCTGACGGCTCATGCACATTCATCCATGCCTCATCCTCGCAGGGAGTCGTCTATCAGAACTTCCCCGATGGTGGATATTACTCCAAACGCTACATCGGTGCAAAACGCATCATCCCCTCCGAGCCTAAAGCATAAGAGGGCTCCAACTCAAACTAAGATCCCAAATTTCAGACATCAGACATAGATAGAAAGAAAAATCTCACGATACCGCGATGGTATCGTGAGATTTTTATATTTCATAATCCTCATCTCTTAGAGGATATTTCATAGCAAATGTTAAACACCCTCTTAGTCAAGACGGTGGATAATGAGGCCGGAACGGAGTTTGGGTTCGAACCATGTGGTTTTCGGGGGCATGATGTTGCCAGAGTCGGCAATATCCATAAGCTGCTTCATCGAAACTGGATAGAGAGCGAGAGCCATAGCCATCTCACCGGAATCTACACGGTTCTTGAGCTCACCGAGACCACGGATACCACCCACGAAGTCAATGCGCTTGTCGCTACGGAGATCTGTAATGCCGAGAATGTCCCGCAGGATCAGATCACTTGATATCGTGACGTCAAGCACACCGATGGGATCATTGTCGTTATATGTGCCCGGTTTTGCCGTGAGCGAATACCATTTGCCGTCAAGATACAGGGCAAAGTTATGGAGAGCGGAGGGACGATACTCATCCGCACCCTTCTCCTCGACAATGAAATTCTCGGATACACGTGCGAGGAACTCTTCAGGCGTGAGGCCGTTGAGATCCTTGACCACGCGGTTATAGTCGATGATGTTGAGATGCGAAGCGGGGAAAGCCACTGCGAGGAAGTAATTATACTCCTCGTCACCGGTATGTGCAGGATTGTTCTGCGCCTTTTCGTGACCCACAAGCGCAGCGGCTGCTGAGCGGTGATGACCGTCGGCGATATAGAGATAAGGGATCTTGGCAAATTCCTCGGTGATGGTGGTGATCATATCGGGATCATCAACCACCCAGAAATGATGGCCGAAACCGTCAGGAGCGGTGAAATCATACTCCGCCTCACCGGCAGTCACCGTGTCGATTATCTTCTGAAGGGGTTCATTGTCAGGGAAAGCAAAGAACACCGGCTCGATGTTGGCATTATTGATACGCACATGCTTCATACGGTCCTCCTCCTTGTCGCGGCGTGTAAGCTCATGCTTCTTTATGCGGCCTTCCATATAGTCGGCCACATTTGCAGCAATCACGATTCCGTACTGCGTGCGGCCGTTCATTGTCTGCGCATATATGTAATAGTGATCCTTGTCATCCTGCACAAGCCAACCGTTGTCGCAGAAAGCGTTGAAATTCTCTACGGCCTTGTCATAGACTTCGGGGGCGTGCTCATCAGTTCCGGGAGCGAAATCAATTTCCGGTTTGATGATGTGGTAGAGCGAACGCGGATTTCCCTCAGCCTCCTTGCGGGCTTCATCGGAATTAAGCACGTCGTAGGGATGCGAGGCCACTTCAGTGACCATCTCGCGCGGTGGGCGGATACCCTTGAATGGTTTTACTTTAGCCATGGTTTTTAAAGGTTAACAGGTTTGGGAGAACTTTTGAGGTTATATTTAAGTGTTTAAGTGCGAGTATGTGTGGATAAAATGAAAGCACATTGCGAACCGCCTGCGCGGCATGGCCGCAATGTGCTCACGTCGTTTATCGTTTTCTCCTGTCCTACCCTTATCAGTACGGGACAGGTTCAATATGTGGTAGTCTTGCCGGACTCCTTATCAGTCCTTCTTCTCGCGGACGATTGTCTGCTTGCGGTCAGGACCGATGGAGACGATGGTGATGGGTGTGGCGAGTTCCTTTTCAAGGAAAGCGATATAGTTCTTGAAATTCTCAGGGAATTCATCCTCGCTCTGCATCTTAGTCATGTCGGTCTTCCAACCGGGAAGCGTGACATAAACCGGCTCGATATCCTCATCGATCGAGAAGGGGAACTGCGTGGTCTCCACCCCCTTGATCTTATAAGCGACACATGCCTTGATTTCATCGAAATCATCGAGCACGTCGCTCTTCATCATGATGAGCTGAGTGACACCGTTGAGCATGATGGCATAGCGAAGAGCCACGAGGTCAATCCATCCGCAACGACGTTCGCGACCTGTCACCGCTCCATATTCGTGACCGAGATCACGGATGCGCTTGCCGGTAGCGTCAAAAAGCTCTGTCGGGAACGGACCGCTGCCGACACGGGTGCAGTAAGCCTTGAAAATACCGAATACTTCACCGATCTTGTTGGGGGCTACGCCGAGACCGGAACATGCACCGGCACTGATGGTGTTTGATGAAGTCACGAAAGGATATGAACCGAAGTCAATGTCGAGCAGCGTTCCCTGCGCACCCTCGCAAAGCACACTCTTACCCTGAGCGAGAAGACTGTTGATCAGGAATTCCGAATCGACAATTCCGAATCCTTTCAGATACTCGATGGCATCCATCCACTTCTCCTCAAGTTCATCAAGATTCTCAGGCTTAGATCCGAGTGACTCAAGCTGATCGAGATGACGCTGGCGGAGAGCGGAATACTTCTCGTTGAAGTTATGGAACACATCGCCGAGACGCAGACCGTTGCGGGAGATCTTATCGGTGTAAGTCGGACCGATACCCTTGCCGGTCGTACCGATCTTCTTTCCACCCTTAGCCTTCTCGTTGGCAGCGTCGAGCAGACGGTGAGTCGGAGTGATCAGATGGACTTTCTTGGAAATTTTAAGGATCGAACGGAGATCTACGCCGCTCTTCTCAAGCTCTTCGGCTTCCTGCTTGAACAGCACGGGGTCGAGCACAACACCGTTGCCGATAATATTGATCTGGCCATGCTGGAAGATGCCTGAGGGAATGGAGCGGAGCACATATTTCTTACCCTCGAACTCCAGAGTGTGACCGGCATTCGGACCACCCTGAAAACGTGCCACTGCATCGTAGCGCGGTGTCAGGACGTCAACTACCTTACCTTTTCCTTCGTCTCCCCACTGGAGGCCGAGAAGCACATCAACTTTCATGTTTTGTGAGATTCTATGGTTTATTATTCTATATTATATTTCTTCAAACGTTGATTTCTGCGGCTGTTACTTCCGGACACGACCTCCTCCACGGCAACGTGAACAAAGACCATGTATGTAGAGGTCAAAACCGTTCATGGCAAACGACGGGTAACGGCGAAGCTTCAAAAGACGCGTCAACTCCGCATCCTTTATCTCACGTTCGCGTCCGCAACGGGAACAGACGAGTGTGAGATGTTCGTCAGCACGGGTGGAACACTCGTAGGTCTCCGCTCCCTCCTCCACTCTGCGCCGACGCACTATTCCGGCAGCCTCGAAGAGTTTCAGATTGTTATAGATCGTCCCGTGGCTAAGCCTGAATCCGCTATCAGCGAGTGACTGCAGGATGTCAGCCGGAGTAAAACTCCCGCGTTGCTCCACCACTTTGTCGAGTATCTTCATGCGTTCGGGTGTCCGTCGCAACTGATGCTGGGCGAGATAGTGAAGCAGTGAGCCTTCGGCATCGCTTTTTCGCTTTTCATCGTTCATCAACCGACAAAATTACAATTCCACGGCCTAATATGCAAATTTTCATTAAAGTAAATTTGCCGAGCATTGCGAAGCCACGAAATAACGCATCAGCGTATGATGTATCGGTCAGCCGATGAAGCCGCGGGCGGTCAGGATGTGGAACATAAGATCCTTCAGGAGATCATATTCATTCTGTCGCGAACCGATGCCCTTGCTACGTGCATCGAACTCTCGGATTGCCGAGATGATCTCGATGGTCTGGCGTACGTTGTAGTTACGGGCTGCGGTCTCATAGACACGCAACCCCCATGTGTTTCGTAGGCCGAGCGCATCCATATAGCCGCTCTGAGTTTTGTCACGCGTGTAGTGATAGATGAGAAGGTTGGAGAACTGGTTGAACAGCGACGATACGGTCATCACCGTCGGGTTGTTCTTAGGATTGTTGCGGAAATATTCCACGATGGTGAATGCCTTGGCCGCATTACGACTGACAACTGCATCGACAAGCTCAAAATTATTATAGTCCTTGGATATGCCGATGTTGCGCTCTATGGCTTCCGGTGTAACCATCGCCCCCTTACCGAGAATGAGCGCAAGCTTATCTATCTCGTTGTAGAGCCTCGAAAGATCCGCACCGATATAGTCCCGCAGCATCGAGAGAGCCTTCGGATCGACGTTCAGTCCCTTTTCCTTTATC
Organism: Duncaniella sp.; assembly: GCF_029056165.1. Classification (NCBI taxonomy): domain Bacteria; kingdom Pseudomonadati; phylum Bacteroidota; class Bacteroidia; order Bacteroidales; family Muribaculaceae; genus Duncaniella; species Duncaniella sp. Next base: position 224,094 of record NZ_JAIDBW010000012.1, on the reverse strand, counting down.
AGATCATGGATCGCCGGCACAAGATTGCGCTCGTTGAGACGCTTCGATTCAAAGATGACCCCGTTTTTCTTCAGAGCAGCCAATAGCTCCTTACCCTTGGCCTGCGCCCCACGACATGAGATCACGAGCACAGTGGTCGGATTTGGCCGCTCGACATAGCTGTGGAGTTTGTTGAGCTGATCGGCACGTATAGCCTGCGCTTCCTTCACTATCACAACCTGACGCTCAGCCATCATGGGATAACGATGACACACATCCATCACCGTCTCCACTCCGGATTCAGGCGCGTAAAGCGTGTAGAGATTGAAGTCGCGCTCCTCTTCCGGGACAAGAGCCTCGAAGTCCTTCACGAGCTCATCTATATAATAGCCCTCCTCACCATGAAGAAGATAGACAGGCGAGAGCGATGTACCCGCAGCGAGCTGCCGTTTAAGTTCCTGAAAAGTCGGAGAAGATGAAGCCATAAGGATAGTGATTGTCTGTTGATGATCCGGTAAATGGAATAAGTAACGGAAGGGGTTTGAGTGTGTAAATTTACGCAATTATATCGGAATTTGCTAACTTTGCCTTAAATTAGCACTACTATGGCACCTACAGAGACAGACAAGGACAGCAGACACGCAATCTGCCCGTTGAATCTTCCGCCGGGCGACGTGAGACTGCGACGTTCGGCGCGTGGCGATGAAGTGTATGATCCCCTGCGACGCAAATGGCTTCTACTCACTCCGGAGGAGTGGGTAAGACAGCATTTCACATCATTCCTGCGCACGCATCTCGGCTATCCGGCGTCATTGATGGGTAATGAAATCGCCATAAAACTCAACGGGACTTCAAAACGCTGTGACAGTGTGGTCCACGACCGTGCAGGCAAACCACTCATGATCGTCGAATACAAAGCTCCTTCGGTAACGATCACACAGGAGGTGTTTGACCAGATAGCACGCTACAGCCTTGTGCTCAATGTCAGATACCTCGTTGTGAGCAACGGCCTGCATCATTATTGCTGCCGGCTTGAGCCGGAATGTGATAAATACACCTTTCTACGAGAGATCCCCCACTACGACCAGCTCTAAGCCAAACTATCCAACAGCGAGGACAACTCAAACTTACAGCCAATATAAACCTTACCGCCGATGAAGCCCGGACAGGACATCATCGGCGGTAAGTTTATTCCCAAATTATGTGTATCGACCTGACAATCCATTAGGATCATACTGCCAATAACTCTGTTTCGAGTTTAGAAATGTCGTCATACAATTTCTTTTCAAGCGGCAGACGCTCGTCAATCAGACGGCAAGCGTAGAGCACGGTGGCATGAGTGCGGCCAAGACGCGTACCGATCGCTTTAAGCGGCATCTTGGTATGCTTTTTCGCCAGATACATCACCATCTGACGGGCATCGGACACCTCACGCTTACGCGACTTGGTGAAGATCTGATCGACCTCAATATTATAGAACTGACTCACAGTCTGTGCAATAGCCTCGAAATTAACAGTGCGCTTGCTAAGCTTAACAGAATTTGAAAGAACGCGGCGTGCAAGATCGACAGTTATATCTTCGTCAAGACAGGTAGCATGAGCCATAAGTGACACAACGACACCTTCTATCTCACGGATGCTCTGAGTGACATTAGAGGCAATGAAATCCATAACATCGGCCGGGAGGCGGACACCGTCGCGCAGCGACTTCTGCGACAGCACATCGCGGCGGAGCTCAATGTCAGGACGCTCAAGCTGAGCAGTCATGCCTGACTTGAAACGCGAAAGCAGACGATCCTGCATACCCTCCATCTGGGAAGGAGAGCAGTCACTCGACAGGATGAGCTGACGATTGTTCTGCTTGAGGTGGTTGAAGATATGATAGAATGTCTTCTGCGTCTTATCCTTACCGATGAAATCCTGAATATCGTCAATTATCAGCGTGTCGATACTCTGGTAGAAATTAAAAAATTCATTGAGTTTGCCACGCTGCACGGCTGCGGTGTATTGACTCTCGAAAAGACGCGCTGTGAGATAGAGCACCCTCGCACGCGGATTGCGCTCCTTGATACGGATACCTATAGCCTGAATAAGATGTGTCTTACCGACGCCGCAGGGGCCGAAGACAAAGAGAGGGTTGAACGTCTTGAGTTTCGGATCATTTGCGATCGCCTCACCGATCGACTGCGCCACCTTATTACTATGGCTTATGCAGTAGTTCTCGAAAGTGTAGGCGGGATTGAGCTGCGAATCAATGTCCTCGACCACCTGCTCCTTGAACGGATTGGATGTCGCACCCGGCATAGGTCTGACGGCAGTACTCGGATGCGCGCTACCTACAGCAACCTGCGTACCGGGATCGTTGGCCACGATCGGGAACTCATATATAAGGCGTATGTTAGAACCGAACACGCGCTTAAGGGTCTTACCAAGCACACCGATGTAACGCTCTTCAAGCTGTTCGGCAAAATACTCAGTAGGACAATATATGCTCAGCACGTCGTTCTCGACCCGCCGGAAAGTCAGCGGGCTGAACCACGATTTGAATTGTTCGGGAGGAAGAATGTCACGGATTATCTCCAGACATTTATCCCATTTTTGGGAATATTCGTTCTGCATCGGTCAGTGGGTAGCTAATCTTCAATTAAGCAATTGATCAGACGGGCCGTGTACCTATTTGCACGAAAAGGGTTCTTGAAAATCCGCCTTAAAAAGTCGTATTGACATTGTGTTTCGGTTATGCAAATTTCCAAAAAATATTTTTCAAAATCAAGTTCTTTTTTATTTGGTAGTTATAAATCTGCTACACATTACTGACTTTCAACTATTTACAAATGCAAACCTACAACACTTAAAGTTTTACTTTAACTTAACTGCACTATCTGACTGATTTTATGTCGCAATCAATCCGTTTCATAAGTTTTCCATTAAGCTGTATTCTGACTTATTAAGGCTCTTAATTGTCTTGAAAACAAGTCATATAAACACTTCTCTCCACAGATGCAGCTACCAAACATTATTTATACCAATTCTAAATAAGCACTTTTTTCGGCAGAAGCGCAGGCAATATCATTTCAGCACTGCAAAGGTGAAATTTCTTCCGGAATTGACACCCGAATATCTTGCTGAGAAATAGCGGAGAGGATGACAACGAGTGCATAAATGATTGTCAAAATGTCCAACATTCTCAGGTGAAAGTCCGCAACGCAACAATTCACGCCTGACATACGCCGGGAGATCGACATGCGGACGACGGCCGTCAGAAAAACGCACTATGCACTCCTCCGGAAAACGGACAGCCACCTCCTCCCCTACCTCGAAACAATCCACACAGATCGCAGGGCCGAAATAGGTCCGGATACGGCTGGCATCAGCTCCGACTCGTTCCATCGCATCCACTCCGGCTTCCACAATACCGCCGATCGCTCCACGCCATCCAGCATGAATCGCAGCGACAACTCCGGCCACAGGATCAACCATGATCAAGGGAATGCAGTCGGCTGTAGAGACTCCGACCGCAAGACCTCTCAAGGATGTCACCACACCATCGACACCTTCGAAATCCGAATCAGCCGGAGTGCCGTCGATCACTCTCACAACGGTCGAATGGGTCTGGCGCGGTATGACCCAACAATCCTTTTCAATTCCGGTGGCCTCCGAAAGATCCATCCGGCAGGACTCTATATGGGCGGGGGCATCGCCGGTATAATGACACACGTTGAAACCATCATAATGCCCGGCATCAGCTCCGACTGTACCACGGGAGGTAAACATCACGGAGTAATCCGGTTCGTCAGCAATCACGTTAAGCCAGTCAGGCATCAATTTCTCACGTTCGCACATAAAATTATCCAAGGTAGATTTTTTACAGCATGATTTTGCCATCTGTAGGTTTTGTTATACTTTTGCGCCGGATTTTTCAGACACTCTGCAAAATTAATTCAATTCAAGGGATAAATCACACATTCACGATGAAAGATTTCAAGCTGAAAGGCCATCTCGCCATGCTGGGAGCCAACATGACATGGGGAATGATGGCACCAATAGCAAAAATAGTGCTTACGGCAGGTATTATCTCCCCTATCCTCCTCACCAACTTCCGCATCATAGGCGCAGCCATCCTCTTCTGGATCGCCTCGATCTTTACCCGCTATGAACATGTCCCGGCCCGCGACCTCCTGAGACTGGCAGGCGCAGGAATGCTCGGCATTGTTTTCAATCAGGGCAGCTACATTTCAGGCATAGGTCTAACTTCACCCGGTGAGGCATCCATAATCACGACGACCATGCCGCTGTGGGTAATGTTTCTCGCAGCAGTCATCCTTAAAGAACCTATCACTTGGAAGAAAGCCGGAGGTATCGCCCTCGGAGCGTCAGGCGCGCTGTTGCTCGTATTCGGAGGGAGCAAATCCGCACTTAAAGGTGACAATCCAATGCTCGGCGATCTGCTCGTGCTGACCGCACAGCTCAGCTACGCGCTCTATCTGACATTCTACAAAAATTTCATAAAGAAGTATTCGGTCTTCACACTCATGAAATGGATGTTCACCTTCGCCGCTATCGTAGCCTTCCCACTATCTATCGGAGAGTGGATCCATACCGACTGGGGTTCTATCTCACACACTGAAATCGCCGGCGTGGGCTATGTAGTGGTAATCGCCACTTTCCTTGCATACATCCTTACAATGATCGGTCAGAAAAACCTCCGCCCCACGCTCGTCGGTATGTATAACTACGTTCAGCCTATCGTGGCTTCACTGATTGGTGTCTATCTTGGTCTGGACAGATTCACTCCCGTGAAGGTGATAGCTGTCGCGCTTATTTTCTCCGGAGTCTATCTGGTCACCATAAGTAAGGCCGCTGCTCCGGCGGCAACCGACGTGGACAAATCCGCGCATTAGTGCGATTGTCGGAACACAAGTACCTAAAAACATCGCAAGGGCTGCTTCTCACGAAGTAGCCCTTGTTTAATTGTTCTAAATACTTAGCTAAAGTTAACGAATAATCTTCACTTTAAAATCGTGATTATTACAATCCAAAAACTGATTAAAATTTTACACATCGCAAATTTAGCACATATCAGAAGCGAGCGTATGCACTTTATCGTATATTATAAATACTATATCAATCAAAATAAATATTAATAACTATCAACCAAGGCATTACGCACATCGTCAATCTTTGCGTATCTAAACTGTAATATAACATTGTAACGCCGATATTTAAACGTCCTGTGAAACAAATAATACCCTAAATCTGAAATATCAACACTACCGAAGCCCTCCCGGATCAACCATATCACACCTAACGTGCAGAGATCGGGATACATTGCACATCCGATGGAAAAAGCATGGGTAAAAGTCAGTGCGAAAAAAAGAGCAGTCTTCCTCACGAGGACTGCTCTCAACAGAATCTAACGTAGTTAAATAGTTCTTCTAATTCTAACAAAAAAACAAATCTTTAATACCTATTACATCTAAATCTTACCTATCTGAATTATGTGCTTATTCAATTCTTATACTCTGCTTTAATTATCATAACGCAAAGATAGAACGTTTTCAATCCGAATGCAATACCATCGACTGAAAATATAAGTCATATAAAGACACATCCTAATATATATCACTAAAATTCAAGGATTTATACCAATCACTACTCGCAATGAATACAAGTTGTTTTATAGGTTATCAAGGACATCTATACCGGTTGAATCCATGAATATGAGGCTAAAAACCACACACAAGCTGACCACAATCAGGCTATAACTCCGATCTTCATCACATCCGAATCAAAAGTCTCACGCGAGATGGCTTTATTGCGCAACTTGTTACGATAAGTATAGATAGTGTTTAGAGTCACACCAAGGAAACGGGCTATCATAGCCGTGTCCTCGACACCGAGACGCGTGAACGCAAGAACCCGCAATTCGGTTGGAAGAACATTCTTTCCGCTCGATACTATACGCTTGTCAGGAAGCAGAAGCTTGTTCACATCCTCTACAAAAGTCGGATAGATGGCAAGGAATGAATCATCGAATATATCATCAAACTTATTTCGTTGCTCCTCAATAAATTTTCTATTTTTTATCAGCTCCAGCAGATCATCAGTCTGTCCGGCAGTGATCTTACGCTTACACACCCGATTGAAATCCTCCAGACTCTCCATAAAGCTTGACGAAAGATTCATGAAGTCGGCAATATACGCCTCCTTCGCAAGATTAGCCTGAGCAAGCTGCTGCTTTATATTTTCGAGCTCACGCATGCGCCTCTTCTTCCCTCCGTAGAGGCGAAGGAGCAAGAGCAGTCCACCACCGAGGCTGACTATAAGCCCTATGAGCATAAAATTGCGCGAACGTTCTTGCGAACGAAGTTCATTGGACACAGGCATCAATGCAGTAGATACCATTATACTATTGGTCTTGGCATCGCCCTTTATAGCCTGCTCAAGTGCGATCGACAGATATTTATGTGCCCGTGCAAAATCTTTCAGTTCATAAAGAGCCGTACCGAGACGGATGAGTGCTGTTCCCTGACGGTCTCCGTCACGAACCTCACTTATAGCGGCCTTGGCAAGATATGGGATAGCCTCCTCCGGACGGTCAAGCAGCGCGAATCGGCCGCCAAGAGCCGTAAGAGCCATTGAGTAAACCGGTGTATCCGCAGGCATATCCCTCACAATTTCAAGAAGCGATGCAATAAACATCGGATCATTGCCCTGAGCATAGAAAATCATTGCCGCATTGAGTTTTGCTTCGTAAGAGTCCGGATCAAGTATAGCCCCGTATTTCTTTGCAAATTCAAGTCCCGGTTTAATATAATTATCGTGCATTGCGGTCCCCTCAAAGATCTCCGCCATTGTATAGTACAGATCACGGGCCACCTCGTAATACATATTATTATTTTCAGGAAAATCACCGAGCGACTCAATGAGCGCGAGATCCCTCATTGCCTCCGGAGTGGAGTTGAGCCTGCAAAGTGCCGGAACGCGACCGATGAGAAAACGCTGTGCCGCTTTGGGGTCATTATTATTAATAGCCCTGTAGAAACCATCGGAAAACACCATCACGGCAGAATCGGCATTAAGCTTTCCAGTCATCTCACCAAGAGTGAAGAAAGCTTCCTCGGAGATAAGTGAATCAGAAGCTATGCAGTTCTTGAGGGAATCTATCCTGTGGTTACGGATGTTGACATAACTATCCCTCTTTGCAAGTTCCTTATCAAGCAGATCGAGGATACCGCTGACGGTATCAGGCATTTTACCCGCGCCGAACAGCGCAGGAGAAAATGATAATATAATAAAAATGATGATTATTTTTTTCATCAAGCATAATAGAGTTAAGGCCGTCCGGACTCCGGTTGCAAAAGTTAATCCATCAGTACAGCAAATACGGTCAGTAAGATATGCAAAAGTGCCGACGGTAAAAAACAGTTAGCAAACTGCTCTTATATGAGGTTTGAGATAAAATTTCCTCACAAAATTAGCATAAAAAACGCCTCTGCCAAAGGTAGAGACGCAAAAAATTCTATAATGTTTCCAACTTGGGTACATCTGTTCCCTTGACGGGAACAAATGCAAAATCTATTAGCATTCCATTTCGAGGAATCAGCGCAGACGGTTGTAGGAGTTAAGCAGTTTTATGTCTCGCTTTATGGCACTGAGTCCGAGAATTTCAAAGACAACGGCTATAGGAAGCAATATATCCCACACAGAGAAAGCTGCTTCAACGCCTTCGGCATCGGCTTGTTTAAAGAGAGTGAAGCACACCACAGCGATGCAACACAATGTGAGAAGAAGCGAAATGACGAGGACAGAACGCTGCAGAGGCATATTGCGATAGAAGAAAATATCAGCAATAAGAAGCACAACCGCTGCCGCCGCCGGGATAAGTAGCCCGTATTCATACATGGTGTAGAGTTTTTCACCTACAACCGGCTCTGCACCGACTGAAAGCACTTCACCATAAGGCACAATAAGGAAAATCGCCATCGCTACCATAGCGAGGAAGATGTAAACGGTCTGAATACGTTGAATCTGCATAATTATTGAATTTTAGAATTGATGTTTATCTATTTTACTGACAAATGTGCCGGCAAGAGGATAGCCGACGCCCTATTTTTTGTCAAATATACTAAAAATTTAACAATCGTCCATCCTATTAGTTGGTGATTTGTCGTAATTTTGTAGGAAAATACACATCATTGTCTTATCGAAACCCCATTACAGGTCAATTATGGAACAAAAACGGCCCCTGATACTGATCACTAACGACGACGGCCTTGGTGCACGCGGCCTCGAACATCTTACGCGTATCGCTGTCACCCTCGGCGATGTCGTCGTTGTCGCACCGGCCACTCCTCAGTCCGGAAAATCCTCCGCCATAACCGTAAACACACCTTTATATATAGAAGAGCATCCGACAATCGACGGAGCACAAGTCTTTACAGTGAGCGGTACTCCCGTCGATTGCGTGAAGCTTGCAATGTATGCCGTACTCGACCGACGTCCAGATCTTATTCTTTCAGGAATAAACCATGGATCGAACGCCGCAATCAACAATATCTATTCCGGCACAATGGGAGCGACAATGGAAGGCTGCATTCTCGGTATCCCCTCCATCGGCTACTCACTTCTAAGTCATTCACCGAATGCCGATTTCGATCCGCTCACACCTTTCGTCAGAGAGATCACAGCCAAAGTGATCCGCGAAGGTCTGCCGGAAGGAATATGCCTCAATGTAAATTTCCCTAAAGAATGTACCCCACTCGGCATGAAGGTGGTACGCGCAGCCAAGAGCCGATGGACTGAAGAATATGCCACATACGCTACTCCACACGGCACTCCGTTCTACTGGTTGACAGGAAAGCTTCACAACGAACAGCCGGACGATCCCGCGACCGATGAATACTGGCTTAAACGTCAGTACGGAACCATTGTTCCCATCCGTCCTGATCAGACAGCGGTGGATGAGATCGGAAATATCGAAAATTTAATGAGCAGGGAAGAGTGAGAGGCTGCAAGTATCGCGGTTAATTTAATTTGACGCGATTAATCATTTTTTGCAGTTAATCTCAGCGAAGCGTTTGTGACCTTTAAGGTAATACTCGACCAAGATATTCGGATTATCTTTGATCAGATCGGCCGGTGCATCCCACCGGTCATATTTTTTCCGCATCTTTGCAAAATCACGATGCGCCTTTACGATCGCCGACGCATTTTTAAAATCGAACGTAGCCATAAACTTGGCCCATGCAAGCGTGTCGAGCAGACGACGGCTGAAAAGCTTGCGCCCCCTGATCTTCGCAGGAAGATTTTTGTGAAGCATCAGGAGATTGTTGCGGAAGTTCAGATATGTCTTACGCGGATTAGAAGCCGGGAGGCTTCCGCCACCTAAATGATAGACATGTCCGTCAGGTATAGCCCACACTTCCCGTCCGGCAAGACGCATGCGCCAGCAGAGATCAATCTCCTCCATGTGGGCGAAAAAGTCCTTGTCCAGCCCACCACAGGCGAGATAGAGCCGTGTATCAACCATAAGAGCCGCTCCGGATGCCCACTGCACTTCCATCGGGGTGTCATACTGGCCATGATCGACCTCAAGAGTATCGAAAACACGACCGCGACAATAGGGGTAACCGTTACGGTCAAGGAAACCGCCCATTGCTCCTGCATATTCAAACTCCGCAGGTTTCATCAGCGATAAAAGCTTGGGCTGCACTGCCCCTACTTGTGGATGTGACTCCATGAAATCATAGAGCGGAGTGAGCCAGTCACTGTCAACCGCGACATCCGAGTTCAGTAGGACAGTGTAACGATAGTCATCAGCTATTGCCCTTATGGCAAGATTGTAACCTTCAGCAAAACCGTGATTCTCATCAAATTCAATTCGGCGTACAGTCGGAAATTCGTTGCGGAGGACTTCAAGCGAATCGTCGGTTGAACCGTTATCCGCAACAATCACATCTGCAATTTCCCTCGGAGTATGCTCCACGACCGATGGCAGATATTCCCGGAGCAGTTTCGCACCGTTCCAGTTAAGAATGATTACCGCTACTCGCGGCGATGTCGCAGGCGCACTCATTCCACTATTTCCCCCTCCGATTCTTCGCCTTCAGGATGCACGGAGACTATCCTCACGGGACAGATCTTATTGGACAATTCCGGACGCGGAGCTATGTTGACACGAAGATAATTATCGGTAAATCCGGCCATAGAACCGTCATGACGCGGATGCTCGACGAGCATCGGGCGGACCGTGCCGACAAAACGTTCGGTAAACTCCTTGAGTTTCTTTTCCGAAATGGCAAGCATGATGCGCGTCCGGCGGTGCTTCTCCTCCTGCGTCACCTCATGCTCGATCTCAAGCGCACGGGTGCCGGGACGTTCACTATAAGTAAATACATGAAGCCGCGATATGGGCAATGATTCAACAAAGGCACGCGATTCCTCAAAGCGTTCCTCAGTCTCACCCCTCGCACCTACGATCAGATCGACGCCGATGAAAGCATCGGGCATCACACGGCGTATGTGTTCGATCTTCCTGCGGAAAAGAGCCGTGTCATAACGGCGTCGCATCAGACGGAGCACCTCATCGCTGCCATTCTGAAGGGGGATATGGAAATGCGGCATGAATCTGCGCGAGGTAGCAACGAAGTCAATCAGTTCATCGGTGAGCAGGTTCGGCTCGATGGATGAAATGCGGTAACGCTCTATACCCTCGACCTCATCGAGACGACGGCATAGATCCATGAAAGTCTCATCAGTCCCCTTTCCGAAATCACCGATGTTGACACCGGTAATCACTATCTCTTTTCCACCCTCGGCCGCCACTTCACGAGCCTGAGCGACGATCGCGTCAATCGAACCCGAACGGCTGCGCCCGCGCGCCATAGGGATGGTGCAGTATGAACAATAATAATCACATCCGTCCTGCACTTTGAGGAAATAGCGCGTGCGGTCTCCACGCGAGCAGGAAGGTGAGAATTTCCGTATCTCCTTCAAAGGTGTTATGAAGGTTGTCCCCTCCGCTTCATCGCCGGCAAGAACCTTGTCAAGATAATCAGCAAGCTCAAGCTTACGGTCAGTACCCGCCACGACGGCCACACCCGGAAGCGAACGGACTTCATCGGGTTTCAGCTGCGCATAGCAACCGGTGACGATTATTCGTGCTTCGGGGAAGCGGCGCGCGAAGGAACGTATGGCCTGACGACATTTCTTGTCGGCAATCTCCGTAACGCTACAACTATTGATAACCACATAGTCAGGCGTATCACCTTCGTGGACACGCTGAATGCCGCGCGATGCAAAGATACGCGCGACGGTAGATGTCTCAGCAAAGTTGAGTTTACAGCCGAATGTATGGAAGAGGGCTGTCCGTGTGCCGAATGTTGTCTTGTCGATCAATCTGCGTTGAGTTAGATATCTGGATTAGTGTATCGGGTCACACGGGTGTCATTCGTCATTGCCCGGCTGGATGGGTATGGGACGCTTGAACACTTCTTTGAATGAAATGAGGGTCTCCGTACGTCCAAATCCAAGGCGCAGTTTCTTATGGATCACTTCCAGAAGATGAGCGTTGTTATGGGCAAAAATCTTTGCGAAGATGTCATAGTGGCCGGTTGTGAAGTGGCAATCAACCACTTCCGGAATAGCCTTCAGACGCTCTACGACCTCATCGAACTTTGTCGGGTCGTTGAGGATAAAACCTATGTAGGCACAGGTCTCGTAACCTACCGAAGGGGGATTAATAATGGTCTCGAACCCACGGATCACTCCGGAAGCAGTAAGTTTCTGAATACGCTGATGAATGGCAGCTCCGGACACATTGGTCTCACGTGCAATTTCCAGAAAAGGTTTGCGCGCATTATTGGAGAGCATTTCAAGGATCTTAAAATCAAGAGCATCGAAAGTTTGTCGTGACATCTTTACTATTATATTGTTTTAAGAATTTTAGATCGTTTTTGTCAAAGTGATAGTTTTGACACTGCAAAGTTACACAAAAATCGGCAACAATCCGATAAAAAATCTTAAACATCCGACCGGAACTTTACAATATGTTACCTTTCAGCGACAAATACGGCTCGTCCGGCACATACACAGAGAATACCGATCACAACACTAAGCGTCAGATAAAGAGTAAACGTGGTCCAATCACCTTTCGATCCGAGCATCCACATATCGTTTGCAAAAGAAGAGTAGGTGGTGAAACCTCCGCAGAGACCGGTAATGAGAAGTACGTTCTGACTCGGAGTCAACACTTTGGAATGTTCTATCAGTCCGAAAAACAGACCGATAATGAAACAGCCTATTATATTGACAAGGAAAGTGCCAATAGGGAAAGATCCATGCCAGATGGAAGATGTCCATTTACACAGTAGATAACGGCCGACAGTACCGACAAAGCCACCGCAACCTGCAATCAAAAGCTCTTTAAGCATAATATGAAGAATATCCGGCTGATTTTTAACAATTGTCAGACCATTTATTTAACGTCGCCAAACGCCAAATTATTTTATTCCTGTCCGACACACTCCTTTCTCAAGGCCGACAGCAATGCCATAGATGCGTCCGCGACATCCTCCCCACCCCACCACAATGTTAAAATCAGGTCTCCACATTCACATTAATTAAGTATCACAAACCACTCAGTCAGGTTGTCTATTTTAGAAGAATGATGTATCTTTGCACAGATTTTCCCAAACCTCATCCAATCACTATAATAGTGCAAATTTGAGATATTCTCACATTTACATAATAGTCACAGTGCTGCTGTGTGCCCTCTCGATGGGTGCATTCACGCGTCCGGTCGATCCGGAATCGCTTGCGGTCACCACCGGTCAGATCCAGACAGGCATCGATTCGGCGACGAATCGTGTGTTGTCGGAAAGGTTGTCTGCCGACACGCCCGACATCCTCTCACGTCCCCTGCCCCGGCCTATAGCCACATCTGATTCATTCATCATGCCAGTTCCGGACGCAGAAACTTATTCAGCCGATTCAGTTGCCGCGACAGGTATCGGCAGGCTCACGGAAATATTGGCGGACTCATCCGCAATGGATGAAGACTCAATCTCCTCGCCCATCACCCGCCATAGCTACATACCCGACACGATGAATCGCAGGCGCCTGAGCCGCACACGCCTCGCCGCGCGTGAAAAGCAGTCAAAGATCGTGCGTACGAAGGTTGATCTTGACAACCCTGTCGATTTTTCATCGCAGGATTCAATGGTGCTTATCGGTCAAAACAATGCCTACATGTATGGCAACTCCAAGATCGAATATGGCAAGCTCAAACTCGATGCGCAGAACATAGCCATGAATCTTGACAATTCCACCGTCCATGCTTACGGTGGTGTGGATTCAATCGGCGACGCATTCGGCGAACCGATTTTCGAGGACAACGGCACAAGCTACGAGGCGGAGTCAATGGAGTATAACTTCAAGACCGAGAAAGCCTTCATCACAAACCTCCGTACACAGCAGGGCGAAGGCTATCTTACCGGCGGTCAGAGCAAGAAGGTTGGAGAAGATGAATTCTACGTGCAGAACGCCCGCTATTCAACCTGTGATGATCATGATGATCCCCACTTCTACTTCCAGCTCACAAAATCAAAGGTCCGTCCCGGCAAAGACGTGGTCACCGGACCGGCTTATCTCGTGCTTGCCGGTCTCCCGTTGCCTCTCGCCGTACCCTTCGGCTATTTCCCCTTCTCGGAGAAATACTCGTCAGGTATCATTTTCCCAAGCTTCGGTGACGACTATAACCGAGGTTACTATCTGAGCAACGGCGGCTACTACTTCGCCATAAGCCCGAATATAGATCTCGCGCTCACAGGTGAATTATACACACTTGGGTCGTGGGGTCTGCGTGCGGAATCGCGCTATGTGAGACGCTACAAATACTCCGGTAATTTTAACATTTCATACCTGAAAACCGTAACCGGCGACAAGGGTATGCCCGACTACTCGAAAGCCACAAACTTCCAAGTCATCTGGAGTCACAGTCAGGACTCAAAGGCCAATCCCAACATGAGCCTTTCGGCAAGCGTGAATTTTACCACGAGCGGCTATACACGAAACAACATTAATTCATACTACAACGCTACGGACTTCACCCAGAACACCAAGAGTAGCACCGTCAACATGACCTACCGTTTCCCCAACTCGAAATGGTCACTCTCGACGACCGCCAACGTGTCTCAACGCTCTCAGGACTCCACACTGGCGGTCTCCTTCCCGAACTTCACGCTCACCATGTCGCAGGTCTATCCATTCAAGCGCAAAAGAGCAGTCGGCGAAGAGAAATGGTATGAAAAAATCAAACTCTCCTACTCCGGTCAGTTCAACAACTCCCTGACCGCCAAGCAGGACGAGTTCTTCCAGAAAAGTCTTATCAAGGACTGGCGCAACGGTATGCGTCACAGCATTCCAATCAGTGCAACGTTCAATCTGTTCAAGTACTTCAATCTCACGCCATCAGTCAGCCTCACCGACCGCATGTACACCACGAAAGTACGCCGTCAGTGGGATCCAAATGCATCAGCCGAAGTGCTCGATACGACTTACAACTTCTATAACGTATGGGACTTCAACGCGTCAGTCGCGCTTGACACCAAGATCTACGGTTTCTTCCAGCCCCTCCCCTTCCTCGGCAATAAGGTGAAGATGATCCGCCACGTGCTCACGCCTACAATCTCATTCTCCGGCGCGCCTGACTTCGCCTCACCTTTCTTCGGTTACTATGGCAGCTACCAGTATCCCAACGCACAGGGTGAGATGATGACCCGTACCTATTCTTATTATCCCAACTCACTCTTCGGTGTTCCGGGACAGGGCAAGACAGGAGCACTCAGTGTCTCTCTCGCCAATAATCTTGAGATGAAAGTGCGGTCAGACAATGATTCGATCGGTGAAAAGAAAATCTCGCTCATCGAGAATCTCTCCCTCTCGCAAAGTTATAACTTCGCAGCTGACTCAATGAGGTTCTCGAACCTCAACACGTCCATCATGCTCCGTCTGGTCAAGAATTTCAACCTCAACCTTTCGGCAACATGGGATGTCTATACCTACGCCCTCAACTCCTCCGGCAATCCTGTGCGTGTCAACAAGCTGCGCATTTCCGAAGGCAAAGGCTGGGGTAAACTTTCAAGCACGGGTACTTCGTTCAGCTACACGTTCAATAACGACACATTCAAGAAACTCTTCGGCAAGGATAAGGATAAAGATGACAAGAAGGATGACAAAAACAAGTCCAACGACCGCAATTCGATGGATCAGGATTTCGCCGATGCCACATCCGACTATCAGGCTCCAAGTCAACGAAAGAAGAAGAAAGATTCATCAATGCAGTTCGACGATGACGGCTACATGGTATGGTCCATTCCTTGGAATCTGACATTCAACTACTCCGTCAATTACGGATACGGCGAGTTTGATTACAAGAAGCTCGAATACAAAGGCAAGATCACGCAGAACCTCTCCTTCTCCGGCAATATCCGTCCGACGAGCAACTGGAACTTAGGTTTCTCCGCAAGCTATAATTTCGACACCAAAAAGCTTGCGTACATGAACTGCAATATATCGCGCGACATGCACTGCTTCACCATGAACGCAAGTTTCGTCCCGGTAGGTCCCTACAAGAGTTACAACTTCCACATATCGGTAAAGTCATCGCTTCTGTCCGATCTGAAGTATGACAAACGCTCGTCCTACTCAAACGGTGTCAAGTGGTACTAACGACAATCCGAAACTTAACGTTAAACTTTTCCAATAATCTTATTGTTAAAATAGTGTGACCGGCTCGGTCACACTATTTTTTTTATTCCTCCGTCTGCGAGGCTACAACCTTTTTACATTCAACTATTACTCACTTAAAATCCATCAGTGATGAAAAAAATTCTTCTTATCATGTGTGCTGTCCTTGGGATAGCCCTTGGCGCAAATGCTCAGAAAGCACAATTCCAGATCGGTTACGGTGGCTACACCCAAATGGACGCTACGGATATGCACGACGGGGGATCAATGAACAACGCTTGGGGCGCACTCACCGCAGGTGTGAATTTCAAGGTAGCACCCAGCATGTACTTAGGCGCAAGTTACACCTTCTCAAGCGCAAGCTACAAACATTCGGATGACGCGAACGCCTATTACCACGTCATCATGCTCAATGGCCGTTATGACTATTACCGCAACAGCATCGTGACACTCTACGCACACCTCGGTGTCGGTGTGGATATCTCACACATGGCCGGCGACGACTGGTCAAAGAACAAGGCTTATTTCGCCTTTCAGGCTTCTCCGCTCGGAGCTGAAGTCGGCCTCTCACGCGTGACAAGCATCTTCGGCGAACTCGGATTCGGTGCTCAGGGTCTGCTTCAGGTGGGCGCACGCTTCAATTTCTGATAACAAACAGGAATTGAGACAGCTTTTCCGGAAAATATTGAAAGGACATCTCAACACCTATCCTATCTATAGGAACATTACTATTAAAAACACACATATATCATGAGTGATATTCTTACTTCTGAAGAACGCAAGGAACTCCCGGACAGCGTCTATGGTCTGCCTGAACGCAGAGAGTATCCTATGCCTGACGCGGCACACGTCCGCGCTGCCGAAGCATACTTCCGCTATTGTCCGGAAGATCTCAAGCCAAAACTCGCACGTGCAATTTTGCAACGCGCACAGGATTATGGAGTCGATGTCGAAAGTCCGACCATCCTGTCATACGCACAGCAGTAATGGAAATTCTCAATTGAACACTTTCCATAACAAACTCCGATAATAAGGAATGAATTACGGGGAACAGCGTGACCGAAACTCACACTGTTCCCCGTAATTTATTTCAGACTGCAACAACCGGTGCCGGGTGACCTTACTTCTGGAAACCCGGAACCGGATTATCGGATAAAACTTATTTCACAACTACCTTGACGGTATGATTGCCCTGACGCTTGATATAGATGCCGGGAGTAAGATTACCACCGTTCACGCGCAGACCCTGAAGGTTGAAGTATTCTGCAGGAGCATCAGCATCGACAGCGACTGAAGTAATTGCTGAGTTCTGAGAAGTGAAGGTGACGTTGATAGGTGTACCCATCCATAAGACATCAATCTTCATGTTAACTTCGTTGGAAGCAGTGATCGTACCGTTGATGTTGACATCAGCAGTGATCGTGCCACCCATGAGAGCCATATTCTTTACTTCGCCGACATAGGTAGTGACACCGTTTTCCTCGGTCATGGTCACATCCTCCACCTTGATATCACCGAGGGGCATAGGAGAATCGCCCATCACAAGAGTGAGGTTGGGAAGAAGGAATGTACACTTATTGTCACCGGTAGGAGTGATCTCGATGTTAGAAGGCTGATTGTCAGCAATCTTCACGCCATTCATTTCTACATTCAGATAACCGGGATAGCTGGAAGAAGTGTTTCCATAAGTAAGCTTCACATCATCGACGATAAGAGTATTGTCCTTACCGACAACAGAAGCACCACCGAAGTAGTCACCGGCTGCGATCACGATATTGATCATTTCAGGAGTAGCATCTGACTTGTAGTCAAACTGAGCCGAGAACTTGGTCCATTCTCCGGCATCCTCTGTAATTTCAGCATTGATCACGGCGATAAGCTCAGCATCGTCAGTCTTGGTTACCTCACCACCCTGACAACCGGTCATGTCCATTCCGAGAATGCAACGGTCACGGTCAACCATATCGGCATAGATGGGATCTCCGGCCATATAAACGATCGCGGGGACATCCTTCTGAGTCCAGTGACCCTTCCAGAGATAGGCAACGACGGTCGATTTCTCTGCGGGTTTGTCCTCACCACGGCTACGCTTATACATGAACTCAATACCTGTAGGACGATCAGTGCAGCTCATACCACCGAACGCGCCGCCATCACTCTTATTAATAATGATCTGGAAGCCATCTGAAAAATCCATTACCGGATTTGCCGTTGACCAGCTTGTGCCGAGGGTCAGGTAAGCAGGCACAATCTGTGCATCCATAAACGGATTGGGAGTATTGACAAGCTTTACAGCATACTTTGAATTGTATCCTTCGATAGAATCTCCCACTTGAGTAGCTCCAAGGCCATTGGGTGTACCCTCGTAAAAGGAGGCCATACCAGCCACATTTGAGATAACCCAACCCTTGGGATTAGCACCTACGACTACTTCGCTTAATTTTCCTACGTGCTCTTCGTCACTTGCATAGAAAGTCCAAGGCTTGCAGTCAACCCACTCGCCCTCAAAATCGGCATTGGGGAGCTGCTGTTGCGCAAACGCGCTGAAACACAACGGACTGATCAGCATTGAGCCAATTAAAGTCGTGTAAAATGATTTCATAAAACAATGATTATAATTAGTTGATAGAAAGTTGCAATAACCGGATTCACAGATTCGACACTCATGAGTGGAAATGGGGTGACGTTTTTAATATCAGACATAATCCACACCCAATATTGACATCTATCGCTGTTTTCCTATAAACGTGAGATGCAGTCAGGAAGTGACTGTTGACTTTTTCCGGCACAAAGTTAAGTATTATTTAGATATCATGATTTAAAATCGTAGATTTTTAATAGTTTTATGGATGAATGTTCCAATTTTGCAGCTAAAAAACAATCGAAAAGTCTTACGGATGCATGTTTTTTAGTAATTTTGCACCGTCCACTACTTCTCACTCCAACAAACCATATTTTTTATGAGAGCTATCAATTGGTTAATGACCCTTGCGGTCATGCTTGCCACTGTTTCATGTATCAAGAAAGAACCCCTCAACGCTGAATGTGATATAATTGCCGTCACACTTCCCGGCGATGTCCTCAACCGTGCACCTATAATCGAGAATGACAAGGTCACACTTATCGTAAAAAATCATATCAATATCTCTGACCTCGCTCCCGAATTCGAACTCACTCCGGGAGCGACCATCGTACCGCCGAGTGGAACCGCGCGTGATTTCACCGATCCGCAGACTTACGTCGTCACCTCGGAAGATGGCGAATGGAGCAAGACCTACACCGTCACCGTGCAGAGCAACAATGCCATCAATCTCAAATACGGATTCGAGGATGTCAAACTTGCCAAAACCTCACAGGGAGGCAGCTATGATGAATTCTTTGACGTCAGCATAAACGAGACCACCAACCGCAAAGACACCATGTTCTGGGCAAGCGGAAATCCCGGATTCGCTCTGACAAACGGCACAGCCGGCGCAGACTCCTATCCGACCTTCCAGACATCGGACGGCTATAAGGGAAAATGTGTTGAAATGATCACCCGCTCGACAGGTCCGTGGGGTGCGATGGTGAAAAAGCCATTGGCTGCAGGCAATCTTTTTATCGGGAAATTCAATGTCACCATAGCTGTGGCAAGTCCGCTTCAAGCAACCCAATTCGGCACGCCGTTCACAAATATTCCCCGATATTTCAGCGGTTATTACCGCTACACTCCGGGAGAAGTATATCAGAAACTCAACGATGCCGGTAAACTGGAAACAGTCGAAGGTAAGGTTGATGAATGCAACATATATGCAGTGTTCTTCGAATCAACAGCAGACATGGAATGGCTTGACGGATCGAATGTCCTCTCGGATGATAACCCTAACATAATAGCGGTGGCACGTCTATCAGAAGAGCAGCGTCAATCGACACCTGACTGGACCTATTTCCGTCTGCCATTCGTGTTCCGTCAGGGAGCAACGATTGATCCTGAAAAATTCGCCAACGGACGCTACAGCATTACTGTTGTCATGTCATCGAGCATCGACGGTGATTACTTTGCCGGGGCAGTCGGCAGCACGCTGCTTGTGGATGAACTTGAGATCACATGCCTGTAGGCAGATATTACGACACTGCCACACCTCCAGTAACAATCGAGAGTCAATATCACATCTTCAAACCATCAGAACAATCATGAATATCAAAAAATATATCCTCTCTGCGGTCATCGCTCTCTCAACCCTGTCGCTCTCAGCGCAGACAGACCGTCCCGGCGACATCGACAAATCCGTGCTGCTCGGATTCGAATATGAAATCAATGCAGGTATAAATATAGGTGGGGCTTCGCCTCTCCCATTACCGGCAGAAATCAGAAAGATCAATTCCTACAGCCCGCATCTGAACCTTCTGATCGGTACTACGGTCACAAAATGGTTCGGACCCGAATCGAAGCAGAGCAAGTGGGGCATCAGTGCCGGGCTGCGTTTCGAGACCAAAGGAATGGAGACAGACGCCACAGTGAAGAACTACGGTATGACCATCATTCAGGACGGCAAAAAGCTTTCGGGTAAATGGACAGGCCGCGTGCAGACCAAGTACCATTCACAACAGCTGGCCGTGCCCATCAATGCAGTCTATCGGATCAACAACCGTTGGAAAGTCAATTTCGGCCCGTATATCGCATACGCCTTCAGCAATGATTTTGACGGCTATGTCTATGAGGGCTATCTGCGTGAAGGTGATCCTACCGGTAATAAGGTCTCATTTGAAGATGATGCACGCGCCACATACGACTTCGGCGATGACCTGCGTAAATTTCAGTGGGGAGTGCAGTGCGGAGGAGCTTGGAGGGTATTCAACCGTCTCTCCATCAACGCAAATCTCACATGGGGACTGAATGACATCTTTAACAAGTCATTCAAGACAGTGACCTTCAACATGTATCCCATATACCTGAATCTTGGTTTCAGTTATGTATTCTGATTCATCGTATTAACAACTATTAGGCGTTTTTATTACCTGTTTTAAAGGATTATTTAATACTTTTGTAGAGGTGATGTCTGAATTCAGATGCCTGTCTTATGGCAGACATGAATACAGACCATAAAGCCCGGACTCGGATTACGTTGACATATTCCTGATCGTCCGTATCTATAATCCGAGCATTATCACTGTTAATAACAATACATATAGCTTTACACTGTTACCGACATGAGCAAAGAGGCAAATCTTGATGACGAAAGACTTGTTGCACGGTTGAGAGACCCCTCGACCTGCCGTGAGGCTTTCGGTGAAGTAATCAGACTTTACTCCGAGCCTCTTTACCGGCAGATACGCCGTACGGTGCAGTCACACGAAGATGCCGACGATGTACTCCAGAACACATTCCTGAAAGCTTGGCAGAACATCGAGAATTTCCGTGGTGACGCACGCCTATCCACTTGGCTTTATAAAATTGCGATAAATGAAAGTCTCACGTTCCTTGAAAAGGAGAAGAAGCGTCGTGGACTTTCGCTTGATGACGAGGAGTCACACGTGGCTGCCCTGATCCATGCCGACACCAATATCGACGGTGACGCTCTCGCTCTCAAACTGCGTGAGGCGATAGCTACACTCCCTGAAAAACAGCGACTTGTGTTCAACATGCGTTACTATGACGACATGAAATACGAACAGATGTCGGAAATCATGGGTACTTCGGTCGGAGCACTGAAAGCGTCCTATCATCTCGCCGTAAAAAAAATCGAACAATTTTTCGAGGACAGCGATTAAACTTCCGTCATATATACGAGTCTAAATCATAACAAGTCTCAAAAAGTACACTGAGCGGTGACTCAACTATCTAATCTGACTGACAAAATTTTAAGCTTCAAAAACTGATCCAATGAAAGATGATATACTCACAAAGGTCAACCGAAACGATGGAATGACTGTCCCTGACGGCTATTTCGAGGATTTCGCAGCCAAAATGACCGCATCGCTTCCGCAAATGGAATGGGAGAAGCCGCAGCCAAAAGTGTTGCCTCGCTCCGTTTGGCAGCGTATCCGCCCATACATCTATCTTGCAGCCATGTTCATGGGCGTGTGGTGCATGATGAAGATGTTTGATCTCATGCGCACTGACTCCTACGGTTTATCGATTGACAATAATCCTGTCCTGTCAGCCGCCATGAGCAACGATCACTTCATAAACGAATATTTCATGAATGAAGGAGAGGTCGATGACTATCAACTGATGGAGGATCTGTATCAGACAGGTTTCAACCCGGCTGATTATGACGACCAGCTCATCGACATGACCACCGATTCCACTGAAATTCCTGACAATCCCGAATTTCCGCTATCAGAAATCTGACCTTTCTCCCACCTCTCCCCATTACCATATACAGTAAAAAACACCTGAATCATCAATGAAAAGAATCGCATTATCCCTCATCCTCGTTCTTTCCGCTATCCTCCTTCCCTTCAGTGCGCAGGCTCAGCGTCCATCCGGACGGGAGCGTGAAGCATGGATGAAGGAAATGCAGCAGTTCAAGAACGACTTCATTACTAAAAAACTTGCCCTGACGGATGAGCAGAAGGCCAAGTTCATCCCTCTCTACAACTCAATGGATGAAGAGATACGGAAGACACAGGCCGAGACTGAGAAGCTCTACCGCAATACTTCAAAGAAGGACAGTAAAGTTACCGACCTCGAATATGAGAAAGCCGCCGAGGCACTCTATGAACTTAAAGGTCGAGAAAACGATATCGAAATGAAGTATTTCAAGGAATTTAAACAGATCCTTACACCTAAGCAGCTCTTCCAGTTGAAAGATGCCGAACGGGACTTCACACGGCAGCTGATGAAACAACACCGCACACAGCGGAAAACGAAATAAGACATATCTCGACACCGTATGTCAAGATAACTATTTAATGTGGCTGCCCTAAAACTTACGGTCAGTCACATTATTCATATAATTTCACACCTTAAATATAGTTTTCACTCATGCGTATCGGTAGAATCCTTATCCTACTGTCTATGTTCATATCCCTACTCTCCAATACTGAAATGAACGCAAGCACTCCTCAACGTCCCGACTTCGCATATCCACAAACTGTAAGTGCTGAAGCGGGAAAGTCACTCAAACAAGCTCTTGCTGCGGCTGACGGGCCGGCTATCCTACGTGCGCTACTCGACTACTATCTCGCGCAGACAAGCATAAGCAATGAAAACGCGCAGCCTGTTCTGAACCGCATAGACAGTATCTGCACTGCTTCTGCCGATCCCTTGCTAAAAGCCATGCTCCTGACCCTGCAGGCCGACATTTACTCAGCCACCTACAACAGTTCACGTTGGAAGTTCGATTCACGCGATCTGCCGCTGACACCCCTACCGGCTGATATCAACGAATGGAGCGGGGCGCAGTTCCGTTCGCGGATCAGTGCGCTTGTCAGCAGTGCCCTCACTTACGGACAGCAATTGAAGGATGCACCGATCAGCACATACGCTTCTGTCATCGATCTTGACGGTAGCCGTGGATCAGGGAAATCATCAACCATAACCCGGCGCATGACCGAGATATATTACCCCACTCTTTATGACTTCGTGGCTGGCCAGTCACTCAATCTTCTTAAATCCAGCGGACGTATCGAATCAGTGCTTCCTTGGGGACTGCTGATACGCCGTGACATCTATCTGACTCTCCCCTTCTCAAAATATGATCCTACGGTGGCACAGATACTTGAAATCTATGCCTCGCTACTTGCATTCCATCCCAAAGGTTCTGCACCATACATCAATACCGACATCGAACGAGTAGATTTTGTAAGTTCACACATCTATACGTCATCTGACGAGGATATGCGTCAACTTCCTGAACGGAAATATTCACTTCTGCAGTCACTCTATGATGAAAATATCCGTTCGGAATATTCCGGCGATGTCCTCATAGCCACACCTGTGACCGAGACGAACCGCAGATGGCTATATTCATCAATCAATCATAACATAAACACATTCCCGGCTTACGCACGCAAAAACGAACTTCTTAATATCCGCCGCAGTCTCGAAGAGCAGGTGGTGACAGTAAGCTATCCTGACGTTGTCGCCCCTAAAACCGAGGTCAAGCTGAACATAAAATCGACAAATGTAAAGAGCGGAAAAATTTACATATATAATGTATCATCTTCTCCGATAACCGAGCGTTCCTACAACTGCACCGGACTCCCGAATAAGGCTCCGGTCGCTGTTCTCCCCTTCTCCGCTCCTGCCGGAAGTGAGATTCCGTTTACGACAGATATCACACTCGATTATTCCTTCCCGGAGGCAGGTAACTATATCGCTATCCCGACGATTGACGGGGTAACTCCTTCTTCACGCAGATGGTATGACAAAATCAATGTCACCCGCTACAGTCTCGCAGCGTCCATGTTTGATAAAAGTACCGCTTGGGCTCTCGACGCACTCACAGGCGCACCTGTCGCAGGTGCAGTCATCAGCCTTGATGATGCACGTCGCAGTTCAAACCGAGCATTGACCCAAATCGGCGTTACCGGCAAGGACGGAAGTCTTGACGTGAAGGCTCAAGGAAATCTCTTTATGACTAAAAACAGTGACAAATTCGCTTCACCGGTATGGATATATTCAGCAAATCAGTCCTCGCGCGAGGATAAATGGCAGAAAGCAGCCTCCGGCTACTCATCTTTACCGATCTATCATCCCGGCGACAGTGTCGATTGGATGGCCGTAGTCTATGAATACAAAGGCAAGGAACACCGCCCGGTAATATCAGAAGAAATTACCGTCGTGCTGCGTGACGCAAGTTATCAGCCCATCGATACACTCAAAATCAAATCCGATGCATTCGGACGAGTCGCAGGTACTTTCTCCATACCCAAAGACTGTCTTACGGGTCGCTTCTGCATTTCAATTGATTCTTATTCCGATCCTGTGAGCTTCATGGTGTCGGATTACAAGCTCCCGACGTTCCGAATCATACTCGATCCGGTTGAAAAGGATTATCCTGCCCAAGGCGATGTCACTCTGCGCGGCCATGTAGAGACTTACGCCGGATTCCCTGTCGGCGATGCACAGCTCACCCTTGATCTTTCAGCCTCTCCGAAAGCACGATGGTGGTGGCAACGCCGTGCGGGAGTTAAGTTTCAGACACTCATAGGCCGGACGGATTCAACAGGAAAGATCGAATTTACTATTCCTAAGGACTTACTGGCTATCTCTCCGATCCCTGATGCTATATTCAGCGCAAGCGTCACAGCCCTTTCACCTGCCGGAGAATCACAGACAGCCTCAACGGTTTTCTCGACGGGTAACCGTTACATAATCCGCACCTCCGTTCCTGAAAATATCGACATAAGCGCACCCACAACAGTCATCAAGGCAAAAGTGGTCAATTATCAGGACTCAACTGTCAACATGCCGGTAGATTTTGCCGTCGTGCGCGATTCTTCCGCTGTTCTCACCGGACGGCTGACCGCATCCACTCCAGAAATTGATCTCTCGTCACTTTCTTCCGGCAAATATGACATCCGTTTCTCACTCTCTGATCCGTCGATGGCGGAAACGGTGAACCAGAGTACAGTGCTCTATCGTCCGACCGATAAAGCGACTCCACTTTCGGGCACACTCCTCTGGTATCCGTCAGACAAAGTCACTCTCGGCCCTGACGGATCGGCAAGATGGCTCTATGCGGTGGATTGTCCGACCAATCTGCTCGTCACTATCCATAACGGCAATAAAATCATATCGCAGAAATGGGTAAGTGCAGCAGGAGGTATGGCGACACTTCCTGTTGCCCTCCCGTCTGATATGGAATCGGCAACAATGCAGATAGCTGTAACCGGCAACTACCGTTCGGCCACTGCCGTCATAAATGTCACAGCTGATAAAGCTGTCAAAGGATTGAAATTCATAACCGAGTCTTTCCGCGACCGTCTCGTTCCCGGAAGCGAGGAGACTTGGACTTTCCGAGTAACCGACATGACCGATCATGGTCAGAGTGCCGCCGTGATACTCGATATGTACAACACGGCTCTTGACGCCCTCGCCACATCCTCATGGTCATTCAATCCCCTCACAGAAGGTCCGCGCTACTATTATTCTTGGAATCAACCTGAAATGAACTCCCGTGTGACTACGTCTGCTTCATATTTCCCCGGAAAGTATCTTTCAACCACTCCCCTCCTCCAACCGGACTTCAATACTTACGGACTCTCGCTTTATCCCAGTAGATTACGCCTAAGGGGTGCACTCATGATGAAAAAATCTGCAGCCAATGGTGCTGTCGCGACCTTTGATGCTGTCAGCGAGCATTCCGAAGAAGTTGTCGTCGAAGAGGTACTTAATACAGTCCAGTTAACGTCGGCCTCTATTGCCGACACCGGAGGGGCAGCCATTAAAGCAGACTACGCAAGTACGGACACTGCTATGGATGAAGAAGCGGCCACCGAAAGCGGTGCTTCCGATGACATGAAATCTATTGAAAATAATTTCGCCTATCGTGACAGGGAAGTCCCGTTGGCATTCTTCCGACCAATGCTTTCCACAGATGCTGATGGCCGTCTGTCATTCACGTTTACCGTCCCGAACGCCAATACTACTTGGGGATTCCGCGCGCTTGCATATACTGATTCCCTAATGTCAACTTCATTTTCATCCGAGATCATAGCAAGCAAACCTGTGATGGTCCAGCCTAATCTTCCACGCTTCTTGCGCGCCGGCGACACCGTCGTCATACCGGCATCCGTGATGAACGGTAGTGACCGTGAGCAGAACGTCGAAACCCGCGTCGAGATTTTCAACGTCGCTGATGGTAAGACTGTGAGCGAATTTGTCCGGACCGATGTTATCACGGCCGGAGGGTCAGCTGTCGTTAGCGTCAATCTCACCGCCCCGACAGATGCTCCTTTTATCGGTTATCGTGTCAAATCATCCACGGACCGTTTTTCGGACGGTGAGCAGACACTGCTTCCCGTACTTCCGGCAGTAAGCCCTGTCATTGACACCTATCCTTTCTATATCGCACCTGAGGAGAAGAATTTCAGCATGGATCTGCCCGCGATTCCGACAGATGCACGCCTAACACTCCAATTCTGCGAAAATCCGACATGGTATGTTGTCACAGCTCTGCCCGGTCTGCTTGACATCGAGGCTTCGACCGCCAACGAGGCAGCCGCCTCTATCTTCTCGGCCGCAATAGCCGACGGCCTCCTGCGAGCCAATCCCATGATCAGTCTCGCCCTAAAGGAATGGAAAGAAAGTGACCGCAGCGACGGCGTGCTCACATCCATGCTCGAACGCAACGAGGATCTCAAACAGATACTCCTTGCATCCACACCTTGGATGCTTGATGCCAAGAATGATAATGAACGCATGAACCGCCTCGCACTTCTGTTTGACAAGGCAATGGTAAATTCGACAATGAAAGCCAACATCGCAACGCTGAAAAAACTTGTCCGCGACAACGGTGGCTGGGCATGGAATTCGTATGGCGAAAAGGCTTCGGTATGGGCTACTGAAAATGTACTCCTGCTTTTCGGTCACTTATATGAACTCGGTTTTCTGCCCGAATCAGCGGATCTTTCCGCTATGATCAACTCTGCCTTAGGATGGATCGACTCTGAAGCAAAGGAAACCTATCGGAAGTATCCTGAATCGGATTTCACTCTTTACGTCTATCTCCGTAGTCGTTTCAACGGCATGTCCGGTGCTCCAGCTCCTGACAAATCCATCATAAATGCCACAACACAACGCATTCTCGCCGGATGGAAAAAGGCATCCGTCTTTGAAAAGGGTATCTATGCCCGGATTCTTTTCAGCAACTCCTATCCTTCCGTTGCAAAAACCATCCTTGCATCCCTACGCGAATACTCGGAATACACTCCGGTCAAAGGTATGTGGTGGCCGTCTCTTGACGATATGACTGTATGGTCAATGGGTAAGATCGGAACAACCGCCATGCTCCTTGAGACCTTCGCCACCATAGAGCCGGGATGTCAGGAGATCGACCGTATCCGCCAGTGGCTCATCCTACAGAAAGAGGCTCAGGACTGGGGTACATCTATGACAACGTCAGCAGCCATCGCCGCCATATTATCGACTTCGCCCAAATGGGTTGAACCCGCTCAAAGCGCACAGGTCTCTGTCGGAGGTAAGAAACTTGAACCGGATAATGTAGAGCGGATGACAGGTTATTTCCGTACACCGCTACAGTTCGACAAGAAACCTAAAGGCGGACTGAAAGTGAGCCGTGTCAGTGACACGCCGGCATGGGGTGCATTATACTGTCTCTACACCGATTCGATGACCTCGGTCAAAGCACATGACTGCCCCGAACTCTCGATCGAGAAACGTCTGTCGGCAAACGGAAAATATACCGATGAACTCACAATCGGTGACAAAGTTACAGTCACACTCACTATCCGTGTGGATCGTGATATAGATTATGTGACTGTTATCGACGAACGCCCGGCATGTTACGAACCGGTGGAACAGCTCCCGACTCCGATTTTTGCAGAAGGGATCTGTTTCTATCGTGAAAACCGCGACTCTTCGACCCGCCTGTTCATTGACCATCTTCCCAAGGGAACTTACATTCTTACTTACGACGTATGGGTCAACAATGCCGGGATCTTCGCTTCCGGCGTCGCCACTGTCCAGAGCCAGTATGCCCCCCAGTTTACCGCCCATACATCGGGAGAGGAATTGAAAATCAAGAATTAGTATAGTATAGACTGAGGCAAAACAGCATAACTAAATTACCGCTTGTAGGGCCTGCGCTTGAGCTAGCCGAGTTCAACGTGATAACAAACTGATTATCACAAATTATGGAATCTCGGTCAGCGCAAGCGTAGGCCCTACAAGCTATCTAATTCTAATGCAGACTTTTCTTTTACCCGCTACTTATCATATTTGAAGATAATAATATAGGCGTGACACTTGTGATGGTCAAGCCTTCATCGCACTAAAATTTTCAATAGCCCATGCAAGTAAATTCTCTATATGAGGTATCAAGCTGCGCCCTAAATCAGTAAGGGAATATTCCACTCTTGGAGGAATCTCCGCAAACAATTCACGCCTTACAAGCTTATCACTTTCAAGATTCTTCAATGTCTCTGTAAGAACTTTCGGCGATATATCCGGCAAAGCCTTAGCAATCGCATTGAAACGGGTTGCTTCATTTTCTGAAAGTATGCACAGCACAAGCATAGCCCATTTTCCGGAAAAACGCGCCACGACATTTCGGACAGGGCAGTTTTCGATATTCGTGTATTTTCGTAAATTTTCTTTTAATTCCAACTTCTTCATATTCAACTATAGTTACCTGAAAGTAAGTGGCTTTCATCATGGTAACGTCTTGTAAAATAAATGGATTATGATTAATTTCGCACTATCAAAATGAAAGCGGATTACTACCGCAAAGTTAATAACAAAATAACCAAGATAAAATGAATTCATTAGAAATTATCAGCTCAGGTGACAAATTCACTCATGCTTCAGTCGGTAGCTTACATTCATTCGAGGGAAAATTATTCGTTAAAGATGCCACAAACGCTACTTCATGCGAAATTTCTTTCGGAAGTCTCCCCTCAGGTGAATCTGTCCCATTTTTTCACAGTCACAAAGAAAATGAAGAAAATTACATCATTTTGTCAGGTAAAGGCCGTTTTCAAGTCAACGACGATGTTTTCGATGTGGCAGAGGGATCTGTAATCCGTGTGGCTACTAACTGTGACCGCAATCTCAAATGCACATCAGAGCTTCCCATGACCTACATCTGTATTCAAGCTAAAGAGGGAAGTCTCGGTAACTACACCATGACTGATGCTGAAATCACTGAGCATGAAAATAAGCTCTAAGATTACTTAGCATTCTCCTGTAAATATGCAAAATAGGATGTGTCCGCCCCTTTTGGGCCTTGACACATCCTATTTTTATTTTTTCAAGATGATAACTTTAATAAAGACGGATAGATGTTATTGAGATATAAACGAATCCTTGAAGCCAAGGAAATAGAGGACTCCGTCAAGTCCGATTGTGGAGATTGACTGTTCGGCAGTCTCCTTCACTTTCGGCTTGGCATGGAAGGCAATTCCGAGACCGGCCGTAGAAAGCATCGGCAGATCGTTAGCCCCGTCGCCGACAGCTATGGTCTGGGCAATGTTCACATTTTCTACCTGAGCGATCAGGCGCAGCAGTTCAGCCTTGCGCCTCCCATCAACAATCTCACCCAAATAACGCCCGGTAAGCTTACCATCCACTATTTCAAGCTCGTTGGCATACACATAGTCAAAGCCATATTTCTGTTTCAGATAATTGCCGAAATAGGTGAAACCACCCGACAGAATAGCAGTTTTATAGCCGACACGTTTGAGCACCTGCATCATGCGGTCGAGACCCTCGGTTATCGGAAGATTCTCGGCAATCTCCTTCATCACACTTTCGTCAAGTCCTTTAAGGAGTGCCACGCGCTCCCTGAAGCTCTCGCAGAAATCAATCTCACCCCTCATGGCACGTTCGGTGATCGCCTTCACCTTGTCACCGACACCAGCCTTCATGGCCAGTTCATCAATCACTTCTGTCTCGATCAGGGTCGAATCCATATCGAAACATATCAGACGGCGGCAACGACGGAAAAGCGTGTCCTCCTGCATTGATATGTCGAACTCCTCTTCCTGCGAGAGATGCATGAAACGTTCCTGCATGGCGGCTACATCTCGCGGGACACCGCGCACTGAAAATTCCACGCATGATTTGGACAGAGGCTGTTCCTCTTCGCCGAGCGGCATTCGGCCTGTCAGACGCTGGATGGAATCGATATTCATACCCTGCGCCGAAATCTCGGCAGTGACGTTGGCAATCTGACGCGCAGTCAGGCGTCGGCCGAGGATAGTGATGATCCAACGGTCCTTACCCTGCATTCCGACCCACTGCTCGTACTCGCTGATACTCACAGGCGAGAACCGGATAGTGACATTAAGTTCCGTAGCCTTGAAGAGAAGTTCCTTCATGATATTTCCCGACACTGCGGCCTCGGTACGTATGAGTATGCCGAGCGACAGCGTGTGGTGAATATCAGCCTGACCGATATCAAGAATGCCTGCATTGTATTTGGCAAGTATTTCCGAGAGAGCAGACG
The DNA here is from genome assembly GCF_029056165.1 of Duncaniella sp. NCBI lineage: Bacteria > Pseudomonadati > Bacteroidota > Bacteroidia > Bacteroidales > Muribaculaceae > Duncaniella > Duncaniella sp. The sequence continues at coordinate 193,246 of NZ_JAIDBW010000012.1, read as the reverse complement.
TGACACCCGGATGATCCTGACCTGATATATTGATGAGTATGAGTTCGAGCTGAGATTTTCCCATGAGATGAATAGTTGTGTTTTACTTCTACAATACAGAATCCACTTTTGACAATGTATTTTCAAGACAAAGTTAGCCTATTTAATCGGAAATGGCAATAAAAACTCGCATCGCAGTGAAACTTATAGGTACAAACCCGCGTCTAACAATCCAAAAACAGGATATAAACAATGGTAAGTAACCGCGTAAAAAGAAATATCTGGCTGACACTGTCAATCATGTCGATCGGAACTGTAATCGACCGCAGCATCCGCTATTTTGACGGATCAATCGAATGGCATTCACTGATGGCGAGCGTGATCATATCGGCTTTCTGCTTCAGATTCTACCTATGCTTCCGAAAGGAGGTCAAACGTGGAAATCTATTCGGGAAACCGGAGGCATTCCGAAAATGTAGGAACAAATGAAGCTGTGATAAATTGCTGTTCCATGATTTTTGAGTAATTTTGTAGGTACAAAAATAACCAAACGCACTATACATATCACTATGCAGAGAGAATGGAAACCAATTAAAAAGTATGAGGACATACTTTTCGAGCAATATGGCCGTATAGCCAAAATCACCATCAACCGTCCTCGCGTCTATAACGCATTCCGTCCGCAGACCAACAAGGAGATGCTTGACGCGATGGCTTATTGTCGCGACGCATCGGACATCGGCGTGATCATCCTTACCGGTGCGGGTGACAAAGCATTCTGTTCAGGAGGCGACCAGAACGTCAAAGGTATCGGCGGATATATCGACGATCAGGGCGTTCCCCGTCTCAATGTCCTTGATCTCCACAAGGCCATCCGCTCCATTCCAAAACCCGTCATCGCTATGGTCAACGGCTATGCTATCGGAGGCGGAAATGTGCTCAATGTCGTCTGTGACCTCTCGATCGCGTCTGACAATGCACGTTTCGGTCAGACTGGTCCGAAAGTCGGAAGTTTCGACGCCGGTTTCGGTTCGAGCTACCTCGCACGCTGCGTTGGTCAGAAAAAAGCTCGTGAGATCTGGTTTCTCTGCCGCCAATACACAGCCGAGGAAGCCGAGCGCATGGGCATGATCAACAAGGTCGTTCCTTTTGACAGACTGGAAGATGAGACAGTGGAATGGTGCGAGACCATCCTCAGCCGATCACCGATGGCCATACGCATGATCAAACGTGCTCTCAACGCCGAGCTTGACGGTCAACGCGGTCTGATGGAATTTGCCGGTGACGCTACCCTGATGTACTACCTCATGGCTGAAGCTCAAGAGGGAAAGAACGCTTTCCTTGAAAAACGTGATCCCGATTTCGATCAGTTCCCCAAATTCCCCGGTTGATCATAACAGTCCAATCTCAAAACCACTACGCGACACATTGAAAGCTTACTGGTGCAAATACACTCTTGATTTCCGTTTCACAGCCATAACGTCGCGCGAGCGTATGGACCGGAAACCGACATATTTCATAAAGCTCTGCAACTCCGCTGACGAAGAAGTTTTCGGAATCGGGGAAGCAGGGCTTTTCCGTGGACTCAGTTCCGATGACCGTCCGGACTATGAGATGAAGCTCTCGGAGGTCTGTCGTGATATAGACCGCTATATCGAAAATCCATCATTGCTTGCCGACTGGCCCTCAATCCGTTTCGCTGTCGAGACGGCATCACTGGATCTCGCAAACGGAGGCCGCCGCATCATCTTCCCCTCAGAATGGACGGATGGTGAAGGCTCGATTACCATAAACGGCCTTGTATGGATGGGTGACCGCGAACTTATGCGCCGACGGATCGCTGAAAAGCTTAACGAAGGTTTTTCATGCGTGAAAATCAAGATCGGAGGTATCGATTTCGAGCAGGAACTAAGCTTGTTGGAATTTATACGACACGAAGCCCCCGACATAGAACTACGACTTGATGCAAACGGGGCTTTTTCACCCGCTGAAGCAATCGGCAAACTCCAACGTCTTGCTAATTTCAACATCCACTCCATAGAGCAGCCCATAAAGGCCGGTCAATGGAATGAAATGAAGCGTATATGTCAGGAGTCGCCGATACCCATCGCTCTTGACGAAGAACTGATCGGTATCAACCGACGGATTGATAAGGATAATCTTCTCGACACCATCCGTCCGGCCTATATCATCCTGAAACCAACCCTGACAGGAGGTATAGCTGCATCGGAGGAATGGATACGACTTGCGTCAGAAAGAGATTGCGGATGGTGGGTCACTTCAGCACTTGAATCCAATATAGGCCTCAATGCGATAGCCCAATGGGTAGCGACTTTGAACCCACAACTCCCGCAGGGACTTGGAACAGGTCAACTCTATCATAACAATATACCATCACCACTCACCATACGTGGCGAACATCTTGCCTACGCAATGGATCGGCAGTGGGAATTACCGTCATTCGAATGGCACTGATACTCACACCGGAAGCCGAGACATTTCTAAACGAGTGGAACAATCCTCTTCCCTACGTTACTGCCCATACATCCGGCTCGACAGGCTCACCGAAGGAAATCAGACTCCTGAAAAGCGACATGCGCGCATCTGCACGTGCTACCATAAAGTTTTTCGGACTCAACCGGTCATCGTTGCTATACCTCCCCTTGTCAGCCGGATATATCGCAGGTAAGATGCAGATAGTCCGTGCGCTTGAAGCCGGGTGCAACCTGTCGGTCGAACCACCGTCAAATCATCCCGTGCTTAATATTGGCGACAACAATGCAGAGATATCGCTACTGCCTATCGTCCCCTCTCAGATCGACGGTGTTCTCGCATCAGGCATGACACATCGGATAAAATCCATGATAATCGGTGGAGCTCCCCTCTCGCCCGAAGCCGAACGACGGGTGATCGACTCAGGTATTCCTGCATTTGCCACTTACGGCATGACAGAGACATGCAGTCATGTGGCACTCCGTCGGCTCGGCGACGACCGGTTCGAAGCATTACCGGGTTTCTCATTTTCGCTTGACGAACGCGGATGCCTTTCAATCAGCAGCCACACACTGTCATTCGGTTCGCTGATCACCAATGACATGGTTGAGCTTACCACCGACAAACTTTTTCGTTGGCTCGGACGTTACGACAACGTGATCAATTCCGGAGGCATAAAAATCTTTCCCGAAGAGATTGAGAAACAGATCGCAAAGCTTATCGGTCCTGAGATCCGATTTTATATCACGTCGAGACACTCGGATCAATGGGGCGAAGAAGCCGTACTTGTGACCGATTGCCCGAAACTCCCGTCAGGACTCCTGAACCGGATAAGGGAAACAGTCGGATCTCGCACTGCTCCTAAGGCAACAATCATTGTACCGGAAATCAGACTCACTGAATCACAAAAGATTATACGGAGAAAATTTTAGAGGACGTTTAATAACAACTGTTAAAACCGGAGTCCATTCTATTGAGATGATTTTTGGTTTGAGTTGAAGAACACCTTTTTAACCTGATTTTCGACCTAAACACTTACTGCAAGTGTTATAAAAAAGTACTATATTTGTATTCGCGCCATACAAATCCTCATGACAACTGATTATTTATGAAATCGGACTCTGACAAAAAGATGTATTACGGATTGTTTAACGACAGCTTCCCTCCTGTCCTTGACGGTGTGACACTCACCGTCGAAAACTACTGCAAATGGCTGCAAGCGACGGGGCGTGATGTCTGTGTCGTCACTCCTTGGGCACCACGCTTCACGGGGATTGACGGACTTAAACTTTACCGTTACTTCTCTCTCCCGATTTATAACCGTCACCCCTATCGCTACGGCTATCCGCGTCTGGATCCTCTGATCTGGCGAAGGATGCGCAACACATCCTTCCGTATCGTCCATGCCCACTGCCCTTTTTCGTCAGGAAGACTCGCAGCGTATGCCGCACACAAGCAGAATATACCTCTCGTCGCAACATTCCATTCAAAATACCGAACGGACCTCGAACGTTCGCTGCCCGGACCTATGGTGACGTATCAGATGAACCGTCTCCGCGAATTTTATAACTCGGCAACCGAAGTGTGGATTCCTCAGGCAGCAGTTGAGGAGACCCTCCGCGAGTATGGCTACAAGGGAAAAGTCGTGGTTGTGGAAAACGGTAACGATTTCTGCGACGGGATAACAGATATGGACACCTATAAACAAGAATCGCGCCGGATCATCGGACTCGCTGATGATGAGATCGGACTGCTCTTCGTAGGGCAGCATATTCTTGAGAAAGGTATCGACGTAATCATCAACGCTTTGGCCAAACTCAATGGCATCAACTTCAAGATGAATTTCATCGGGACAGGTTATGCCCTTGACGACATGAAAACTCTCGTCGGGAAGCTCGGACTGGAAAGCCGTGTGAAATTCCACGGAGTCCTTCAAGAACGCGAGGAATTGCGACGTTACTATGCAGGATCAGATCTGTTTCTCTTTCCTTCGTTCTATGACAATGCACCTCTCGTCGTGCGCGAAGCAGCCGCGATGCAGACACCCTCAGTGCTGCTCGAAGGCTCGACAGCTGCGGAACTGATGCGCGACGGTGAAAACGGTTTCCTTACGAACCGTACACCCGATGACTACGCGCAGGTCATCACCCGAATTGCCTCCGACCATGATCTGCGTATCAAGGCCGGACAAGGCGCACGCCAAACACTCGCGCGGCCTTGGCAGAATGTCATGGATGAAGTCATTCAACGTTACGATGAAATAATTGCCCGCCATGAGTACTCAAAAAAATAAGCAACCTCAATCCGAACGTCGTCAGGTCCTGAATCTGGCATGGAAAATATTCTTGCCGATAGCCATCGGACTCGCAGTGGTGGCATGGCTCTTCAAACGTGAATTCAATCCTGCAGTATGGGCTTCCATTCATTTCGACTGGAAAGTGATCGGCTGCATCATTTTGGCATGGGTGTTCATGCTCGGACGTGATTTCGGCCTCTCATGGAGATTCCGCGCACTCACTGACCGACAGCTAACATGGATGCAGGCTTGGAAAGTGGATATGCTCTGTGAGTTCACATCATGCGTCACACCGTCGGCCGTAGGCGGAAGCGCACTCGGAATGGTCTATCTCAACCGTGAGGGTATAGAGCTTGGAAGAGCCACCACTCTCATGATGACCACACTTTTCCTTGATGAACTTTTCTTTGTGGTCTCATTGCCGATTGTAATGCTGGTTGTCCCCTATCACGAACTGTTTGATTTCGGTCACGGAGGTTTCACTGTCGGACTGCAATCAGTCTTTTGGCTCGTCTATGCCATCATCTTCATCTGGACAACCATTCTTTTTCTCGGAATCATAGTCAGACCGCATGCCATCCACCGTTTTCTCAACTGGCTCTTTCATTTCCGCTTCCTCAACAAGTGGGCCGCTCAGATCGACACTCTCGGCACCAACATGGAACAGACCGGAAAAGAATTGCGTCAACGCCCCTTCAAATGGTGGCTTGAGACGTTCGGTGGAACCGCTCTCTCATGGTCATCGCGCTATCTCGTAGTAAATGCCCTCTTCCTCGGTTTCGCTCCCATGGCCAACCAGCTCGTAGTCTTTGCGCGTCAGTTCGTCGTGTGGATCTGTCTTATGATCAGTCCCACTCCCGGAAGTGCAGGAATCAGCGAATGGCTTTTCACCACCTATTATGGAGACCTGATCAACTCTGCCGGCATGGCCTTGGTTATAGCCCTTTTCTGGCGCATCATCAGCTACTATGTCTATCTCATCGTAGGTGCATGCATCGTGCCCGGATGGATACAGCAGGGCTTTCGCAAGAAGCAGCAGGATAACTCCGGAAATCCGCCTTCCTCCACCGCATCAAAGTAATTTTTCAATATTCACAACTATAATTCTTTCCGGCCAATGTCATCACACAGATTCATCCTTTCGCTCCTCCTTGTCGGAATTTTGAGTGTCCTCACCTGTCATGCCTCCACAGGTTCAGGCGATGTCTATATGCTGCGTCTCGACGATGAGATAGGATCAAGCACATGGCGTTACACCCAGCAGGCTCTCAATGAAGCGCGCCAACGCGACAGCGAACTTGTGATCGTCCATCTCAACACTTACGGAGGCTCGGTAGTACATGCCGATTCCATCCGTACCGCCATAATGAACTATCCCGGTCCGATTGTGGCTTTTGTCGATAACAATGCAGCTTCGGCCGGTGCGCTCATCGCTCTCGCCTGTGATTCAGTGTATATGCGGCGCGGTGCATCAATGGGTGCGGTCACAGTCGTAAACGGCACAGACGGACAGGCCATGCCTGACAAATATCAGTCATATATGCGCGCAATGATGCGCTCCACGGCTGAGAATCACGGTAAGTACATTGATTCAACCGGCCATGAACGCTGGCGGCGCGATCCACTGATAGCCGAAGCTATGGTTGACAGCCGTGTGGAAGTTCCGGGACTGATTGACTCGACACGTGTGCTGACATTCACCGCCGATGAGGCAGTCAAATGGCACTACGCAGATGCGAAGGCAGAGTCAGTCCATGACGTGCTTAAAGACCTCGGTTATGGAGAGAATGAATATCAGATCACGGAATATCAGCCCGACTGGCTTGACCATCTCATAGGATTCTTCACTAATCCGGCTATTCAGGCGATACTTATAATGATAATAATCGGAGGAATCTACATGGAGCTTCACTCACCCGGCATGGGCTTCCCATCTGCAGCGGCCATTATTGCAGCCGTACTTTATTTTCTTCCACTCTATATCACCGGTATCGCCAGCTCGTGGATCATACTGCTGTTTGTCCTCGGAGTCATGCTGATCATACTTGAGATATTCGTGGTCCCCGGCTTCGGAATCACGGGTATAGCCGGAATATCATGCGTATGTGCGGCCGTCATACTTGGGCTTATCGAACATTACACCTTCTCCCTTTCCCACCTCAATGCGGATGCTATATGGAGTTCGATGGTTATATTCGTGGCAGGATTGCTCCTCGCTGTCATAGCCGTATGGTATCTCACTTCATCCTACGGGCCGAAATGGGTACGCCGACACACGGAACTCCTCCTCACCCAGCAAGTCAAGGACGGCTACATAGGAGTAGATATGTCACCCGTAAATTACATTGGTCTTGACGGATCGGCAGTAACCGATATGCGACCTGCCGGTAAAGTCGAGATCAACGGCGAGATTCTTGATGCAGTGGCAACCCAAGGTTTCATCCATGCCGGTGCACGTGTGAAAATAACAAAGTATGAAAACGCTCAGATCTATGTGAGGGAACTATAATCCTACTTCCAACAATTATAGGATTTTCACAACACATACTGTAGAAAAATATTATCGGAATCTCTCAATATTAAAATCAACTCGGAATTTATTGATCTTGACACAGTATCAAAGCAATCCCCTGCACGGCTTCACAGCCAAGCAGGGGATTTTTGCTTAAAAGCTTAGAGCTTTAAAATAATATTATAATGTATAGCTGAAAAGAGTAAATTCCTGAATGGTTTAGAGGATACCCTGTGCCATCATCGCACGGGCTACCTTCATGAAACCAGCAACGTTCGCGCCGCGAACATAGTTGATGTAACCGTCCTCTTCAGTTCCGTATTTAACGCACTGCTTGTGGATCTCGGCCATAATCTCCTTGAGCTTCTTGTCAACTTCCTCAGAGGTCCAAGAAAGTTTCTGTGAGTTCTGTGCCATTTCAAGACCTGAAACAGAAACACCACCTGCGTTTGCAGCCTTACCGGGAGCATAGAGAATACGGGCTTTCTGGAATTCGCGGATAGCTTCGGGAGTAGAAGGCATGTTCGCACCCTCGCTGACTGCGATACAACCGTTGGCGATAAGAGCACGTGCGTCATCACCGTCGATCTCATTCTGAGTAGCAGAAGGCATGGCGATGTCACATGCGACATGATGCCAAGGACGCTCACCCTCGAAATACTGACATTCATATTCCTCAGCAAATTCGCGGATACGGCCACGATAGATATTCTTGAGCTTGAAAATATAATCGAGCTGTTCGCGGGTAATACCGTCGGGGACATAGATTGAACCGTCGCTATCGCTCATAGATACGACTTTCGCACCAAGTGAGAGAAGCTTCTCGGCAGTGTAAGTCGCAACGTTACCTGAACCTGAAATAGCCACGCGCTTATCCTTGATGTCAATACCACGGGTCTTTAGCATTTCGAGAAGGAAATATACGTTGCCGTAGCCAGTGGCTTCGGGACGGATAAGCGAACCGCCGAACTCGATACCCTTACCGGTGAATGTACCTGTAAACTCACGGGCCATTTTCTTATACTCACCGAACATGTAGCCGACTTCACGACCGCCTACACCTATATCACCTGCGGGGACGTCAGTGTCAGGACCGATCTGACGCCAGAGTTCCTGAATGAAAGCCTGACAGAAACGCATTACTTCCATGTCGCTCTTTCCACGGGGAGAGAAGTCGCTACCACCCTTGGCACCACCCATTGCGAGTGTAGTGAGTGAGTTTTTGAATGTCTGTTCGAAAGCAAGGAACTTGAGAATCGAGAGATTTACAGATGAGTGGAAACGGATACCACCCTTGTACGGGCCGATGGCATTGTTGTGCTGCACACGATAGCCCATGTTATTGTGAACCTTACCCTTGTCATCTACCCACGACACGCGGAAAGCGAAAATTCTGTCGGGAATACAGAGACGCTCGATAAGGTTGTAGCGTTCAAATTCGGGATTTTCATTATAGACATCTTCAATTGAGGTGAGAACCTCCTCCACTGCCTGAATATATTCCGGCTCATTGGGGAAACGACGTTTCAGTTCGTCGATTACTGCTACTGCATTCATACCTTTGGAAATTGGGAAAATATGTTGTTTTTATACTATGAATTAAAAGTTACAAACTGCCCCAATAAGCGACAGATTGACAGAAAATCACATGTTTTCACTACAAAGGTATAGTTTTTAAATGAATCTGCAAAATTTTTGCTACATTTCAGCAGATATTTTGTAAAAAAAGTCAGTTTTCAGGTATCATTCGCTCATTTTTTCCAGCAACGGGCCACCGCCACTGCCCGCAGGACTGCCCCCCGACTTCTGAATAAAGATTCATTCAAGTATGATCCGGCCAAATGATTCGGGCCGATTGAAATCCGGATGTGACGACACCACAGGTGACCAGCTGAGGAAATGAGGCAGCGATGTTCCAGACGCACACTTAAAGAAGTTACCCTCAAGCTCCACAGGCTCTCCGTCATACTTCACTCCTAACAGATCGAGAGGAATGGCCACAAGAAGATCCCATGTGAAGAGACCCTCGATCTCACGGAAAGGACGCTTGCCGCATGAAGGAAGCACGGAGATCTTCGAGATTTCCTCATCATTCATCTGAACGGACTGATCACCGGAAACACGTCGTGACGCATTCACGGTACCTATACAATTGAATTCAAAACAAAAATATTCATCCTCGCCACGACGCTTGACATAAAACATCACGCACGAATCCTCACAGACCGGCGAGTTATTCTCGAAATTCATCGCACGGAGAAAATTACATCTCACAAAAAAATTGACATAGATATATTTTGCCGAATGTGCGATAGTAAACGTGGTCAGCGGATGATAAGGATATTCCTCCTTCCAGTTAAGTTCATCTATATTATGACGCATACCGGATGACTCAAGACGATTGAAAACGGCATCCGTATTGAGAAAATCGAGATCAGCGATCAGAGGGACAGTAAGAAAGTTTGACATAACCGGAAAACTAAGGATTTATTAGAAGAGAAGTAAGATAAATTTCAGAAGAGCAGATCATTGAGTCCCGTGATAAACCCTACCGCTCCCATGACGAGTATGATACCTGCAAGAATGCGGTTGAGCAGCCACATGGATCTGATGTTGAAATGACGGCGCACCTTATTCACAAAATAAGTCACCCCGAACCACCAGAGTATAGCTCCAATGAATATGGACAGGTAACCGGCCACATAATGATAAGCCATAAATTCCGGTGCAAGGAAATTGAAGCGGGCAAAGAGACCTATGATGAAGAAAAGGATGAGAGGATTCGAGAATGTGAACAGAAATCCGGTGCCGAAATCTTTCCAGTAACTGTTGTGATGCATGGCAACCGGCTGCAACACCCTCGAAGGATTGGATATGAACAGATAGGCGGCATAAACCATCAGCACCACTGATCCTATGACCTGAAGAATGCTTTGATGAGACTGTATGAAATCCGTCACGAACGACAATCCAAGCCCGGTAAGCAGACAGTAGATCAAGTCACTCAGTGCTGCTCCGACTCCCGTGGCGAAAGCAGGCCAGCGTCCTCGGTTAAGTGTGCGCTGGATACACAACATCCCTATCGGCCCCATAGGAGCCGATACAAGAATGCCTATCAAAAGGCCACGGTACATTATGACAGGTATGTGTATCATAATATCGCAAGGAGGCTTATCACACTTTGCAAATTTACAAAAACCCTCCGAGGTCACAAAATTTATGATGCTGTGTCAGGACACATCGTCATTTTTTATTAAATCTGCGTTCCCCCTGCTGTGTCACTTTTTATCGTCGGGGTAATCGAATTTCTTACGGTAGAACATAAAGTCGCGGCCGAGATACTTCTCACGGACAGTGGGGTTCTCCGCCAGTTCCTCGGACGTACCCTGAAAGAGGATCTTACCTTCGAAAAGCAGATATGCACGGTCGGTGATTCGCAGTGTTTCCTGTGCATTATGGTCAGTGATGAGAATACCGATATTCTTCTCTTTAAGGTGATAGACCACAGACTGAATATCCTCGACGGCAATAGGATCGACACCGGCAAACGGCTCATCGAGCATTATGAATTTCGGGTCGATGGCCAGACAGCGTGCTATCTCCGTTCGGCGGCGTTCACCACCTGAAAGCTGGTCACCAAGATTGTGACGCACCTTTTCAAGACTGAATTCAGCTATTAGACTTTCAAGCTTGTCACGCTGATACTCAGCCGAAGTATTGGTCATCTGAAGCACAGCCTTGATATTGTTCTCGACAGAAAGCTTGCGGAACACACTCGGTTCCTGCGCAAGATAACCGATGCCGTTCTGCGCACGCTTATAGACAGGATATTTCGTGATATTTAAGTCGTTCAGGAATATCTGACCCTCGTTAGGTGTGATCAGTCCCACTGTCATGTAGAACGTGGTGGTCTTTCCCGCTCCGTTAGGGCCGAGCAGTCCGACGATCTCTCCTTGGGTCACATTGATGGACACATGGTTGGCCACAGTGCGCTTGCCGTATTTCTTCACGAGGTTATCCGTACGGAGCACCATTTTTTCAGGTGTACCTACAGGATAGTCACGCACAGTCTCCACAACGCCGCTTTCCGGTTGCACCGCAGGCTGATCAATATTCATTTCTTCCATAATCACATCATTTAATTTGACGAACGGCGCAGACGCGACTCGATATAGTCGGTGAGCAGCTGTATGGCAACGACATTGCTTCCTCCCTGCGGGACTATCAGGTCAGCGAAACGCTTAGAGGGTTCAATGTACATCTCATGCATGGGCTTGAGCACCTCCTGATAACGATTGAGAACCATCATGGGCGTGCGTCCGCGCTCGACGCAGTCACGGGCTATGACACGTATCAACCTGTCATCGGCATCAGCATCGACAAACACCTTGACATCCATCATCTCACGCAACACCGGATCGGTCAAAACGAGAATGCCCTCGACAATCACAACCTCGCGTGGATTGACTGTGACAGTCTCTTCCTGTCGCGTACACGTCAGATAGGAATAAGTCGGCATCTCTATGGAACGGCCCTCTTTGAGTTTCTTGAGATGATCGACGAGCAGAGTCCACTCTATGGCAGCAGGTTCATCGAAATTGATCTTGCTACGTTCCTCGACCGGTACATGGCTCGAATCCTTGTAATAAGAATCCTGCGGAAGCACCGCCACTTCCCCTGCGGGGAGGCTGTTGATAATTTTATTTACTACGGTAGTCTTGCCTGAACCGGTGCCACCTGCTATGCCTATGATTAACATTCTCGTACTTATTTTATTGCAAAGTTAACAGCCTTGGGGCGATTATGCAAATCAAGCCGTAAATTTTTTCATGAGTCACAGCGGTTGCTGAAGCCTTCCCTCAGCCACTCCTACCCGATCCAAAGGCATTGGAAAGCAAGAGGCCATATCAAAATAAACTCGGTCGTAGGGACTGCGCTTGCGCTCGCCGAATTCTACGCCGTAATTAGCTGATCATCACATTGCCTTAAATTTCGGCCAGCGCAAGCGCAGACCCTACAACCCGCAATTTATCCATTCTGACACAGCCGTATATCTTAGGTGTGTATTCCTAATCCTTAAAGCTTGTCATATTCCTCATCGGTAACCGGTTCGAGCCATACATTCTCAGTATTCTCACCCGGAACTTCAAATGCGAGATGAGCGAACCAACCGTCAGCCGATGCTCCATGCCAGTGCTTCACATTGGCGGGGATATGAATGACAGTGCCGGGAAGAATTTCGACAGCCGGTTTGCCTTCTTCCTGATACCATCCGCGACCGGCAACTCCTACGAGCATCTGACCTCCGCCGGAGCTTGCCCTGTGGATATGCCAGTTGTTGCGGCAGCGAGGTTCAAACGTCACATTGAATACCGGGACTTGCGAATCGGACACACATGCAAGATAGCTGTTACCGATGAAGTATTTTGCGTATGCCGTATTTGGCTCACCAATCGGGAAGATCATCTCTTTCTCGAAAGCGGCACGCTCGTCAGCAGCAGCTGAATCATCAGTCCAGACCTCCTTTGCCTGCCGGAACGCACCCCAAGCTTTAGGCCAACCGGCATAAAAGGCAACTTGAGTCAGGATCTCGGCAATCTCCGTGCGGGTCACTCCATTCTTTTTGGCTTCCTGAAGATGATAGGTCAGCGAGGAGTCAATGATACCGCTGCTGACGAGTGCGGTAACGGTGACGATACTCCTGTCGCGCAACGGAAGTTTGTCCGTGCGACTCCACACCTCTCCGAAAAGGACATCATCATTAAGTTCTGCAAATTTCGGAGCAAATTCTCCGAGCGCATCGCGTCCGGCAGTCTGTTTGATTTTAGTCTGTGATTGTGCCATAAAAACTGTGATTAAAGTCAGTGTGAGGAAAAGCAGTCTTTTTGTCATACTGTTAGATTACAATTTACATTTTTGTAGCGTGAGCAAGGAGAGGTCATAGTCTGACCACTCCCCATCACATCACGTTGCAAATTTAGCTTATTTATGAGAAATTCCGTTATCCAAAATATGGTTTCGCCTACCAATTTCATAGATCTCTGCCGGACACAATCTGACAGAGAAGAAGAAGTGTCAAAATTAAAACGTTCTGTCTATTTTGACACTTCTTCTTTTACTCGTATGAAAACCATTTTCAACACTCGGTAGCCTCATATCCTGCTTTACCGACGGCCTCTATAACCGTTGCAGGACTGACTTCGCCCTCAACAGTCGCCTTACCGGATGCAAGATCAACTTTCACGTCCGTAACACCGGGGAGCGCGCGGATTGCCGCATCGACTCTGCCCGAACAATGGCTGCATGCCATTCCTTCTACCTTAAATTCCTGTTTCATAATTGTTTTTGATTTATTGTTTTGTAATGTAATCTCATCATTCATATCACCGCCGTCAGTGCCTCTGTCTGAGATCGCTACGTCAATAATATCTACCGCCGTGGTGGGTTCGGTTTCCGTTACCCTCGTCGCTCCGTAGGAAGATACTTGCAGACGTTTACGTTTGAGAAGCAGACTGTTGGTGACGACACTTACACTGCTGAAAGCCATCGCCGCGCCGGCTATCATGGGATTGAGCAGGAAGCCGCACACAGGATAGAGCACACCTGCAGCCACAGGCACACCTATTATATTATATATGAATGCCCAAAAAAGATTCTGACGTATGGTCCTAACCGTCATTCCGGCAAGCCTGAATGCTACCGGAATTTTTGCGAGATCAGCAGATATAATGGTCATCTTGGCTACCTCAATCGCAATGTCACTGCCAGTACCCATCGCTATGCTGAGATCAGCGACCGCAAGGGCGGCACTGTCGTTGATTCCGTCGCCGACCATCGCCACTTTCTTACCGTCTTTCCGGAGTTTCTCGACGAATGAAGCCTTATCCTGCGGGAGTACCTCAGCCACGCAGTGACGGATACCGGCTTTTTTTGCCACAGCTTCAGCAGTCTGTCTGTTATCACCCGTAAGCATATAGACCTCTATACCCATCCGTTCGAGCTCAGACACTGCCTCCGGTGATGTCGGCTTGACAGGATCGGAAATACCGATCAGGGAGATCACACCCTCCTCATCCGCAAACCATACAACCGAATTGGCGTCTGCCGTCAGCCGGTTCTCCTGCCCTATAGCAGCGAGAGAGATGGCGATACCGCTTTCTTCGATAAATTTTCTATTTCCGGCATAGTAAATCCTGCCATCTACCTTGCCTTTGACTCCACGACCAGTCACACTCTCAAATTCTGAAATTGTGACTGTAGGGATTTCATTGAAATGATCTGTAATGGCGCGGGCCAAGGGATGCTCCGATGCAAGTTCAAGCGAATGGAGTATAGCATCTGACTGAGGTAGCGACCTGAAACGAACGATCTTCCCTACTGTCGGATGTCCGGCAGTCAGAGTGCCTGTCTTGTCAAGCACTACCGCAGTTATCTTTGGAGCGATCTCCAATGATTCCGCATCCTTGATCAGTATGCCGAGTTCAGCCCCCTTGCCGATACCGACCATGATAGCTGTAGGGGTGGCGAGTCCCAGCGCACACGGACAGGCGATTATGAGCACAGTCACCGCAGCAAGCAATCCGTGTGAGAAACCTCCTGTACCGTCGGCAACCATCCATACGACGAACGAAAGGATAGCTATCGAAATTATGACAGGCACGAACACAGCTGCAATCTTATCGACAAGCTGCTGAACGGGAGCTTTGCTACCCTGTGCATCCTGCACCATGCGTATGATTTTCGAGAGAAGTGTATCACTGCCAACTTTATCGACCCTATAACGGAATGTTCCCGTGCCGTTTATAGTACCGGCATACACCTTCCCGCCACTTTGCTTCTCGACGGGGATAGGTTCACCGCTGAGCATGGATTCATCGACAAACGAGTTTCCGTCAGTCACCACACCGTCAACCGCAATCCTCTCACCGGGACGTACCATGACTATATCACCGTGGACGATACTCTCTATGGCTACCACTCGCGTTGAGCCGTCGGCATCAACTACGGTCACGGTTTTTGGCTGCAAACCCATGAGCTTCCTTATGGCTGAAGAGGTATTGCCCTTAGCTTTACTTTCAAGCAAACGGCCTATTAGGATAAAAGCGATTATGACAGCCGAAGCCTCGAAATAGACATGCGGATGAATCCCTTTCGACATCCAGTAGTCGGGAAACAGCATATTGGCCACACTGAACAACCATGCAATACCGGTGCTCAACGCCACAAGCGTATCCATATTCGCCGTCCGGTGGCGCAACTGTCGCCATGCTCCTATGAAGAACTGCCGTCCAAGCCAGAAAACAACAGGAGTAGATAGCAGGAACATTATGATGTTGGCATACGGCATATTCATGAAAAACATACCGATTATTACCACCGGCAGTGAAAGTATCACGGCCCAAAGCGTGCGCTGACGGAGCGCATGATACCTTTCGGCCTGTTCCTTTTCAAGAGCATCAGCCGAACTGTCGAGAATCAGATCATATCCGGCATCACGTACAATCTGCTGCAAAATTTCAGGGGTACAGGTGTCGCTGTCATATTCGACATTGGCGGTGGAAGCCGCGAAGTTCACTCCGGCTGTCCTTACTCCTTGACTTCCGTTGAGCACCTTCTCGATCCTCGCCGCACATGCCGCACAACTCATCCCCGAAACCGGGAAATTATTTTTTATAACCTTACTCATACACTATATATAACGCAACTGTCAGGCTCGATGTTTCATATAAAGTATCCGTAACGAGTTGAGCACCGCAAGGAGAGCCACACCGACATCGGCGAACACCGCTCCCCAAAGCGAAGCATATCCTAATGCACCGGCAACAAGGACTATCACCTTTATGCTTATCGCTCCGATGATATTCTCACGCACGACTGTTGCGGTAGTACGGGCTATACGGATAGCTGTAGCGACTTTGGAAGGTTGATCCGTCTGCACGACGACATCTGCACTCTCCACCGCCGCATCCGATCCGAGTCCACCCATTGCGACCCCGACCGTGCTCAAGGCGAGGACGGGTGCATCATTCATGCCGTCGCCGACGAATGCCACATTACGGCCTTGCGAATGTATGAGATCACTGATATGCTGAGCCTTGTCTTCAGGCATGAGTGCGCCGAGCGCATGATTGATTCCGAGTCGGGCTGCATAGTCCGCCACGACCTCCTTACGGTCGCCAGACAGCATATAGACATCAGTCACGCCCAGATCTTTCAAGCGTTGCACAGCCAGCTGAGCATCCGGTTTCACAGCATCGGCAAGCGAGAGATATCCGCAATAATGACCATCCACCGCACATATAACAAGTGTGGCCGATGACTTACCGAGCTTTTCGGGAACAGCGATATTCCTGCTCTCCATAAGGCGCATATTGCCTACAGCCACAGTCTTTCCGTCAATAGTAGCTTCAACTCCCTGACCGGAAATTTCTTTCATGGCTGTTACGGCAAGCTCCCGGCCACCCTTGGCAGCGGCATAGACGGAAACAGCCTTCGCTATTGGATGTGTACTCCCTTTTTCAAGAGACAAAATGTAGCTTAGGAAAGTGTCACGATCCACTCCTTGGATGTCAATCTCACTGACCTCGAAACGGCCTGTTGTCAGAGTTCCTGTCTTATCGAAGGCCACTGCATCGACCTTGGCGAGTGCTTCAAGATAGTTGCCTCCCTTGACAAGCACACCTGCACGCGAGGCGGCTCCGATACCGGCAAAATAACCCAACGGAACACTGATGACCAATGCACACGGACATGAAATCACAAGGAATACCAATTCTCTGTAAAGCCATTCGGAAAAAACGTAGTCAAAATGGCCGGTAGCACCGACTATCGCAGGAACTGCTACGATCAGGAAGGCAAGCAGTATGACAACCGGGGTATAAATTCGGGCAAAACGGCGGATAAAGAGTTCGGTTGGGGCTTTTCGGCCCGAAGCCTCCTTGACAAGATTAAGGATACGGGCAAGCGCACTCTGACCGTATGGACGGTTGACACGGATTCTGACAGGTTGACCGTCGGCAATCATTCCGGCAAGCACTTCACCATCCTTGGCAATGGATCGCGGCATACTTTCGCCGGTCAACGCAGAAGTGTCAAAGAGAGCTTCCGCGTCAAGAAGTTCACCGTCAAGCGGGACACGTCCACCGGGTTTTACCTCAATAATCTCACCGGGCACGACATCCTGTGGAGCCATCTCTACAGTTTCGCCGTCACGGATAACGGTGGCTCTCTCCGGTCTAACATCAAGGAGCTGACTGATATTACGAGTGGCCTTATCCACTGCCCTATGCTGAAAGATCTCACCGACAGTATAGAAAAGCATTACGGCTACAGCTTCCGGATACTCACCTATGCAGAACGCTCCGATGCCTGCCACGATCATCAGTGTGAATTCACTGAAATAGTCCTTGGCCAGCATGGCTTCCCAACCCTCCTTTATGACCGGAAGTCCTACCGGGAGGAAGGCGATCACAAACCAGAGCAGATTGACCACCGGAATAGTGAACCACCCGATGGCAAGATGATTCATAATGATGCCTGCGATAAGCAGAGCGAAAGAGATTCCGGGCCACAGGAAGGTGGATTTTCCGTCAGAGTGACCTCCACCATGACATCCGCAGCCACAGCCGCAACCATCGTGGTCATTGCATTCATGGGACTCATGTGATTTGTCATCACAGCATTTACTCTCACAACATTTGTCCTCACAGCAGGATGAATGATGCTCTTCTGAGTGACACGAGCAGTCATGTTCTTTCTCTTGCCCGTAATGTATGTGATCATGTTTCTTTTCCATAGTAATATGTATCTTTTTCCATTTTTATACTGCAAAGATACCGAAAGCCTTTTGCAACCCGCTTGCAAAAATGCCGATAAGATCAGATTTTCTCTATACCCCCCAGAGATGGCTACAGATTTCACCACCTATTTCCTGCTACAATCGGGACAGGTCCCCTTGACCATATAATTCACCCCCGTAGCCTCGAAACCATCCGGGAGTCCGACTGCCGGAATCCTGATTGACTCGAAACAGAATGTACGATGACACTCCGCGCAATAGAAATGTACGTGCATGTCGTCAATCGAACAGTCATCGCCACCTCCACACAACTCATATTTTATCGACCCGCTTCCGTCCTCCATGGAATGGAGCAGATGATGTTCAAGAAACAATGTGAGCGTACGGAAAATACTCGATTTATCAAGCGTAGGCACTATGTCTTCCATATCCGACAGGCTGACAGGTCTGTCTGTTGCCAAAAGCTCCCTATAGACTATGATACGGTTGGCGGTAGGTTTGATTCCTTTCTGCGCAAGCCGGGCCTCGATTTCGCGGTTTTCCATAATTTTACTACTACTTGATTTTAAAACCGATCCGGAGCATGCGCGGCATCCGGATCGGTCATATCTGACATCGGGTGTCAGAAATTATTTTCTATAAATTACTCGGCATATTCGATCTTACCGACGAGCTTACGCGACGAGCCGGGATTCTCGGATGTGCGTACTGAAGGCTGGTGCAGATCTTTCGGGAAATAGAGGAAGAAGCGGTCAGGACCGGCGGGAACGTATGAGGCGGGAGCATCAAGGCGATAGAATGTACGGTCCTTCACAGGATCATATTCCATTGTGGGAGTCGCCTTGTCGGGGTCAGCGAGACCATAGAGCTCGTCACCGACAAACGTATATTGCAGGTCGATGAACTTACGGTGATTCTCGGTTCTTGTATCCTCGATCGACTTTGGAGTATATTCTTCAGGCACATTGATCCACACGCGACCTTTTTCAATCTCGATCTTACCCGGTTCAAGGGTCATGGGATCATGTTCGGCAAGGAATTTGAAGAGCTTGTCCCAAAGATCCTTGTTACGGTGATACTGGGTGGCAAACTCAACGGCATCGACCGTCTCATCTGCATTGACATTCCATCCGTTGGCCCATTCACGGCTCTCGACCCACTCACGTGCTTCAGCGGGGGTGATAACTTTTTCAGTTGACATGGTTTCTTGTGATTTATGGAGTTGAAACAATATACTGCAAAAGTAATCAAATGCCTCGAATAAAGCAAATCGCAATCAACCTTCACCCCTACCGGTGTCATTGTTTTCATTCATTACTTCCATGCAATACCATACAGACAATCTACATATTTAATGTGGAATCAGAGATAAAAATCAGAACTATTTATGCCGGTTTGAGACTTTTTATGTAATTTTGGATAAATATTCAAATTTCACTATCAACTAAAATTCAAGAATCTGATCCACCATGAGATTACTTTCTGCAATGTTAGGGCTTATCATGGGCAGCAGTGTGGCCTTTAGTGCCACGGAGTCAGCCTACAGCCATCTTTACGAGGGACTCCCGTTTGAAATGCCTGTCATCAACCGTCCCACATTCCCCGACCGAGAAGTTTCAATCACTGATTTCGGAGCTGTATCCGACGGTAAGACCCTCAATACCGAGGCTTTCGCAAAGGCTATTGACGCACTCGCCTCGAAGGGTGGCGGTACGCTCAACGTTCCGGCAGGAGTATGGCTGACAGGGCCTATCACTTTCAAGTCCAATATCAATCTCCATCTCGCGGGGGGTGCGCTGTTGCTTTTCTCTCCCGACCGTGACCTCTATCCCGTGGTCTATACCGTCTATGAAGGCTACGAGGCATACCGCGCAATCTCGCCAATCAACGGTGAGAATCTTGAAAATATCGCTATCACGGGTGACGGCGTTATAGACGGCAACGGTGCCGCATGGCGTGCCGTCAAACGCGACAAGATGACTCCCGGACAGTGGAAAAGTCTTGTGAAATCAGGAGGAATCGTGAAGGATGACTATGCATGGTATCCCAGCGAGGAATATATTGAAGGCGGTAAGCTGAGTCATGACGAACTCAAGAAACTGTCAAAGGAGGAGGCGGAAAAAATCAAAAATTTCCTCCGTCCGGTAATGCTCAAATTCACCCGTTGCAAGAATGTGTTTCTCCAAGGAGTGTTGTTTCAGAACTCTCCCGCATGGAATCTCCACCCGCTGATGTGTGAAAACCTCATAATTGACGGTGTTTATATCAAAAATCCCGAATATGCCATGAATGGCGACGGCCTTGACGTGGAATCATGCAAAAATGTCATAATTTATCGTACTACTCTCGATGTTGGTGACGATGCCATCTGTATCAAATCCGGAAAGGATGAGGACGGACGTAAACGCGGAATGCCGACTGAAAATGTTATTGTCAAGGATTGCCGGGTATTCCAAGGTCACGGCGGATTCGTTGTCGGCAGTGAAATGTCGGGTGGTGTCAACAATGTCTCTGTGACCGACTGCCAGTTCATCGGTACTGATGTCGGCCTTCGCTTCAAGAGCACTCGTGGACGCGGAGGTGTTGTCGAGAATATTTTTATCGACAACGTCAACATGTTCAATATCCGTGAGGAAGGTCTGCTTTTCGACCTCTACTACTGGGTCAAGAACGCCCCCACCACCATTCCACCGGTTGATGAGACCACTCCCCAGTTCCGTAATATCACCATCAACGGTGTATCGTCGTTCGACTCAGGAATGTCAGTCAAGTTCAACGGCCTTCCCGAAATGCATATCGAAAACGTCAAACTTACCAATTCGATATTCACAGCCAAAAACGGAGGTCTGATTTCAGAATCAACAGATATCCGCTTCGATAATGTAAAGATCTCGACAGAGCAAGGTCCTGCGCTCAAGATAAACAATGTCAACGACGCCACCTTTACCAACTGCACATTCACTTCACCGGATGCCGAAAAGATCCTCTATACGGGAACTAATAAGGACGTAGTGATCAAGTAACGCATTCGATCTTCAGACTCTCACTTGGGAGTAAGAAATTAAAAAACGATATATCAGAATCACACCGGTTGTAGGACTTACGCAGACCTACAACCGGTGTGATTTATCTATTTTGACTCAATCGTTTTAATTTTAGTCAGTTTCTTCATTCATACTGATCAATTCCAGTATTAGCCCTGACTTTCTTTGATGATTTCGCTTTAAGAAAGATTTGACGGTTTGCTTGCAGATTATCATGCACACTTCTTACCGGATGATCCAAATGAAATTGTATGGCACTGAATACAAGTGTACGACGTCTAACTCCACAATTCATCATGCGTAAACAAAATTCCCGATCCTCACTGCCCCAACCTACAAATTCTTCCTCAAAACCGTTAACACTAATAAAATCCGATTTCCAAAAAGCCATATTACTCCCCATCAGCTGACGTGTCGAATTTCTATGATGTCCATAAAAAAGACAGCTAAGCAAAGGAATCCTTAATGATGAAAACCTTCTTTTTAAATTACCGGAAAAGAAACCGGGAAGACGTATGGCTTTTCCTTCTTTTATCTTTACGGCATAATCCTCTGTGATATAGCTCCTGCGTCCCGCGACAAAATATCCCTTACGTGCATTTTTCTTATGATCGGCAATAAACTTTGGGTGAAGAATGACATCGTTATCTATTGTGATGATATAATCTGACTGCGATGCCAAAATAGCTTTATTCAGGATTTTACTACGCCTGTATCCCTTGTTTTCCTGCCAGATATGCTTAACTATACCATTGAATTTACCCCCCCCTAAACGTATCTATTAGTTTTAGACTGTCATCTGTTGAGCCATCGTCTGCAATAACGATCTCATCAGGAAAAACCTCTTGGCGGAGGATGCTTTCTAACATGCATTTCAATGCTTTGGAGGAGTTAAAAGTAGTCACGACCAAAGCAACAGTTGGATAATTAGATTTCATTTTCCAATAATAAAGATTACCCTGCATACTCAGTCAGCAAACGGCTCTCCACTCACTGAAATATGCAGGGAATTATATTTCGATTATTTATTAATGATCAGTTCAGTCAGTCTTTCTTTGTACTTTCAGCCTTAGACTTCGTGGTTTTCTTAGGCTGGGCACGGCGCAGACGGAGCACTTGGGCTGAACGCGGAGGCAGGTAGAGTCGCAACCACTCTTTGCCGGACGGTGCGAAAAGCGGATCAGACTGGGTGAGATGGCTGATGGATTCGTCAATGTTACCGTAGCCACCGAAATCGGGATTATCAGTGGAAAGAACCACATCATACTCACCTGCGGGAGCAAGGATGCCGTAACCGGTAAATGCCTCCGACGGATTGAAGTTGAACACGAAAGCGAGATCACCGCGCATATAGGCGAGCACCTGATCATCGTCCTTCTCCCAGAGTTTCACCACAGGGAGTGCCTGAAAATTATAGACACCTGAAAGGAGATGAACCATTGCATTGTCAAATGCGTTCAGAAGCTCGTACTTCAAATCTTTCCGATCCACCAGACTCCACTGGCGGCGGGCATACTTATAGCTCCAGCCATTGCCTTCACGCGGGAAGTCGATCCATTCCGGATGACCGAATTCATTACCCATGAAGTTGAGATAGCCACCGTTGATGGTGGAAGCCGTGACAAGACGTATCATCTTGTGGAGGGCCATACCGCGCGCAACGATCATATTATCGTCATCCTTCATCATGTGCCAATACATTTCTTTATCAATCAGACGGAAGATCACCGTCTTGTCACCGACGAGTGCCTGATCATGGCTCTCGACGTAGGAAATAGTCTTTTCATCCGCACGACGGTTGGTCAGTTCCCAGAAGATTGAGGTTGGATGCCAATCCTCGTCCTTCTTTTCCTTGAGGATCTTGATCCAGTAATCGGGAATACCCATGGCCATACGGTAATCGAATCCGATACCGCCATCCTTGACAGGAACTGCGAGGCCGGGCATACCGCTCATCTCCTCCGCAATGGTTATGGCATTGGAATTGATCTGATGGATAAGCTTATTGGCAAGCGTGAGATATGTGATCGCATTCGTGTCCTGACCGCCGTTGTAATAGTCGTCATAGCCACCGAATGCCTGTCCGAGACCGTGGTTGTAATAGAGCATCGAGGTAACACCGTCGAAACGGAAACCATCGAAGTGGAATTCCTGAAGCCAGTATTTGCAGTTTGAGAGCAGGAAGTTGATCACATCGTTCTTGCCGTAGTCAAAACACAGTGAATCCCATGCCGGATGTTCGCGGCGGCCGTCACCGTAGAAGTACTGATCATAGCTTCCGTCAAGGCGTCCGAGACCCTCCACCTCATTCTTGACAGCATGAGAGTGGACAATATCCATGATGACAGCAATGCCAAGCTCATGAGCGCGGTCAATGAGACTCTTCAGTTCCTCCGGTGTGCCGAAACGGCTTGAGGGTGCGTAGAAACTGGACACGTGATAGCCGAACGATCCGTAATAGGGATGTTCCTGAATAGCCATGATCTGAATGGCATTGTAGCCGTCGGCTGCAATACGCGGGAGGATCTCGTCACGGAATTCGGTATATGTACCTATCCCCTCTCTCTCCTGAGCCATGCCTATATGGCATTCGTAGATAAGGAGCGGACGGGTGTCGGGACGGAAGCGGCGAACCTTCCATTTGTAAGGTTCGGGCGACCATACCTGAGCTGAAAACACTTTGGTATTCTCATCCTGCACCACACGGGTAGCGTAGGCCGGGATGCGCTCCCCTGCTCCGCCGTCCCAGCTGACCATCATCTTATAGAGGTCGCCATGATGCATGTCGGTCGGTTTGAGTTTGATTTCCCACACACCGTTTTTCTTCGGTTTGAGGGCATATTTTTTCATCTGCTTCCACTTCGAGAAGTCGCCGATGAGAGTAATGGCTGTAGCATTGGGTGCCCATTCACGGAACACCCATCCGCCGTCAGGCAGACGGTGGAGTCCGAAAAAGTTATGTGCGTTGGCAAACGTGTCGAGTGTGCCATCAGGCCCACAGAGTTCAGCTTCTTTCGCAAGTGCGTCGGCATGACGACCTACGATCGCATCGCTGTATGGTTCAAGCCAAGGATCGTTCTTGATAATGTTGAGGATCTTTTTTTTCATGGGGGAGAATCGATGATTAGTCCGGGAAAGTATGTTCCAAATAACTAACCCGCTTGACGGGTACATTGTTTCCACAAACTTAACAATAATTTTCCAATAATCAGCTATAAAGAGCCGACTTTATTAAATGTAACCTACTTTTACATGCAGTCGATCCCCCACCGGACCACATCTGCTACCACAGACCAAGACCGCACACAAACACCAGTCCGATACACGTGGGGGCGATGTAGCGCAGACAGATGACAACTGCTTTCACCATCCACGGCTTTACACCACTGCCGGGAGTCATCAGTTCGGATGTCACGACCGTGCGGTCAAGCACCCACCCTACAAAAATCGATATAATCATACCGCCGACAGGCAGGATGATGTTGGACGATACATAGTCGAAAAGATTGAACACCGTGAGTCCGCATACAGTCCATCTTGACAGCGAGCCGAACGAGAGAGCGCAGACTGAACCGAGAAGCATGGCCACACCTATATTATATGCAGTTGCCCTACGGCGCGAAAATCCGTATTCATCCGTCATGTAAGCAATCGTGATCTCGCTCATGGATATGGTCGATGACAGTGACGCAAGGAAAAGAAGGATGAAAAACAACACTGACCACATCATTGACCCCGGCATGTGCATGAAGATTGACGGAAGTATCTCGAACACGAGCTTCGGACCGGCGGCTGGTTCCATCCCGAAGGTGAACACTGCCGGAAATATGATGACTCCGGCAAGAATTGCAACCATCGTGTCAAGCGATGCCATGATCCCGGCTGTCCTCAACAAGGGTGTTTCTTTCTTGAAATAGCTTGAATAGGTGATCAGGCAGCCAAGTCCAAGACTAAGCGAGAAAAATGCCTGCCCCATAGCCCCAAGCATCACAGACGGGGTCACCTGTGAAAAATCCGGCTTGAAAAGGAATGTAAGCCCCTCAGCTGCAGCAGGCATACGCAGCGAATTGATACAGAACACTACCAGTATGACAAACAGCAGCGGCATCATTATATTGGACATCTTCTCAATGCCTTTCTGCACTCCACGCGCAAGGATAAGATAATTGATGGCCAAGAATACGATGGTCCACATTGCCGGTCGCCAATCAGAAGTGGCGAAACTGTCAAACTGCCCGTGAAGCCCCTCCACCGAAGTCACTCCACCGAAACTGTTGAGTGACTGCCATATATATTCAAGCGTCCAACCGGCCACCACCGAGTAGAAACTGAGGATCAGGATGGATGCAAGCAGTCCGAGATAACCGACAATGCCCCACGGACGTCCCGGAGCAAGCTTACGGAATGCTCCGCGCACGTTAAGCCCCGTGTGACGGCCTATGATGAACTCCGCACACACTACGGGCACACCTATTATAAATATAAAGAAGAGATCTATCAGGAGAAACGCTCCGCCGCCATGAACTCCGGCTTCGAAAGGAAATCGCCAGATGTTACCGAGTCCGACAGCCGAACCGACTGTCGTCGCAATCACGCCGAGACGTGTAGCAAACTGAGCGCGTTGTTGAGTCATATATCAAGAATCTTTTTGTGGGTGTTAATAACCCGTTTTATCCCTGAGGACTTAAATTTAAGCCTTTTTACGGAAAACGACAAACACGCTCTCCGAAGGATCAAGAACAACAGGGATTGTGACACCTTCGCCTGTAGCTGCCGGCGTGAACTGCTCGAAGCTGCGGACCGAACCGTCAACCGCATTCCACAATTGCGGCACCATGCCGGATTTCACTCTGAACGTGGGATTGATCGACAGTCTTTCAGCACTTGGATTGGAGATGAAGTAGATCTCCGCATCACCGAGACGGCGATGCGTGAACAGCGGCATACTTTCGCCTTCGCCGACGGAGAGATCCGGAACAATATTCAGATCCGCCATCACATCAGACATATCGGTATCTGCATTCCACACCTTGCCTTTGCCGACTTTATTGACCTTACCATCGGGACTCCACATACGCGAAGCTGTCTCGATCACGGTCGCATGAGCCAACGGATAGTGGGCGAGACTCGGCGAACGTTCGGGCGCATGACCGACCACGGTCAGACCATCCTTCACAAGCTGTTCTATACGCTCGATCATCTCCGGACGGATAGCCCGGTTCGGCAGCATGAGCACACTGTATTCCATACCGCTGTCAAGCACAAGTCGTCCGTTCTTCACGCGGGCATGATTCTTCAACACGTCAGCATTGATAAAATCAAACGAATATCCTGCAGGGAGGACGGGGTTACCGCCGGTAACGGTCGTTGGGACATCCTCACCCCTGAAATAGGCCACGTCCGCCACATATCGACCCTGCTGGAGCAGATAGCCGCAACGGCGCAGATAATCTATAGCTACACCTGTGCTATCGGCCAATCCCGCTGCACAGGAAGCGGTCAGGGAATCACCTCTGACGCTGACAAGATCAAGGATCGGAGCATTGACACCCTCGGCCAAAAGACAGTCGGCCCGCTTCTTATCCACATTGCTGTGCAGACCTGACTGCATGACAGTGGCGGCACCTACCTCGGACCAGATCCTGTCCTTACCATAAATATGTCCGCCTGATGCCAAGATACGATTATTGATGACCCCTGATCCATCCACGCTCCGGCTATCGCCCGCGATCTCATCGCTCTGGCCGGCTGAGAGTAGGAAGTCGCCCGATCGTCCGCCACGGCCATTGCTCTTCAGTAGAAGCCGGAGGCCATTGTCATGGGCACTTTCCCTAAGACCGCCGATATACTCCGTAGCCACCATGTCGGCCACAATCCTGCGGAGATCCCAGAGGAAACGCTCGGAGATATCATTGCTTCCGACTGTGATACCCCTGAACACGGGCATGAATAGCATAGGTGAATAGCCGTAACGGCTATAGAACTCATCCGTCATATTATCAGTCCAGTTCTGACCGTCGGCATCGTAGCTGTCATCGACGATCATACGGAAAGTCTTGCGGTCCTCGGCGGGAATACGACGTAGGATCTCCTTCATATAACCGTTGACCTGCTTCTGAAGATTATCCTTGTTCATCTTGTCGAAGGCCATTCCGCCGTCGGCCACAGTATGCGATAAAGCTTCGGTACTTACCGGAGTCATGGCTATGCGGGCAATTACCCACCGGCCGGGAGGGACATCCTTCTCAATCCGCCCCTGCTTTACTCCCGGATCAAGCTCTCCGTCATAGATGTCAGGAGTAATGACTATTACATTCTTTGTATCGACAGTCCAGTCAGATGTCGTGTAGGCCGGCTGCTCGTTCCACGCACTGTAGTCGTAGGCCCTGCCCATTCTGACCAATTGCTTTTCGGCTATGCGCTCCACCTTGGGCTGCTCCGAGAGTGTGACCTCGATCTCACCCGCTCCCGGTTCGGCCACCTCGAAAAGCACCTCGCTCACCTCACTTTCAGGGAGCGAGATTATGACCGGAATACCGTCAACCGATCCGACATTCGAGCGGTCGATGTCGAAGCGTCTCGCTTCCTTCCATTCACCGTTGTCCTTGATGCTGACTATTCCTTCCGTACGCATGGGTGTATCGACATTCACCTCAATGCTGCGCACCGTCACCGTGGTATCGAGCTCCAGTTTGGTCGATAGCGGAAGTCCCGCATTCTTTTTCAGAGTCCATGTCTGAGAATAGCTCTCGTGTTCGAAGAGCGGATAGGCCACCACAGCCACATCCTGATATTCACCCTCGATCTCAGGCAGGTCGATGGTCTGCATACCGGGTCCCTCGACCACCGTCCATGCCGAGACTATGCGTCGCATGGACTGTTCGGGCTTGATATTATGGCCGCGTCCGGGAAGGTTGGAGATTCCGACCTCTATGTCGAGGTCGCCTGCCGTCTTCAGAGCCTGATGGAGTATTTGCCACCAGTGTTCGCTATCCATGACTGAGTCATCGCGTACATCGAAACAGATTATGACGCGGGTGACACCGGCGTTTTTCATCGACGTGAAGTCATCGACAACATTTTCAAGCGAAAGATCCTCGCTGACCCACCAGTTGGCTGCCACACCTATGCTGTCGGGAGGTGTCATGAAACCCTCCTCTATTGCAGAGATCGGTGCGGATGCCGGTTTTCGGTCACAGGCCGTGGGCAGACAACATCCTGCTGTCAGCAACGCGGCGGATAGTAATATATCGGTAAATCGCATAAATAAACAGAAGTTGTACGGATCGGATTGATAATTTCAAGTCCTTTGCAACATCATTTCACCGTCCTGTGTGCATGGAGGATCCGATATTGCGCCAAAATTAACGCAAAATTAGTAAAACTTAGTCAGTTACACAATAGCCAGCCTCATTTTGCCGGGTAATTAACACTCCATCCGCCCCAACCTCGCACCTGCTCCTCCCGCAACTTTCATCCGAAACCGGTAACTTCCCGCCATCACCGATCGCACCGATGATTCGGTCCGTTCTCTAAAATTCCCGAAATCAGATAATTCCTTAGGATCGTTTTCATTTACAACATTACTTTTCTGATAAGTAACTCTTAAAGATCAAATTTATATTAATGTGTTATTTTGACTAAAATAAATCCCCAGAGAGTTGCCACGTTTTTATACCGCTGCGCGTTCTATACGGCTGGAAGACCTTATGTGATGATAAACTGCGACCCAAAAGTTAGGCACAAAACTTTTAGGTTACAGTTTAATATCACATTCATAGGCGTTGTTTGCCGTCTTAATATTATTCTATAACTGCCCTGATTGGTAACTCCCAATTTTTATAGCATCCTTTGATTTCTCCAAATGATGCATCTAAGGAGTCTTCATTATAACCTGAATAATAGTATTTATCACCATTCAATATGTCAGATTCTCCAATCCAAAAACAACAAGTATTGAAACAATCTAACTCATAATAATCATTTACGGTTAAAGTCCAAGTTTCTGGAATAAATAGATGCTTCCCAGATGGACCGGTCACATAAACTCCGTACCAAGAAATGTCATTGGTTTCATCATAACATGATACTTTTTGAAATGTGCATTTTGCTGTTAGTTCTTCACATTCCGCTTTCGTGGGCATTCTCCAATTTCCTCCTAATTGAACTTTTGCTGCATCGTAGTTAGTTCCAACTATACTTGATTCTTGAGGATAGTTCGGATTTTTCATATACCCTGCAGTAGTATGCCCCCACAGATATCCATAACCTCTATCATAAGGGTTATTTGCATCAAGATTCCATCCCCTCCATTTTACAGAAAGTCCTAAATCTACAATTTCTGATATAGGTTCATCTGTCTTAAAAGAGCCTATATCGCCGTAAGAAAAATAGTCATCCACATTATTATATACCAATGATACATAATAATATGTAGTACTTGATGCTAATCCAGTGAATAGATAACCCCTTATAGGGTCTTTGTCATTATAATCAGCATACCATACAGTTTCTGAATCAGAGAATATTGCCATGTTGTAGGCGTTTTCCACATTCTCCAAGAGAGTTTTTTCAGAGGAGAGCAAAACGATACTTTTTGTTCCGGCTTTTATAGCCACACTGTTTGGCGTAACCCATGAAACTTGACTTGTCCCAGTTGTGGGATTGTACCTGAAATTTGAATTGTTCTCATCGTCACTACTGCAAGCAGAAATGAAAAATAATACTGTAATCAGTATTAAAGTGGAAATTACGTTTTTGATTCTCATAGTTTATCTTTTTGTATAGAGTACTTATTGATGGTAATTTTCTTTTAGAGTTTTGTAATTGATTTAATATTATCAATGAAATCCTCTGTGACATAGAAGATTGGACGCAATACTTCCTCGATTGATGTTCCGTCAAAACATTCCGTTTTGGCAACAAAATGATTATAGATGCTTATGAGATTGTTATACCATATCAATTTCTCTTGAAAGGAGGATGCATCGTTTAAAATTGATGAAATTGCACGGTTGAGGTCTAAAACATAGCCACAATATTTCTCTACCGTATCATCCAATTCGAGCATAGCAGTCTCAGTCGAGCAGCCTGAATATCGAGCAAGTACATTTACGCCTGCAAGTCTCGAGTTAATCTCATTTAAAATTTTTTGTAGGGATGCTGTCATTCGGTCATATCACTTCCCTCATCCTCCATTGAGATATTTAAGGTATAGACATAAAAAAGGTGTGAGGAATGTATCTTGTTTTATCCGTCATTCAGGTCTTGGCGTACCCATGCAGTAGATAAAACAATAGCCCCACACCGATAGGGCTATATAGACTGTCAGTCACGACAGGATATAAGCTACCGATGCAGGTGCTATTGCCAATCTTACCTTCACTGCAATTTAAACCGCCAAGTTTGAATGACGAAGATAAAATTTCAATAACACCTTTTTATCAAAAATGTGATGGATCGATCGTCTTGGGCAACTCCTCGCCTCCACTGATCAATCCACCGCAAAGATAATGAAAAATGTGTTATATGCGGGGCTTTTCAGTAAATAATTTCACAATAAATTGCGCCCCGGCCATGCAAACAAAAAAATCAGGCAATCAGCACTCGGCTAATCACCTGATTTTTCAGAGGAGCGACAAACGGGGCTCGAACCCGCGACCCTCAGCTTGGGAAGCTGATGCTCTACCAACTGAGCTACTGTCGCATTGATGTATGAATGAATTTTGTGAGTGCAAATTTAAGTCATTTTTCCGTCAAACGAAAATTATTTTACACTTTTTTAGCCTAAATTTCAACTTGCAAACACAAAACTTATCCTCGAATTTCCTACCTTTGTCCTGACAATGGACCGTAGATATTTCTGTAAGATAGCCTCACTCGCGGCGGGTGCCATCAGCCTCAACGCCATCCCCGCCTCCGCGCTCATCACCGCTGCTCCCTCAGGGAGCGGTCAGCCATCCGTATCCGGACCCTCTGCCAAGCCTCACGGAGTCAACCGGATCGCAACCCCATGCCGGGTGACAGTGCTGCGGCGCGAATGTCACCTCGACCTGCAGGCTCTCTATCTCGACGATCCCGATGCCGGCCCTTGCCGTCTATTCAAGTCAGGCGATGAATACACCTTTGCCGCCGGTTCGATCTGTCCGGCCGACTTCTGTCCCCGATTGTGGGAACTGATATGTGCGGCAGCCGTGACCGATCCGTGCGATCCGCCGCTCGACCACTCCACCACACTCCTTGCCTGCCCCGACGGGACACGTCCGGTGATCATACGTGTGGATCGCCTCTGACTCTCCTTACAATCTGTCGAAATAACAAAAAACAACACCCAATCATCAATCATAATGAAAACATTACACTCACTAGCAGCGACAGCCGTCCTCGGCATGGTCATGGGTCTCAGCTCATGCGGAAACTCCGAATCAGCGCAGTCAGGAGCATCGGCCACTGATGCAGCCATCGAAAACATCATGACCCGCACAAGTGTGCGCGACTACACCGATACACCCATCTCCGAAGCCACTATCGACACACTTCTGCGTGCCGGCATGGCAGCTCCGACCGCCCGTAACTCGCAGCCGTGGCGATTCATAGTAATCAACGAACGCCCCACCCTCGACAGCCTCGCTCAAGGCAACTGGCGTCCAGCAGCCAAGGCGCAAGCGGCCATCGTGGTCTGCGGTGACCTCACCAACCAACTCCCCGGCGAGGGTAAGGACTACTGGGTGCAGGACTGCTCGGCTGCGACTGAAAACATCCTCCTCGCCGCCCATGCCGTAGGGCTCGGCGCAGTATGGTGTGGATGCTACCCGATCTCCGAACGTGTCGAACTCGTCCGCAATCTCATGGCCATCCCCGACTCCGTGGTGCCCCTCAGTGTCGTTATGCTCGGCTACCCCACCGGACCGCAGGCTCCCAAAGATAAATACAAGGCTGAAAACGTGCACTACAACAAGTGGTAAAAACCGAGGAATCATCACGCTCTTAGGTTTTTTGCGAAATATTTACTACTTTTGCAAAAATTTTAGCCAAACATATAATTACATATAAAAATCCCGTCTCGAAATGTCAAAGAGATTCCCTGAATACAGCGGCCTGAAGCTGCCTGAAATCAATGATTCCATCCTTGAAAAGTGGGGGAATGAAGATGTGTTTGCCCGCACGATGTCCGAACGTGAGGGCTGCCCCTCGTTTGTGTTCTTCGAAGGTCCTCCTTCGGCCAACGGCAAACCCGGTATCCACCACGTACTCGCCCGTACAATCAAGGACATTTTCTGCCGCTACAAGACCATGCAGGGCTATCAGGTCAAGCGCAAAGCCGGCTGGGACACCCACGGTCTCCCCGTCGAGCTCGGAGTCGAAAAGAATCTCGGAATCACCAAGGAGGATATCGGCAAGAAGATCTCGGTCGATGAGTATAATGCCGCCTGTCGCCGCGAAGTGATGAAATATACCGGCGAATGGGAGGACCTCACACGCCGCATGGGCTACTGGGTCGATATGCCCAACGCCTATATCACCTACGACAACCGTTACATCGAGACCGTATGGTGGCTTCTCGGCCAGCTCTACGAGAAAGGCTACCTCTACAAGGGTTACACCATCCAGCCCTACTCGCCCGCTGCCGGTACTGGTCTCAGCTCCCACGAGCTCAACCAGCCCGGTTGCTACCGCGACGTGAAGGATACGACATGCGTGGCTCAATTCCGCATCCTCGACAACTATAATCCCTCGCTCGCTCCCTACCGCGATCTGCTTTTCCGCTGGGGCACACCCTATTTCCTCGCGTGGACCACTACGCCTTGGACCCTTCCCTCAAACACCGCACTTGCCGTAGGCCCGGACATTACATACAACATCGTCCGCACCTACAATCCATATTCAGGCAAACCGATCACCGTGGTGGCTGCCGATGCCCTCATGGGTTCGCTCTTCAATGCCAAAGCTAAGGATCTGCCGCTCGACAGCTATTCAAAGGGTGACAAACTCATCCCCTACGAAGTCGTGGCTCAGGTCAAGGGCCTTGATCTCGTCGGTATCGACTACGAACAGCTCCTTCCGTGGGTCAACCCCGGCGAGGGTGCTTTCCGTGTGATCCCCGGTGACTACGTTACCACAGAGGACGGTACCGGTATCGTCCACATCGCCGGAACGTTTGGTGCTGATGACCTTCGTGTGTCGCGTCAGAACAACATACCCCCGCTTCACCTTATCGACCGCGACGGCAATATCCGCCCGATGGTCGATCTGACAGGCCGTTTCTATCTCCTTTCAGATCTCGATCCGAAATTCGTTGAGACAATGGTCGATGTCGAAGCCTACAAGCCTTGGGAGGGTCAGTATGTCAAGAACGCTTACGATCCCGCCGCAACTGACGAGACCGAGACGCTTGACGTGAAGATCTGCATGGAGCTCAAAGCTACCGACAAAGTATTCAAGATAGAGAAGCATACCCACAACTATCCTCACTGCTGGCGCACAGATAAACCCGTGCTCTACTATCCGCTCGATTCATGGTTCATCAAGACCACTGCCGTGCGTGAGCGACTCATGGAGCTCAACGAAGGTATCAAGTGGAAACCCGCATCCACCGGTAGCGGACGTTTCGGCAAATGGCTCGAAAATCTTCAGGACTGGAATCTCTCGCGCAGCCGCTACTGGGGAACACCCCTCCCCATCTGGCGCACCGAAGATGCAAAGGAGGAAATTTGCATCTCATCCGTCGAGCAGCTTTTCAACGAGATCGATCGTGCTGTCGAAGCCGGTTTCATGACTGAGAATCCCTACCGCAAAGCCGGTTTCGAACCGGGTAACTTCGACAAAGTCAACTACGAAAAAATCGATCTTCACCGTCCCTACGTGGATGATATCGTGCTCGTATCACCCTCAGGCAAACCCATGCACCGCGAGAAAGACCTCATCGACGTGTGGTTCGACTCCGGTTCAATGCCTTATGCCCAGATCCACTATCCTTTCGAGAACAAGGAGGCATTTGACAAGCGCGAAGTCTATCCTGCCGACTTCATTGCCGAAGGTGTCGATCAGACACGCGGATGGTTCTTCACCCTCCACGCCATCGCTGGCATGGTGTTTGACTCCATCTCATACAAGACAGTCATCTCCAACGGCCTCGTCCTTGACAAGTATGGCAACAAGATGTCCAAGCGTCTCGGCAACGCCGTCGATCCCTTCGGTCAGATCAGCCAGTATGGCGCAGATCCCGTCCGTTGGTACATGATCTCCAACTCCGCACCTTGGGACAACCTCAAATATGACGAGAAAGGCGTGCTCGAAACCTCGCGCAAGCTCTTCTCCACCTTATATAATACATACAGCTTCTTCGCGCTCTATGCCAATGTCGATGGATTTGATCCCGCGACTCCGCAGGTGCCTGTCAGCGAGCGTCCCGAAATCGACCGCTGGATACTCTCGCTCCTCAACTCACTCATCAAGGAAGTGACCGCCGCTCTCGATGACTACGAACCCACCCGCGCAGCCCGTGCCATAGGTGATTTCGTCGGTGACAACCTCTCTAACTGGTATGTCCGTCTCAACCGCAAACGCTTCTGGGGAGGCGAGATGACCACTGACAAGCTCGCTGCATATCAGACACTCTACACCTGTCTGGAGACGGTCAGCCGTCTCATGGCACCATTCGCACCGTTCTATGCCGACCGCCTCTACCGTGACCTCACAGGCTCGACCGAATCAGTCCACCTTGACCGTTTCCCGGTAGTCGATCCCGCGCTCATTGACCCCGCGCTTGAAGAGCGTCAGAAACTCGCGCAGGACATCACTTCGATGGCACTCGCACTTCGCCGTAAGGTCAACCTCAAAGTCCGCCAGCCGCTTCAGACAATCATGATCCCTGTAGCTGATGACTCGCGACGTGCTGCCCTTGAAGCCATCAAGGAACTCGTCAAGAGCGAAATCAATGTCAAGGATCTGAAGATCGTCGGCAACGATGAGGGCATACTCGTCAAGAGCGTAAAACCCGACTTCAAGAAACTCGGTCCGAAATTCGGTAAGCAGATGAAGGCCGCAGCCGAGATCATCAAGAATCTCGATGCCAAATCCATCGCTGCGCTCGAACGTGACGGTAAACTCTCATTCGATCTCAACGGCACTCCTGCCGAAGTGGATCTCGCAGACGTCGAGATCATATCGGAGGACATCCCCGGATGGCTCGTGGCCAACGACGGATCGCTCACGATCGCACTCGACGTCACTGTCACTCCCGAACTTCGCCGTGAAGGTATCGCCCGCGATATCGTCAACCGTATTCAGAACATACGCAAGTCACGCAACTACGATATCACCGACCGTATCGCCCTGACCTTCGCTCCCGGCGAGGCAACTGACGACGCTATCCGTGATTTCGCCGACTATATCTCCCGTCAGGTACTTGCCACCTCGCTCGAAATCGCACCCATTGCCGATGGAGAAGACGGTGTCGAGGATCTGAACATGGACGATATCACCGCTAAAGTAAAAATCTCGCTGGCATAAGAGGAGAGAGGAATCCCTCTCTCCTTGTCCCCCAAGCGGATAATAATAAAATTCCTAAAACCTCTAATTCCAACGTCCATCATTGCTATGAGCGATAAAACCCGTTATTCCGACGAGGAACTCCAAGAATTCAAGGAGCTGATCCTCCAGAAACTCGAAAAGGCGCAGAAGGAATATGATTCCCTCCGCTCACTCATCAACAATACCGACGGCAACGACACTGCCGACACATCACCGACGTTCAAAATCCTTGAAGAGGGTGCAGCCACCCTCTCCAAGGAAGAAGCCGGCCAGCTCGCACAGCGTCAGAAATCGTTTATCCAACATCTTCAGAATGCCCTTATCCGTATCGAGAACAGGACATACGGCATCTGCTGCGTGACCGGTGAACTTATCCCCAAGGAGCGTCTGCGCGCCGTCCCCCACGCCACGCGCAGCGTCGAAGCCAAAAAGTCGCAGAACAAGAATTAAGCACGCTTTCTGAAGAGCATTCCTAAAAAATCCACAAGAAAAATGCGTAGCAAAGCTACACTACTCTTTTTTATTGTAATGATAGTGGTGATCATTGATCAGGCTTCAAAAATATGGATCAAGACCCACTTCTATCTCGGTGAAGACCTGAAAATCTTCCCTTGGTTTCACCTCTACTTCATCGAGAACAACGGTATGGCCTTCGGGATGGAACTCGGAAGCAAGCTCGCACTGACTATCTTCCGTATCATCGCTGTCGGAGCACTTATCTGGTACATGGCCAAGATCTATGCTCTGCGCACCATCCCGCGCGGCTATCTCGTATGTCTCGCCTTCATCACAGCCGGAGCTGCGGGCAACATCTTCGACTGTGTTTTCTACGGCGTGATGTTCAACAACCCCATGCCCCCGCAGTTGGCTACCCTCTTCCCTGAGGGAGGCGGTTATGCTCCGCTATTTCTCGGACGTGTCGTCGATATGCTTTACTTCCCGCTGTTCAGTTTCGTATGGCCGTCGTGGCTACCACTCGTCGGTGGACAGCAGTTCCTTTTCTTCCAGCCTATCTTCAACATCGCCGATGCAGCCATATCATGCGGCATAATTGTCCTGATCATCTTCTATCACCGCTACATCCTCTCGCCCAACGCTCTTGCGGAACTCCCTGAGAGATCATGATCTACCCTACCCTCGGACAGACCGGGATCACACCGATTCCGACATAATTCCTATTAAGTAAATCCCAGACTTCTATCCGTCACTATGCGCCGTCTGCTGCCAGCCATCGCCACAATCATGCTTCTTGCCGCCTGTAGCAAGACTCCCGGCTACGTCATTTCCGAAGGAAAAATGGCCGAGATCATGGCTGACATCCATACCGGCGAGGCGGTGGTGGATGCCAAGAGTTCGGCATTCCGGACTGACTCTGCAAAGCAGACTTTCCTCCAGTCAATATGTATGCGTCACGGTATTACCACCCAGCAGCTCGACACCTCACTTTATTGGTACGGTAATCATCTTGAGGCCTACATCAAGGTTTATGACAAGACCGTGAGTATCCTTGAGGATCGAATTGCAGAGGCTGAGAAAGCGGGAGGAAAAAGTTCCAACCGCCTCAACACCGTCAGCCTCGACGGTGACTCAATCAACCTCTGGAACGGCCCGACTGTTGTCCGCAACACTACCGATCTACCCTCTGAATTCCTGACATTCAACTTCAGTACTGACAAAAACTGGGAACGGGGTGACCGCTACACAGTTTCAGCGCGTCCGGTCAATCCACGCACCCCTCTCTTCATAACCATCGCTGTATCTTACAACGACGGAACAGCTGAATACGTCACCATGAATCAGGGATCGGAAGGCAAGAAATCACTCACACTTGTCCTCGATTCAGCAAAAGTTGCCACTTCCGTCTATGGTTCAATCCATTTCTCACCATCAAAGGGCAACGTTTCATATCTTGACTCGATCTCCGTGGTTCGTACCCGTGGCCGTAATGACAACGTAGCCGCACGTAAGGGTCAGCAGACCGTAAAACTCCGTTGACAAGATGACCGATATAATTTCAGTCCGCGCCCATGCAGCTATCCTGAACGGAAAGGCATATCGCAACTGCATCGTCACCTACTCTCCGACAGACCATCAATTACAGCCGTCTGTCATTCCCTTTTCCACAGAAGTACACTCGACGACATCCTTCAACGGCATCATACTCTTCGCCCCTATCGGATTTGCGATCCCTACCGATCTCGAAACGCCTGATGATTTTACTAAAGACGGAAGTTTCACTGCCTACCTGAATGATCTCGCAGAGATAACTCCGGATTGCACTGCAGAATCCGCCCCTATACTCCTACCGCTCTGACCATCCTGATGACCAAACATTAACATTTCATCTGCATGATCCTATAGACTGCTATTCAGTACAATTTTCACCCAACGTCGGCGTTATTACTTATATGAGAATGATGCTATGTCAGTCGCAATTCAGTTATAGAGCCTGCGCTTACGCTGGCCATACAACCCGGAATTTATTCACTATGACATAGCGGAGTTATTATATAAGAATATATCTGTAAACCAGCAACACAGTCTGAAATCATGCAAGGCAAACGCCAACGCCATACACTGCTCATACTCTTCCTTTCACCCCTGCTTGCCCTTATAGGTCACTCACAGGTGAAGATTCATGGTAAAATCACCGACAACAACGGTGATCCGGTTGAATTTGCAACCGTGCGTATAGCCGGCACGGCCATAGGCGTCACTTCAGGTCTTGAGGGTGACTACTCGCTTTCGTGTCCTGCGGCCGACACCATTACCGTACATTTCTCCTGCATCGGTTTCCGCGAGGAGACACGACGTCTGATCGATGCGTCAGGCGACGTGACACTCAACATGCGTCTCCAGCTCACTACCGAAATGCTCCAGCAGGTCGAAGTGACAGAACTAAAAAAGCAGACCGGATCTATCGCCACAATCGACGCCTCCGAACTTCGAAAAAATCCTGATGCTTCCGGCGGAAGTGTCGAATCGCTCATAACCACAATGGCCGGAGTGCAGGGATCAAACGAAATGTCATCGCAATACTCCGTACGAGGAGGTTCATACGATGAAAATTCCGTATATATCAACGGGATCGAGGTTTACCGCCCTCTCCTCGTGTCATCCGGACAGCAGGAAGGACTCAGCGTGATCAACCCCGATCTTGTCGGTGCCATCGGCTTCTCAACCGGCGGTTTCCCTGCAGAATATGGCGATAAGATGTCATCCGTACTCGATATCACCTACCGTCAGCCGGAAGCATTCGAAGGCTCTGTATCAGCCAGTCTTATGGGAGCATCGCTTTCTCTCGGTCAGGGATCCAAAAAATTCTCACAGCTCCACGGCGTCCGCTACAAGCGAAATTCATCCCTGCTCAGCTCAATGGACACGAAAGGTGAATATGATCCTACATTTTTTGACTATCAGACCAACATCAACTGGCAGATGTCACCGAAATTCAAATTGTCCTTCCTCGGTAACATAGCCCTCAACCATTACCGCTTCACTCCCACAAACCGCACTACAACCTTCGGCACAACGACCGACGCAAAGCAATTTACCGTATATTTTGACGGACATGAAAAGGATCGCTTCGAGACATATTTCGGTGCGGTCTCGCTTGACTACCGTCCCTCGCGCTCCACGTCGCTTAGCCTTACAGGTTCAGCCTATCTTACAGACGAGCTCGTGGCCTACGATATTTCGGGCGAATACTGGCTTGATCAGGCCGGCAATTCCAATGTCGGTGGTGAGCTTGGAGTCGGGCGTTACCACGAGCATGCCCGTAACCGACTCAAAGCCTCCGTCCTCTCCCTCGCTTTGCGTGGTGAGACTGCCATCAACCCTCGCCATACACTGACTTACGGACTCAACGTGCAGGGTGAAAACATCATGGACCGCAGCCGTGAATGGGAACTTCGTGACTCTGCCGGATTTTCTCTCCCGTCCGACGGGGTGAACCTACGAGTAATCTACAACCTCGCTTCGCACCATGACCTGTCATCCACGCGCTTCTCCGCCTTCGCGCAGGACGCGTGGAAGATCAATACCTCCGCGGGCTTCCTGACCCTTAATGCCGGACTGCGCCTCTCCTACTGGAGTTTCAACAAGGAACTTCTTCTGAGTCCGCGTATCACTCTCGGATTCATTCCTGAGAAAGCTCCCTCTTGGGCTCTACGTTTCGCCACCGGACTCTATTACCAAAGCCCATTCTACAAGGAATACCGAATGCCCGTCAGCGATGCACAGGGCAATCAGACCATCGAGCTGAACACCGCGATCAAGTCGCAGCGCAGTTTCCACTTGATCGCGGGAACTGACTATACCTTCCGCGCACTCAACAGACCATTCAAACTCTCAGGAGAGATTTACTACAAAGCCCTATCCGACCTTGTCCCCTACGAGATAGACAACCTGAAGATCGTCTATTCCGGACTTAACGAAAGTTCAGGCTTTGCGACAGGTATCGACATGAAGCTCTTCGGACAGTTCGTCCCCGGAAGCGACTCTTGGATCAGCCTTTCGCTCATGAAAACCAGCGAGACGATCAAAGGGGTCAAAGTGCCCCGTCCGACTGACCGCACCTATAGTCTCGGTTTCTTCTTCACGGATTATTTTCCGAAATTCCCCAAGCTCAAGTTCGCGCTTCGCGGCATATTCATGGACGGATTACCAGCCACAGCTCCACGTTCGAGCCGCGACAAAGCTTACTTCCGCATGCCGCCTTACAAGCGCGTGGATATCGGCCTATCCTACGCACTTCTCTCCCCACTCAAGGAAGGTGAGAGCCGCGACGGATTCAAGCGTCACTTCAAGAGTGTATGGCTCGGATTCGATGTGTTCAACCTGCTCGACATCGCCAACGTCGCATCCTATTACTGGGTCACCGATGTAAACGATATCCAGTATGCCGTCCCCAACTATCTCACTCGCCGTCAGCTCAACGTCCGTCTGACCGTTGATTTCTGATTCATATCTCCAGCAGACATCCGTGGATAAAATATGACGGATAAATTGATCGGCAAACATTCGTCATTACATCCATAAAAACAACATCGTTTCATCACATACTATTTATCCTATGAGGCTCAGGACAGTATTATTAATGATTGTTATGGCTTCTTCAGCCTTTATGAGCCGGACATCAGCCCAGATGCCCGTGCGTCTGTATGCGACTCGTCCGATAGCACCGGATTCAGCCGATATCGCTTACTATGGCCGTGAGCATTTCTGGCGATCCGCGGGTGAAATAGTCGGCTTCAATATAGGATTATGGGCTTATGACCGCTATGTCGAGCATGGCGACTGGTCATATATAAGCCTCCATACCATGGGCCAAAACTTCAAACATGGATTCAAATGGGACAATGACAGACTCAACACCAACATGTTTCTGCATCCCTACAACGGCAATCTTTACTATAATATCGCCCGCTCAAATGGCTACAATTACTGGAAATCCGGTCTGTTCGCAATAGCCGGCAGCGCGATGTGGGAACTCTTCATGGAATGCGAATACCCATCGACAAACGACATTATCGCAACACCCATAGGCGGTATGTGTATCGGCGAGATCTGTTTTAGGGCATCAGATGCATTTATTGATGACCGCACGTGTGGCATGGACCGATTCGGACGTGAATTGGCCACTTTCATCGTGTCGCCGATGCGTGGGCTCACACGTATATTGACCGGCAACGCATGGCGTCACCGATCGACACCGGGAAAAATGTTCGGTACGCCTAATCTTGCGGTGGAACTTGGCGCGGGTGCCGGAGTGCTGGACTACCGTCATGACGGAAACAAGGTTTATGTCGGTGGCGAGATGGAGCTTAATATCGAGTATGGCGACCGCTTTGAGATAAAAAGCTTCCAGCCTTACGACTATTTTAATGTACGGGCCTCCATGCAAGTCATGCAGCGACAGCCGTTCCTGCAGCATCTTGAGATCAAGGGCCGTTTGCTTGCACGCGAATTTCTTGAAGAGAATGACATCCATCTCAGTTTAGGCTTGTTCCAGCACTTTGATTTTTACGATTCGGATTCAATCAAGGGCGGTGGTGTGCCCTATAAACTCGGCGTACCGGCAAGCGTGGGTACAGGCGTATTTTTCCGTGACATCGAGCGACGCAAGTGTGTGATTGATGCCTACGCTCATGTCAACGCCGTGCTGCTCGGCGCGGTTTTGTCGGACTACTATCAGGTGGATGACCGTAACTACAACCTTGCCAACGGTTTCTCCCTGAAATCCGGCGCAAATGTAAATTTCAACCGGGGAAAATGGGACATATCCGTCTCCAATGAGTTTTACCGATTGTTTACATGGAAAGGCTATGCGCGTAACACCGACCTCTCCACTGTAGATTACCGCACCCTTAACGCTATGGGTGATAAAAGCGTCGCGTCATTTTGCGTCACTACCGTACGTACGGACCTACGTCTGATGCCAAAGACCTACCTCACCCTATATCTGGATCATTTCCTGCGCTCCACGCACTACCGTGACTATCCGCATGTCAAGTCCTCATCGCTCAGTGCGCGCCTCATGCTCACACGTAAACTGTAGCGATCCAAGAGATGAAAAATTTGTAGTTTCAGTGCTATGCCATGTTTGGTATCTGAAATAATCACGATAAAATTTTGTCAGGTCGAATAAAATTTCTACCTTTGCAGCCGAAAAAGTGTGCCCGGCCAAAATCCGGGACTAATCAAACACCAATCAAAATAATCATTCAAAGTAAAATGAATCACTACGAAACCGTTTTCATTTTAACTCCCGTTTTGTCTGACCAGCAGATGAAGGAAGCGGTAGAAAAATTCGAGAAGGTGCTCACCGACAACGGTGCATCAATCGTAAACGAAGAGATCTGGGGCCTTCGCAAGCTCGCTTATCCCATTCAGAAGAAATCTACCGGCTTCTACTCACTCGTGGAGTTTGATGGCGATCCGACCATCGTTAAGAAACTTGAGACTGCATTCCGCCGCGACGAACGCGTACTCCGCTTCCTCGTGTTCCGTCTCGACAAGTATGCTGCCGAATACGCAGAAAAGCGTCGCAGCAACCGCGCTAAAGCAACAACCACAGTAACTGAAGAAGTAAAGGAGAACTAAATCATGGCACAAGCATCTGAAATCCGCTACCTCACTCCCCTGTCGGTAGATGTAAAGAAGAAAAAATATTGCCGTTTCAAGAGAAGCGGTATCAAATACATCGACTATAAGGATCCCGAATTCCTCAAAAAGTTCCTCAACGAACAGGGCAAGATCCTTCCCCGTCGTATCACCGGTACTTCTCTGAAGTTCCAGCGTCGTGTGGCTCAGGCCGTTAAGCGTGCCCGTCACCTCGCACTCCTCCCCTACGTTACCGACTTGATGAAATAACTTTAAAAGCTATCCGCAATTATGAAGATCATTCTCAAAGAAGACATCGCCAACCTTGGCTACAAAGACGATGTAGTCGAAGTCAAGAACGGATATGGCCGCAACTACCTTATCCCTACCGGCAAAGCAGTGATTGCCACCGAATCAGCTCTTAAAGTTCTCGCTGAAAACCAGCGTCAGCGCGCCCACAAGCTCGCTCGCATCAAGGCTGACGCAGAAGCTGCTGCAGCTGCTCTCAAGGACGTTAAGCTCACAATCGGTGCTAAGACTTCTTCAACCGGCACTATCTTCGGTTCAGTCAACGCAATCCAGATCGCAGAAGCCCTCGAAAAGCTCGGTCACAACATCGACCGCAAGCTCATCACTCTTGATCCCGTCAAGGAAGTGGGCAACTACACTGCAACCATCAACCTCCACCGCGACGTTAAGGTGGAAATCCCCTTCGAGGTTGTTTCGGAATAATTTTTCCATCAATAACCATATCAGGCAGACGATCCGACATTCGGGTCGTCTGCTTATTTTATCCACCGTGCCGGGCATGTCGCCGATACACATATTTTAACATTAAACCCATTATATCCGATTTATCGGCGAAAGCCTGCCATAAGTAGAATAGCTGCCCTTACAGATTAAACTTTTGGCTACTTTTACAGTCACAAATGAGTAATCTTTAAAACATTCACTCACGCTAAAGCTTAAGATTGATTAAAAACGACATGACACGTTTCACCCGTTCTCTCACCCTACTCACATTTCTGCTTTTTACACTATGTTCAGCGGCCCTGAGTGCCGCCAACGTCACCGGTATCATAAAGGATATCGATTCTGGCGAACCAATGATGGAAGCCGCTGTCAAGCTTCTCGCCGCCAAGGACAGTGCCTTCGTTGCAGGTGTCACGACCGACATTGATGGCAAATTCACTCTTTCAGGCATCAAACCCGGTAAATATATACTTACTGTAAGTTATATCGGTTACGCTGATCTTGACAAACCGGTCACCGTAGGAAACTCCAACCTCCGTCTTGGCGAACTCCGCATCAAGGAAGCATCCCATCTTCTCGGCGAGGTAAGCGTCGTCGCCGTAAAGACTCCGATCAAGGTGATGGAGGATACAGTGGAGTACAATGCCGACTCCTACCACACTCAGCCTAATGCCGTGGTCGAGGACCTTCTCAAACGTCTCC
Organism: Duncaniella sp.; assembly: GCF_029056165.1. Taxonomy (NCBI): domain Bacteria; kingdom Pseudomonadati; phylum Bacteroidota; class Bacteroidia; order Bacteroidales; family Muribaculaceae; genus Duncaniella; species Duncaniella sp. The sequence goes on along the minus strand of NZ_JAIDBW010000012.1, from coordinate 149,033 downwards.
CCGGAGTCGAAGTCGGCACTGACGGTGCTATCACAGCCAACGGTAAGACAGTCTCCAAAATTCTCATCGACGGTAAGGAATTCTTCAGCGATGACCCGCAGGTAGCGTCCAAGAACCTTCCCGCCAATATGGTCGATAAACTTCAGGTCGTCGATCGCAAGAGCGACATGGCCCGTCTGACAGGTGTGGATGACGGAGAAGACGAGACCGTCATCAACCTTACATTCAAGAAAGGCATGAATCAGGGATGGTTCGGCACAGCCGAGGGCGGCTATGGTACGGATGACCGTTACATGGGGGCGTTCAATGTCAACCGCTTCTGGGACGGCAATCAGCTGACTCTTCTCGGCAATTTCAACAACACCAATCAACTTGGCTTTACCGACAGCAACGGTAACCGTTTCCGTCGCTTCGGAGGTAACCGAGGCATCACCGAATCGCGCGCACTCGGTCTAAACTTCAACGTCGGCAAGGAGGAAATCATCCGCGTTGGCGGTGACATCATGTGGAGCAACACAGATGCAAACTCTACCACACGTCAGGACCGTCAATACCTTTTCGAGAATAACTCTACCTACTCAAAAATCCGTAAAGCTACCCGCGACCGCGGCAACAACTTCCGTGGCGACTTCCGCGTGCTCTGGAAACCGGACTCGTTCAACACCCTTGAATTCCGTCCCAATTTCTCCTTCAATCACAACAAATCTAATGATCACGAGCTGACCTCATATTACAACAATGATATGGATAAGGTCAGTGACAATACTGCGACAAGCTTCAGCCGTGGTAATTCCTACGAGGCTGGTGGCCGTCTCATATATTCTCACAACTTCAAGCAGCATCGTGGCCGTTCATTCTCGATCACCGGGCGGTACAACTTCTCTAACGTGATCGAAAAGGAGACATCGATCAACGACTTCATCCGCTATATCATGGAGGAAGATCCCGACAACACCGAAGATGAAGCCGAACTCCTCAACCAATATATCGACAACCACACTTGGAGCAATCAGGTAATGGGTAACTTCACATGGAAAGAACCGATCGGCAACGTGGCAAACGGCAACTTCATTACTTTCGGTTATCGGGCCAACTACCGCTGGAACAATGCCGACAAACTCGTATATAATATACCTGACGATTATGAACTCGACATTCTTCCTCCCGTCGGCGAAGAACCTGATCCTGAATACTCCAACCGTTACCGCAACAACTACTTCAATCAGAACATTCGCCTCGGCTATCAGAAGACGAGTGCAAAAATGAACTTTGAAGTCGGCTTTGCTCTTGTACCCCAGATGTCAAAATCCATCTATCTTGACAATTCCGACAAGAATATAAGCCGTTGGGTCACTAACTACTCTCCATTCCTCCGCTACCGCTACAAGTTCTCGAAGCGCACGTCACTTCAGGCCAACTACCGCGGTCAGTCATCACAACCGTCCATGAGTCAGTTGCAGCCTGTGCTTGATATCTCAAATCCCACGAACAAGATTCAGGGTAATCCCAACCTTGATCCCTCGTTCAGCCACAACTTCAACCTTCGCTTTCAGGACTTCAATATGGATTCCCAGCGTTCGATCATGCTCATGCTCGACGGTCAGGTAACTCAGAATTCCATCATATCCAAGATTACTTCCGACAATTATGGCTCAAAGCTGACCGAATATGTCAATGTCAACGGCGTATGGAACGCACGACTCATGAACATGTTCTCCATGCCTCTGCGTAACAAACTCTGGAGCGTCTCCAACCATATTTTCGGAAATATCAACCACAATGTCGGTTTCAACAACGGAACTCGCAACAACTCTCTCTCATTCAATCTCCGCGAGAGTCCTGCAATCACCTATCGTCCCGATAATTTTGAAATCGAACTACGTCCCTTCTATGGTCTCCAGACCACTCACAACAGTGTGCAGAAAAATGCGAACCAGACCGTCCACAGCTATGGCGGACGTTTTGACGGAACGTACTATACGCCTTGGGGTCTGACATTGCAGACTGATATCAACTACTCTGCGACATCCGGTTATGCATCGGGCTACGATACACGTACATGGATGTGGAATGCCACACTCTCGCAGCAGTTCCTCCGCAGCAAGGCTCTCACACTTGCCATCAAGGTCTATGACCTCCTCAACCAACGCAACAATATCCGCCGTAACGTTACCGCCAACTATATCGATGACGTAGAGTACAATTCACTCAACCGCTACTTCATGGTGACACTTAGCTACCGTTTCAACTCCTTCGGTAAGGGCAATGAACCTCAAGGCAATGGCGACTTCATGCAGCGTGGTCCCGGTGGCCCCGGCGGCCCCGGTCGTGGAGGTTTCGGTGGTGGCCGAGGTCCGAGATAATTATTGCGTGATTAAATAGCAATTGAGATCTAAATAATAAATAAGTTTTTCATCTGATTATCTATCTCTCCCTCACCCACTTACTCATTCATCCTCTCTCCTTTTCCTTTCTCAGTTACATACGGCCATAGCGATCTTGCCGTTTTATCGAAGATTCCTTTCCTTTTATCCGTAAATAACTGCTGTTTACGGATTTTCATAAACTATCCTACTTTTTGTCCGGTTTTATAAATGGATTTTCCTGCGTAAGCTCCCTGTTCGGGCTTCATATTCTTTTGAACTAATCCGGAGTAGCCAAATGCCAATGGTACTCCATTCAAATACAATCAACCTCAATCCATTATGTCTTATTATTCAGGACTAAAATCTATTGTTTTGACTTTATCCTTGTCCGGGATCGTGGCTTATGCCGACGAGACTCCATCACAATGGAGTTATTCAGACTGCGTCGAATATGCCCGTGCCAACAACATTTCACTCCGCCAGTCACAACTCTCTGAAGAGACAGCAGCTATTTCTCTCGAAAAGGCACGCGGCCAGTGGCAACCCTCTCTCGATTTCGGTACTAATCAGGGCTACTCCAATGCACCGTGGGCAAAAGGGAACAGCAATGCCTACACGAGTTCTTACAATCTCAATGCGTCATGGACTCTCTGGGACGGCGGACGCCGTGAGAGCGACATCCGCCGCAGTCAGACAGATGTCGAACGTTCACGCTATGCATCCGACAATGTCATGCGCAACATCCGCACAGAGCTTCTTTCCACCTACATCAACATACTCTACTGCAAGGAAACCATAGCGGTCAACTCCGAACTGGCCGAAGTCAGCCGTGCTCAGGCCGATCGTGCACGTCAGATGATGGAATCAGGTAAAATCTCACTCGTTGACTATCAGCAGCTCGAAACACAGGCCGAACAGGACAGCTACAACGTTGTTTCCACCACAGCCCAGCTCAATTCCGCACGGCTGCAACTCAAGAAGCTTCTTGAACTCGGCATCGACACCGACATTGATGTCCGTCCATGCGACTTCACCGAAGCTGAAGTCACCGCCTCTCTCCCGCCGATCGACGAAAGCTATCAGCTCGCGCTTTCGACTGACGCCCTACTTCGCTACAACGAACTCTCGACCGAGATGGCCGACGAGGATATCAAGGCAGCCCGATCATCCGGCTATCCGCAATTGAGCCTCGGCGCAGGAGTAGGCACCGGTTACTACTCTAACTCCACCGGTGGTTGGGGTACACAGATGAAACAAGGCTTCAATGAGAATATCGGCCTCTCAGTCTCCGTGCCCATATTTGACCGTAAGACAACCAAGACTGCCGTGGCACAGGCCAAGGTCAACAAACTCTCAAGTCAGCTCGACACCGAGGCACGCCGGATTGAAGTGGCGCAGACACTCGAATCATGGTATATTGACATGGAATCATCGCGTATGCGCTACACAGCTGGTCTCCAGAGTCTGAAATCAGCCAAGCTGAGCGATGAACTCGCCAACGAAAAATTTAAGGTAGGCTACGTTGAGCCTACCGAACTTCTGCAGAGCCATTCGGCTGTTGTCGAAGCTCAACGCGAGCTTCTTCAGGCCAAGTACATGTCGGTTCTCGCCCGCAAGATGGTGGAATTTCTCCGCACGGGAGATATAACGCTATGAACGCTGCTCCACTGACATAATATATCAATAAATTGAACACAAAATAATCCACCCCAATGCATATCTCACTCAAATCCATCCTTCTTCCGGCAACCTTGGTGCTGCTTGCACTCACATCATGCGGCAAGAAGCAGTCCATCCGTCTCGTGACCGAGGATGTCACAAAAGGCTCTATCAGCGAGACCGTCACCGCAACCGGTACTCTCGAATCAGTAACATCGGTAGATGTCGGCACACAGGTAACAGGTATAATCGACAACATACTCGTCGATTTCAACTCCGAGGTCAAGAAGGGTCAGCTCATAGCCGAAATTGACAAGGTGCTCCTTCAGAGCGAACTCACATCCGCCGAAGCCAACGTCAAAAGCGCAAAGGCAAGCTACGACTACGCAAAGACCAATTACGAACGTGACAAATCGCTCCATGACAAAAAACTCATCTCCGACTATGAGTTCGATACCACCCGCCGCGACTATGAAGTGGCAAAGACCAGCTATGAGAAATCAGTAGCTGACCGCGTAAGGGCTGCCAAGAACCTCACTTATGCCGAAATCTATTCACCGATCGACGGTATAGTCATCTCGCGCGATGTAGAGGTCGGTCAGACGGTCGTATCAAGTATGACGGTAGCCAATCTCTTCACCATCGCTGACCTTGACCACATGCGCGTGGTGGCAAATGTCGATGAAGCTGACATAGGCCGCGTCAAGGAGGGACAGCAGGTAACATTTACAGTCGATGCTTATCCCGATGAAGTGTTTCACGGAACAGTGACCCAAAAACGTATCAGCCCGACCACTGAAAGTAATGTCGTGACCTACGAGGTGCTTGTATCAGCCAACAATGAGGATCATAAACTCATCCCCGGTCTCACGGCCAATCTCACCATCTACATGCTTAATGAATCGGACGTGACTCTTGTACCCGCCAAGGCTACCCGTTTCATCCCCCACAGCTATCCTGATGCTAAAAACCTTCCCGCTCTCCCGGCAGATGCCGATACGCAGCCTTACAATGATCCTTCCGATCCTGACAAGAAACGCGTCTGGCTGGTCAAGGACAACACGCTCACACCAGTGTTTATCACGGTCGGAGCATCCGACGGAGTGAATTATCGTGTGATTTCAGGTCTTGAACCCGGCACAAAGGTTGCTGTCGAATATTCCGTGGAGTCAACGGATGATGACAATGCCCCGCAAGGAGGCCAGAGCCCATTCCAGCCCAAGCGTCCCGGCGGTAATAAAAAGTAAGCGTATGGAAAAGCGTGAAATCATCAAAGTCCGCGATCTCCGCCGCGACTTCAAGGTCGGTGGCGAGACTGTCCACGCGCTGCGTGGAGTCTCGTTCACCATCCGCGAAGGGGAATTCGTGACCATCATGGGTACATCAGGCTCAGGTAAATCCACCCTCCTCAACACTCTTGGCTGTCTTGACACCCCAACATCCGGCGATTATATACTCGACGGTGTGAGCGTCCGCGAAATGAGCAAGAATGACCGTGCCCGTCTGCGTAACCGCAAGATCGGTTTCGTGTTCCAGAACTACAATCTCCTGCCAAAGACATCGGCCATAGAGAATGTCGAACTGCCCTTGCTATATAACTCCACCGTCACTGCCAAGGAACGCCGTGAACGCGCCATCAATGCCCTCATTGCCGTAGGTCTCGGCGAACGTCTCAATCACAAGAGCAATCAGATGAGCGGTGGTCAGCAGCAGCGCGTAGCAATCGCACGCGCACTTGTCAATGATCCCGTCATTATTCTTGCCGATGAAGCTACCGGTAACCTCGACACACGCACCTCGTTCAGCGTGCTCGTACTCTTCCAGCAGCTTTATGCACGTGGTCGTACCATCATCTTCGTGACCCACAATCCGGAACTCGCGGCTTACTCCTCGCGCAACATCGTGCTCCGCGACGGTAAAATTATTTCCGATACATACAACGAAGCACCTGCGTCCGCACAGGAAATGCTTGATTCTCTCCCCGAAAACGACGACTGAAACCATGAATTTTTTCAATCTACTCAAAATTGCCTTGCGTGCGCTCAACCGCAACAAGCTGAGGGCCATCCTGACCATGCTCGGTATCATCATCGGTATCGCAGCCGTCATCTGTATGCTTGCCATCGGTCAGGGCTCTAAAGAGAGCATCAAGGCTCAGATCTCCGAGATGGGATCAAACATGATCATGATCCATCCCGGCAATATGCAGCGTGGCGGCGTCCGCCAGAGTGCCGATGACATGCAGACACTCAAGATTGCCGATTATGAAACTCTGCGTGATGGCACAGCCTATCTCTCGGCCGTTAGTCCGGTCGTCACAAGTTCCGCGCAGATGATCTATGGCAACAACAACTGGCCTTCAAGCATCTATGGTGTCACACCTGAATACCTCGACATCCGCAAACTCTCCGTGGAGGATGGCGAAATGTTTACCGAGGCCGACATCAAGTCCGCCGCCAAGGTCTGCGTGGTAGGTAAAACCGTCGTCGATAACCTCTTCCCCAACGGAGAGAATCCGATCGGTAAGGTGGTACGATTCGGCAAGATCCCCTTCACCATTGTCGGTGTCCTTAAAAGTAAAGGTACTAACTCTATGGGTATGGATCAGGACGACGTGGTGATCGCTCCTTACACTACTGTCATGAAGCGTATTCTTGCCGTCGATTATCTCGGACAGATAGTAGCATCGGCCCTCTCGGAGGAGATGACTCCTGACGCCACAGAGGAAATCACAGAACTCCTGCGCACCAATCATCGCCTTGGAGCGGACGATGAGAATAATTTCGATATCCGTTCGCAGCAGGAATTGAGCGAGATGATGAACTCGACTTCCGACATGATGACCGTCCTCCTGACCTGTATCGCATTCATCTCACTGCTCGTAGGTGGTATCGGCATCATGAATATGATGTATGTCTCCGTGACGGAACGTACGCGCGAGATCGGTCTGCGCATGAGCATCGGTGCCCGTGGTATCGACATACTGCTGCAATTTCTCATCGAAGCCATCATCATATCCGTCACCGGCGGATTGATCGGTGTGGTTGTAGGCTGTGGCGCGACATGGCTTGTAACGATCCTCGCAGGCTGGCCAACATCAATCCTTGCCACATCAATCATACTTAGCTTCGCGGTCTGCACATTTACAGGCATCTTCTTCGGCTGGGTACCCGCCATGAAAGCCTCCAACCTCGATCCCATCGAAGCCATCCGTTACGAATAAGCAGATACACTCGATCATATAGCAACTACGAATAACTTGTAGGGACGCGGCGTGCCGCGTATGCCGAATAAAATACATTAGCCTGAAAAAATAGGCTATAACTATTCAATTCGGCATACGCGGCACGCCGCGTCCCTACAAATCATTATTAATTAGTCCCTACAAATCATATATTAATTATATATCCCGAAAGCTTCCGGACATTACTTTCCTGTAAGGATGGTCTTGATATCGTGAAGCTTATTCAAAGCAGCCATCGGTGTGAGATTATTGATGTCAATATCAAGAATCTCGTCGCGGAGCTGTGCGAGAACCGGATCGTCGAGCTGGAAGAACGAAAGCTGTACACCTTCGGAAACATCTGCCACACCTGAAAGATTCTTGGCCACCTGCTCGTCACTCTCACGATTCACCTTTTCAAGATGTGCAAGCACCTCATCGGCACGCTTCACTATCGACTGCGGCATACCGGCAAGCTTTGCTACATGTATGCCGAAACTATGCTCACTACCACCGCGTGCAAGCTTGCGCAGGAACACCACCTTACCATCAATCTCCCGCACGGACACGTTGAAATTTACAACCCTTCCGAAACTTTTCTCCATTTCGTTAAGCTCATGGTAATGAGTAGCGAAAAGAGTCTTCGGATGAGCCTTGCCATGCTCATGGATATGCTCGACAATGGCCCACGCTATCGAAATACCGTCGTAAGTGGAGGTTCCTCGGCCAAGTTCGTCAAAAAGAATGAGAGAACGCTCACTCATATTGTTGAGTATCGACGCCGCCTCATTCATTTCGACCATGAACGTGGATTCACCGAGCGAGATATTGTCACTCGCACCAACACGTGTGAATATCTTATCCACCACACCTATCCGTGCGCTTTCAGCAGCCACGAACGAACCGATCTGCGCAAGCAGCACATTGAGAGCTGTCTGACGGAGCAATGCCGACTTACCCGACATGTTCGGACCGGTGATCATCATTATCTGTGTCCCGCCGTTGGACAGGTTTACAGTGTTCGTGATGTATGGCTCACCCGGTGGAAGTTCCTTTTCGATTACCGGATGACGGCCTTCCACTATTGAAAGTTCGAGCGAATCATCCACCACCGGACGATTGTAACGGTTATCGAGAGCTATACGCGTGAACGAGTTGAACACATCCAGCCGCGCTATCATCTGAGCATCGAGGAGAATTGCAGGGATATACGCACAGAGGTCATGGACGAGTGCTGAATAAATGCGCTGCTCGATGATCGCAATCTTGTCCTGCGCACCGAGTATCTTTTCCTCATATTCTTTAAGCTCCTGTGTGATGTATCGTTCGGCATTGACAAGAGTCTGTTTGCGTATCCATTCCGGAGGCACTTTGTCACGATGGGTATTCGTCACTTCTATATAATAGCCGAACACATTATTATATGCAACTTTCAGTGACGGGATGCCTGTCAGGGCACTTTCGCGCTGCTGCAGTTGCAACAGGTAATCTTTTCCTTTATAGGCGATCTCGCGGAGTTCGTCAAGTTCCGCATCGACCCCTTCGCTTATCACAGGTCCACGGTTGAGTGCAGTAGGCGGATCGGGCAAGATCTCACGTCCGATCCTCTCGGCAATTCCGGTGCATGGATTCAACTGCTCGCCTATGGTCACAAGTGCAGGCTGACCTGATTCGAGACATATACGCTTGATCGGTTCGATCATGGCTAATGCATGACGTAGCTGCACAAGTTCACGGGGGTTCACGCGTCCGGCCGACACTTTGGCTATCAGGCGTTCGAGATCACCGATCTGTGCAAGGGCATCCTTCAGCGCATCGCGGTCATCAGGCTCGCGGAAGAAATATTCCACTATGTCGAGGCGACGGTTGATCTCCCTTGCATCCTTCAGCGGGAAAAGCACCCATCTGCGGAGCAAACGCGCACCCATCGGGCTTACCGTGCGGTCTATGACATCAAGCAGGCTCTTACCGTCCTCACTCATGGAGTTGACGAGTTCGAGATTGCGCACAGTAAAGCGGTCAAGCCTCACAGCCTTCTCCTCCTCCACACGTGCAATCGATGTTATGTGTGAAATCTGTGTATGCTGAGTGATGTCGAGATAGTGAAGGATAGTACCGGCGGCAACCACGGCAGCCGGCATGGCGTTGATGCCGAAGCCTTTCAGTGAATTTGTCTCGAATTGCTTGAGCAGACGATCCATAGCTGCATCGTCAGTGAACACCCAGTCATCAAGCTCGAAGGCAAGGTAATGCTCGGCAAAACTTTCTTCTATCAGCTTCTTCTTTCCCCGTTCCACAAGCACCTCCTTCGGTGCGAAATTCGCCAGAAGTTTTTCGATATAATCCACCGATCCTTCGGCGGCAAGAAATTCACCCGTCGATATGTCAAGGAAAGCCACTCCGACATTTTGCTTCGTAAAATTGAGTGCTGCAAGAAAGTTATTCTCACGGTTGTTGAGCAGCGTATCGTTGATCGAGACTCCCGGAGTGACAAGCTCCGTAATGCCACGTTTGACAAGTTTCTTCGTGGTCTTCGGGTCTTCAAGCTGCTCGCAGATGGCCACACGCTTACCGGCCCTGACAAGTTTCGGGAGATAGGTATCGAGCGCATGGTGTGGGAATCCGGCAAGCTCGACATACTGTGCCGATCCGTTGGCGCGGCGCGTCAACGTAATGCCCAGAATCTCCGATGCGGCTATCGCATCCTCTGAAAAAGTCTCGTAAAAGTCACCTACACGGAAGAGAAGAATTGCATCGGGATGCTTCTCCTTCATTGCCATATACTGCCTCATCAGGGGCGTCTCAACTATCTTCTTTTCCATGTGAGTGTTAGTTATATAAATTTTTCAGAGATAACTCGTTTTTTTGATTTGGGACTACAAATTTATGAATTTTCAGCCAAAAATTCTCATTTCATCCATAGCTTGATTCAACAAATATGTCTAAATTTGTATTCTACTCATATAATTAAAACCATAAGAATATGAAATCATCCGTCATCTCCGCCGGACTTATAGCAGTCGGCATGGTCATCCTCGGCTTCGTACTTAAAGCCGGTATTGACAACATCGCTTTCCGAGACAGGGAAGTCACAGTGCGCGGTCTCGCCGAACGCGAAGTACCCGCCGATCTTGTCACTTGGCCCATCACCTATTCCCTTGCAGGAAACGATCTCCAGATTCTCTATAACAACGTCAGCTCAAATAATGCTGTCATTGTCAAATTCCTCACATCTAACGGAATTAGTGAGGATGAAATCTCCGTTAATCCACCGGACACGTACGACGCTACGTCTAACCGCTACCGTTCGGACTCTTTTGCCTATAATTATTCAATCAACTGCACCGTGACTGTCACCACCAAGAAAGTGCAGAAGGTACGCGAACTGCTCAACCGCCAGTCCGAACTGCTCAAGGAGGGAATAGCCTTCTCCAATTCATATATCAACTATCAGTTCACCGGTCTTAACGCCATCAAACCCGAAATGATAGCCGAAGCAACCAAAAACGCACGTGCCGCCGCCGATCAGTTCGCCGCCGACAGCGACAGCCGTGTAGGAAAGATCAAGACCGCATCACAAGGCCAGTTCTCAATCGAGGACAGCGACTCCTCTACACCATTTATCAAGAAGGTACGCGTCGTCTCCACCATCATCTACTATCTTGAGGATTGACGGCTGAAAACTTCAGACAAATGTCTCCGAAAATAATAAGGAGGGCTTTTGATATAACGCATCAAATGCCCTCCTTATTATTTTATTGCCCGACGCAATACATTTGTACATTGATGTTTTCCATGCTGATCGGCAAGTTATTCGGCAAAAATACCTATCTTTGCAAATTATTTGACATACCAATAAGCCAAACATTTAACAGTACTATATAAAACTATGCTTACCGCAAAGGAAATACGCGAATCTTTCAAAGAGTTTTTCCGCTCAAAGGGACACCATATCGTTCCCTCAGCCCCGATGGTGATCAAGGATGACCCCACCCTGATGTTTACCAACGCGGGTATGAACCAGTTCAAGGACATCATCTTAGGCAACAAGGCTGCCAAGTATCAGCGCGTGGCCGACTCGCAGAAGTGTCTGCGTGTGTCGGGAAAGCACAACGACCTTGAGGAAGTAGGTATGGACACCTATCACCACACCATGTTCGAGATGCTCGGCAACTGGTCATTCGGCGACTACTTTAAGCAGGAGGCCATCGACTGGGCATGGGAATATCTCGTGGACGTGCTTAAACTCGACCCCAACCGTCTTTACGCTACCGTGTTTGAAGGCGCGCCTGATGAAGGCCTCACACGTGACGACGAAGCGGCATCATACTGGGAAAAGCATCTCCCCGCATCACATATAATCAACGGCAACAAGCACGACAACTTCTGGGAAATGGGCGATACTGGTCCTTGCGGTCCCTGTTCGGAAATCCACATCGATCTCCGCAGCGACGAAGAGCGTGAGAAGATCGACGGTGCAACCCTCGTCAATAAGGACAATCCCCTCGTGATCGAGATCTGGAATCTCGTGTTCATGCAGTTCAACCGTAAGGCCGACGGCTCACTCGAACCCCTGCCCGCAAAGGTGATCGACACCGGCATGGGCTTCGAACGTCTCTGCATGGCTCTCCAAGGAAAGAAATCAAACTATGATACCGATGTGTTCACCCCGCTGATCAGTCGCATAGCAGAGCTTTCAGGCAAGGAGTACGGAAAAGATCAGAAAGTCGATGTAGCCATGCGCGTGATCGCCGACCATGTCCGCACCATCTCTTTCTCCATAGCCGACAGCCAGCTTCCCGGTAATGCCAAGGCCGGTTATGTGATCCGTCGTATCCTCCGTCGTGCCGTGCGCTACGCCTATACGTTCCTTGATCAGAGACAGGCGTTCATGTATAAGCTCGTCAACACCCTCATTGACTCGATGGGCGAGGCTTATCCCGAAATCGCAGCTCAGCGCGAACTCATCATGAAGGTGATCAAGGAAGAGGAAGATTCATTCCTCCGCACACTTGACAAGGGTATCGCCATACTCGACGAGGCCATCAAAAATGCCAAGAAGCAGGGTAAGAATGAAATTTCAGGCAAGGAGGCATTCGTGCTTTATGACACTTACGGTTTCCCCCTCGACCTTACCGAACTTATCCTTAAAGAAAACGGCATGACTCTCGACAAGAAGGAATTCGATGTCGAAATGGAGGCCCAGAAAACCCGTGCCCGCAATGCCGCAGCTGTCGAGGCTACCGACTGGGTAACCGTCAGCGAAGGTGAGACCGAATTCGTAGGCTACGACACTACCTCGTGTCCGACCCATATCCTCCGTTACCGTCAGGTCAAGCAGAAAAACAAAGACTTCTATCAGATTGTCCTCTCCACCACTCCTTTCTATGCCGAAATGGGCGGTCAGGTCGGCGACAGCGGCTGGCTCATCAACGGTGATGACAAGATCGAGATCTATGACACCAAGCGCGAGAACGGTCAGGCCGTACATCTCAGCAAGAAACTCCCGGCCGACGTGAATGCTGAATTCATTGCCGAGATCAACGAGGCTAACCGCCGTGCTACAGAGTGTAACCACACAGCGACCCACCTTCTCCACGCAGCTCTCCGCGAAGTGCTCGGCACACACGTTGAGCAGAAAGGCTCATACGTTTCACCCACAATGCTCCGCTTCGACTTCTCACACTTCCAGAAGGTCACACCCGAAGAACTCCGCAAGGTTGAACACATAGCCAACGCCAATGTCCGCAAGGCAATTCCGCTTGACGAACACCGTCATGTACCCATTGCTGATGCTATGGAAATGGGTGCAATGGCACTCTTCGGCGAGAAATACGGTGAGGAAGTGCGTGTAATCAAATACGGTGACTCTGTTGAACTCTGCGGTGGTACTCACGTGCCCAACACTGGTAACATCGGTACAATCCGCATCGTGTCCGAGTCAAGTATCGCTGCCGGTATCCGCCGTATCGAAGCCGTTACTGCAGGAGTAGCCGAGGATATGGTCGATCAGCTCACAGATGATATGCGCAGTGTAGCCGAACTCCTCCACAATACTCCGGATGTGCTTCAGGCACTCCGCAAATCCATTGAGGAGAATGCCGAACTCCGCAAGCAGGCCGAGGAATTCTTCCAAGAGCGTGTCCGCAATCTTACCCGCGAGATCATTGAGAAAGCAGAAACCGTCGGAGACATCAAACTCGCAACTCTCACCGGTGTGCGTGTTCCCGATGTTGTCAAGGGCATAGCGTTCGGCATCCGTCAGCAGTCACCTGAAAAGACAGCCTTCATCGCTGCGACAGTCGATATGGCAGGGAAGCCCCTCCTTACGGTCGCATTTACGGATGATCTTGTCAAGGAAGGATTCAACGCATCAACTCTCGTGCGCGAAGCAGCCAAGGCCATCAAGGGTGGCGGCGGCGGTCAGCCCGGTTTCGCACAGGCCGGCGGTAAGGACAAGGACGGAATAGCAACCGCATTCCAGACCCTCCGCGACGCATTCAAGAAATAAATCTTATATCGTATATAACGTATTATATAACGTATAAACCCTGTAGGGCCGCATTGAAACGCGGCCCTACATTTTTGCAAATAATCATAACGATTGGATCGAAATTAAGATCAAAATGATTTGCACATTCAAAATATAGTCCCTATATTTGTCACTACATATCTCTCACCGAAGCCCGATAGCGGGAAATGAGGGTGGGAAAAGACATAACTAAAAGCGTTTATCTCACGCTAAATTCTTGACCTGTAGGAATCTCGCAAATTCTTCATTTGGAGTCAGGAATGTAGCAACGGTAGATGTCTTTCGGCGTATGATACATTGTTGACAACTCAACGATGAGTTAGTTGTATATATCTATCATACAGCGTGAGGCTTCGGCGTTGCTCTTTCTACTCCAATGGGCAATGCGAGAGCCTCTACAGGTGGATAGAGCAACGGATACAGGCTTTCACGCTTTCGTTTTTTTAACCAATAAGCCCAATTCGGAGAGCCTGTAGGGCATGATGTAATGTCATGAAATCAAACAAAAATGAAGAACTTCAATCACGCAGACAGTTCTTCAAGAAAGCGGCTAAGGCAGCTCTTCCAATCCTTGGGACAATAGTCCTTGCAAATACGCCATTGATAGCAAAGGCTTCAAGCATGGGGAGTTCATCGTGCAATAGCTATTGTTCTAACAGCTGTTCTGGTAGGTGCACAAGTGGTTGCTCTACAAGGTGTTATGGTGGATGTAACACTGGTTGTGAGCGTAGTTGTAAATCAGATTGTTCGATTAGTTGTAGAGCATCTTCAAACGGCTATAATTCAGGCTGTAACGATTGTAAAGGTTACTGTTGGAGTGGCTGTAAGGGGACTTGCAGTCAGAACTGCAACGGAAGTTGCAGGAATACCAATTACATGTCCCACGTAGAGCATGGCTAATCTATATGGCAGAATCTAAATCATGGCAAGATGGCAATGCCAAGACCATTACATTCATAGTGACAAAGGATTGCCAACTTGCCTGTAAATATTGCTATCTCGTCGGAAAAAACGAGAAAGAACGAATGAGTTGGGATGTTGCCAAAAAAGCCATAGACTATATTCTCGACAGTGGAACCGGCAATAAGGATCAATCCGTAATATGGGACTTCATCGGTGGCGAACCGTTTCTTGAAATCGACCTTATTGACCGGATATGCGATTACATAAAGGTGGAACTCTACCGACGTAATCATCATTGGTTCAATTCATATCGCTTTAGCTTTTCGACTAACGGTATTAACTACGACAGTGAGAAAGTGCAACGTTTCATAGCAAAAAATAAAAATCATCTTTCTGTCGGCATAACCATTGACGGGACAAAGACAAAACATGATCTAAACCGTATTTGGAAAGATCCGCAGGAAGAAAGAGGTAGCTATGATGACGTAGTGCGCAACATACCCTTATGGCTCGAACAGTTCCCGTTCGCCGGGACAAAAGTCACGATCAGTTCTGCCGACATCCCTTACATCAAAGAGAGTGTCATACACCTCTACTCTCTTGGCATACATGAAGTAAATATAAATGTGGTGTTTGAGAACGTGTGGAAAGAAGGTGATGACGTAATATTCGAAAACCAGTTGACTGAATTAGCAGATGTAATTATCAACGACGGGTGGTATAAAGACTATAATTGTTCATTCTTTTCTGAAGACATAGGTAAACCAATGGATTCTCGCTACGAAAATCAGAATTGGTGCGGAGCAGGGAAAATGCTTGCAGTGGATGCTGCCGGAAATTTTTATCCTTGCACGCGCTTTGCCCAATATTCACTCAGGGAGAAAGATGCATGGATCATCGGGAATGTCAAAGACGGAATAGACCAAAACAAAATCCGACCGTTCTTGGCATTGGATCGCTGCACACAATCATCTGAAGAATGTATAAACTGCGAAGTTGCCAGCGGTTGTGCATGGTGTCAGGGTGAGAACTATGATGCAGCATCAACCCCTACAGTCTATCAGCGCGCCACTGCCATCTGCAAGATGCACAAGGCAAGAGTGAGAGCCAATAACTACTACTGGAACAAGTTATTCAATAAACTGGAAAAGGAAGGCTTGCGCGAAGAATTTGAGAAAAACAAAAAGCCATCCAATCCGGACATCTGCTAAAGTCATGTTAAAATATCTCATTATACATCTTGACGATACTGCCACGTCATTCTGTCACTACAATAACAACACCACGGAGAGGAAACTCATGGCTCTTGATCTACTCAAAAAAGCCATTGTATGGTCAATGAAAGAGAACCTCATGGTTCAGTTTGTCTGTCCTGACGATCCTCTTCCTGAAGAGTACAAGGATCTGATTTCAGAAATTGATCATATCTCCATTGTGTCATCCGGTTGTGAGGACATGGAGTTATCCAATGATGCGGATATAATGGTTATCAATGATTGGGACGCATTAAATTGCATTGAACCGATATATGATCAGACCTATGTAATAAGAACAACACTGGCTGATCTCCTTATGTCAAAATTGGCTTTAAGCAATCTATTGTCAAAAGTCTCACGAATAAATATCGTCATCAAGGATGTGGAATCACTTACTCCGGACAAGCAAGCTAACTACTCCGATTTCCTGAAAGCCATATCTGCAACAATCTGTGACGAGTACGCCAAAGATCATCCCGTACAGCTGAACATCCTTACGGACAGAATGATGCTTGACGGAATGAATAATTGCAATGCCGGCTCCGAATCCGTTACACTTGCCCCTGATGGTAAATTTTACATTTGTCCGGCATTCTATTTCGATGGTAAGAATGGCTACTCTATCGGTGATCTTGAAAACGGTCTCGACATAAAAAATTCACAACTTTACCGGCTTGACCATGCTCCAATATGCCGAATATGTGATGCATGGCAATGCAAACGCTGCGTATGGCTCAACCGGAAGATGACATTTGACATCAACACACCGAGTCATGAACAATGCGTGATATCACACATTGAACGCGAGGCTTCACGTCAACTCCTCTCGAAAATCCGCAAGATAGGTGAATTTCTTCCTGATAAGGAGATTCCTGAAATCGACTATCTTGATCCGTTAGACAAACTTTTACAACAATACTAACACCCGACATTCACAATCAATGAAAAAAGAAGTAGGTCGCGTCACCGAGGATGAACGCGATGAAATCCAATCACTATTCGAGAGACGCAACGGTCTCAACGAACTCGCACATATTCTTACAGCCAACAATACGGATCTTTACGAACGTCTTGTCAAGGATCTCGGCGAGACTACCTCAAAATTCCAAAACTGGTGGAACAGAATGGCTTCCAAATACCAATGGGAAAGTTCCGAGGACGGAAACTGGGAAATAGATTTCAATGAATGTAAAATTTATTTGGTCACCAACGAATGATAATCTGCATGATTGGCGCAACGGAAATCATTCTGATCTGCGCCGTGATCCTCCTGATTTTCGGAGGGAAAAAATTGCCTGAATTCATGAACGGAATGGGCAAAGGAATAAAAAGTTTTAAAGATGGAATGAATGAGCCGTCCGAGGAAGAAATAAACCGCCGCGTCGAGGAGGAAATCCAACGTCGTGCCAATGCTGCAAGCGAAAGCAAGCAGACTGATACACACGTAAACGATAGACATGAAAACTAATAATGGCTGATCTGGACGACACATCAGGACTTCTGACATTCGAAGGGCATCTTGACATGCTGCGCAGGATGCTCTTCCGGATAATTCTTGCCACCATCATATTCGCCTGCATCATTTTCTGCTTTAAAGGTGAGACCTTCGACGTACTGCTTGCACCCCACCAGTCTGATTTCTATACATTCCGTTTAATTGAGAATCTATTCCAACAACTTGGACTGGGATTCAGATTTGAGGAATACAACATTCCGCTTATAAGCACGGAATTATCATCTCAATTCATGACCCACATAACGGTTTCGTGCTTATTAGGCATTCTTTTCGCCTCTCCATACATTCTGTTTGAGCTTTTCAAATTTATCTCTCCGGCTCTATATGAGAGTGAAAAGAAATATTCCTATTTTGTAGCCGGGATTATTTACGTGCTTTTCATCTCCGGATTGTTGATGAGCTATTTCGTGCTATTTCCAATATCATTCCGCTTTCTTGCAACATATCAGGTCAATAAGGATATCATCAGTACCATAACGCTTGATTCATACATATCCACATTTACGACACTTACATTCCTGATGGGAGTAGTATTTCAACTCCCCGTATTCGCATTCATATTAGTCAAAATGGGCTTCATTGATGCTCCGTTACTGAAGCAATACCGTGGATATGCGTTCGTGCTTATCATGATCATAGCTGCCATCATAACTCCTCCGGATATATTCACACTGATACTTGTTACCATACCTATCTACTGTCTTTATGAAATCAGCATCAGCGTGCTGAACAGATGCCATGTAGGGCCGCATTGAAATGCGGCCCTACATGATTTATGGGGGGATGATATTTACGGAGGAGAAGTTTGGCGTATGGTGGTCAATCTTTTTCAATAGGAGTTTTCATTATCGCATCTTTAGGGAAGATCGGTGTTGTAATTTTGTGGAAAAAAACTTATGCGAACATTAGTACAATAATCGTAATTACTGATATCCGAATCACCTAATAGTAATAGCCAAATCTAATTCTATCCTATCTTTATGGATGCAGGAATTAGACGCAAAGCTATGTATTTCTATCCGAACGATATTTACCCGGAGTTACACCATAGACAGCCTTAAAACATTTTCCGAAATAGTTTATATCAGCGAATCCGCAATCAACAGCTATGTTCTTTATCGGCAAATTGCTGTTTTGAAGCAAAACAGCAGCACGTTTCAATCGGGTAGTTTTAAGAAAATCAGCAGGTGTGACACCCATCAGAGATTTCATCTTTCGAGTAAGGCTACTCCGACTTATTGACGCTGCAGCAGCCATGTCATCAACCGATATTGATGAATTGGAGAAATTATTTTCAATAAATTCCACCACAGATGATATGACGCTCCGATCATCAGGCGAAAAACGCGTCTCGACACTCGAAACCACTGACTCAGAATCATCAGTCTCTTCCTCCCTATTAGATTTAGGAGATTCTAAGAGTTTGAGGTAGGCCTCAAGGGTCTCTCTTTGCTGACGCCTGATTTTTCTCATGTATCTTATGGTCGCCAATATTGCGGCTATAATTCCGAGAGCTACTATGACATATAGGATCTTTGCCAGCCCGGTTTCCCAGAATGTAGGCATCACCTTTACAATAAGCACTTTTTCATTGTCAAGCCATCGACCGAGGGTGTCAGTTGACCGGACGGCAATATGGTATTCTCCGGGGTCAAGATGTGTAAACGTCAGGGAACGTGTCGTACCTATATTCTTCCAGTCTTCATCATCAGCCATACGGTATGCGTAACGGATACTTTTGGGGTCAGAGAAACAAAGTGCAGCAAAAGTCACAGTCAATGCTCTCTCATCGCTTAAAAGCGTGATGTCCGTACAGTCGTGACCTATAGTCCTCATTTCTTCCCCTTCAACTGAAATCCCGGTGAACTCTATCGGGAAGCCAACACTTCTATCATAATTTTCATCCAACCGGTCAACTATAGCTCCGTTCTTCATACCCATGATCCACCTTCCGTCGGGAAGCATAAGTGGTTTTACCTCCTTAAAGTCAATGTTATCATGCCAATACCCTTGTCCGAAAACGGTCACTTCCTCTTTTTTCT
Source organism: Duncaniella sp. (assembly GCF_029056165.1). NCBI lineage: Bacteria > Pseudomonadati > Bacteroidota > Bacteroidia > Bacteroidales > Muribaculaceae > Duncaniella > Duncaniella sp. The sequence goes on along the minus strand of NZ_JAIDBW010000012.1, from coordinate 129,536 downwards.
CCGGATCCATCAGGCAGATTTCTTTATTTCCAACAATCATTATCCGACCGTCCGGTAATTTGGTCAGGGCTAATGTGACCTCCGGGATACGTCTGTAATGCTTCCGGCAACTTTCAAAATTCCAATTCTCCGACAAATCCGGACTCAATGGAGAGACAAGACGATTAATGCCGTCACTTGCGGTGGCCACATACAACGAACCGTCATTACCCACCTCAACACCCATAGTTATTATATTTCCAAGTGAGCTGGGACGATCGGGGTCGCTCGTATGCACAGTGTAACGTATCCGACCTTCACCGATACTATCGGGAACATTAAAACAAAGAAGTCCACCGGTAGTAGCAGCCACAGCCAAAGTGTCGCCTATGATCGAGATATTTCTCACGCGGGACGCTTTATCCGGATAGCCCCCAAGTTCAACGAGCGATTTAAATTCCGGTGCGGATGCCGCTGGATTTTCAACTACATAAATGCCCTTTTTCATTGATGAAATCCACAGACGGCCAAACCCATCAACTGCAATATCATAAAATTTCATCGAATACCCCGACTCGTTGAAATATTTATCGACCGAAAAACTATCGTTCGAATCACTGCGCCGGGTCAGCCGGAAAAGACCATTATTCTTTGACGCAAGCCATATCATTGAATCAGAAACCTGAGTAATCCCATAGACTTGTGAACCGAATTCAACAGGTGTTGAGGACAAGTGACCATCAGGCGTAAGATAACGCATAGAAGCCTCGATGCTATCCATGACGCACAGATAGTTCGCATCACTCCATGACAGCCATATCTTTCCGTCGTTGTCAATCATCAATGCCCACAGTCGTGATGGCCGCGGACTTCTGACGGTTGAATATGATGTATTCCCCAGTGTCACTTTATGCAGTCCATAGCGGCTACGAAGCCATAGATTACCCTGATTATCATCACAACAATATCTCAATGAAGCATCAGGTACATCAAATGTCGCCATCAATGACAGTGGATGATGCTCTGATGGTGCATTCAGTACACGTCCATCCCGCGTTATCACCCATACATTGCCGGAATCATCCTTACGCGAAAACGTAAGCTCCGCCTTCTTGAATGGATGGACATCACCCAACTGACGCTCCGAAGTCCGCTTGAACGATATCCTGCTTTCATCTACCCTCTCTTCCATCGCCTCGACGGGATTATCCATATCTTTCATCTGTCCGATATCAAAATACAAGCATCGGCCGTCAGTAAGGACAATTACAATATCATCCTCATCACTGTAGGCTATCCGTTTAACTTTGACAGTCGTGTCCAGTCGCTTTTCAATATCAGCTTGTAGATCGTAAAACTGATATGTATCGACATCAAACAGTACTACACACTCATCAAGGAAACACCATATTTTTCCATTTGCATCTGCCTTTATATCATTAAAGCTTAGAGAATATTTGCGGAGGCCGCTCTCAGGTGAGGGAGTAATCGTACTGAATTCATAGCCATCCCAGCGGATAAGACCGTTCCATGTAGCCACCCATATCATCCCGTTTCTATCCTGAAGTATTTTGTTCACTATATGGTGAGGAAGTCCGTCTCTTTCGTCATAAGTCCTCGTCAGACAGTAAGGCTGGCCGGCGGTAATGTCCGAAAACGTACATATCAGCAGGAAAACTAAGATGAGGACAAGACGGTTCATGGTAAGATAAGGAGATGGTATTATATGGTAATTTTGAGTATTATGCAGACAAATATAAGGAATTTTGCGTCAAAAAGCAATTTTGAGCCAAAATTACCATACTTTTCCTCTATTTTGCTGTCCGGTCTGACTGTAAACCTATTCCTTTGCGGAGTGGACAATCCCACATCATGAAATATCATAGTTTGAAAACAGTAACTTTTAACCATGAAAGAAGGAATTAGAAACATGGGACCGACAATGAACTCTACATCCCGACAACTCCTTACTACCGGCGTTTCCGCTATTCTATTAACATTAGTCACTCCGGTTTTTGCTGAAAGTATGGGGACTGTAAGCTTAGGTCAATCAGCCGTCGCACAAGTAGCCAACAACACCTACTCTGTATCCGGTACAGTAATCGACGACGAAGGTGAACCCCTCATCGGAGCAACCATTATGGTAAAGGGATCCAAAACCGGGGCAATTACTGACGCCGACGGCAAGTTTAAGATCCAAGTACCAGCCGGAAGCTCAATTTCGATTTCCTATGTAGGCTACAAGTCTGAGACAATCAAACCGGCAAAAACAGGAGAAATAACCATTACTCTCAAAGCTGACAACCTCATGCTGGACGAAGTTGTTGCTATCGGCTATGGTACAATGAAGAAACGCGATCTTACCGGAGCGATCTCGTCAGTCAAGAGCGATGTCGTGAAACTCACTCCGTCATCCAACCCAATGGAAGCTCTTCAGGGACGAATCGCCGGTCTTGATATAACGCGTTCGTCGGGTCAAGCCGGTGAAGGAGTATCAATGCAGTTACGCGGCAACCGTTCATTCAGCGCGAGCGGTGATCCTCTTTTCATCATAGACGGCATGCCGGGCGATTATGCGACACTCAATCCTAATGACATCGAAAGTATTGAAGTTCTCAAAGATGCCTCATCTACCGCAATTTATGGATCGAGCGGTTCAAACGGTGTGGTAATCATCACAACCAAGAAAGGTGAACAAGGTAAAGTATCCATTAATTTCGATGCCTACTACGGCTATAACGGATGGGCAAAACTCCCCAAAATGAACTCTGCGAGAGAATGGGTCTATACAAGACTTTTGGCTCAGCAGGAGGGTGGTACGATCATCGATGATATCGAGGGGCAGACAGCACAAGGAGCTCTGGAACGCGGTGCCACAATCGATTGGGCCGACGCAGTGCTACGCGACGGCAATACTCAGAATTACTCACTATCCGTAAGTGGCGGCACTGAAAACACACAGCTCTACTTCTCTCTCAACTACTCCGATGAAAAGGGTCAGTATGTCAATGATGACTACAAAGTCTATTCATCGACTCTGCGTGCAAGTCAGAAAATCACGAAATGGCTCACAGCCGGTATGCACATGCAGGCGTCACACGTAAACCGCGAAAAGGCCTATTCAAAACTCGACAATGTATTACGTGCCAATCCATTCGGTACACTCTACAACGAAGACGGTTCTCTAAAGACCTACCCTATTGACGGAGACGCAAATCAGCTCAACCTTCTGCTCAATAATGACAAAAGCGTATATCGTGATCATCCGACCAGTACCAAAGTCTATGTGCAACCATACATCCGTATCACACCCATCAAAGGACTCTCGCTGGAATCACGCCTGAGTGCCAACTGGAATCACTCAAAAAACCAGAAATTCATAGGCTACGGATCATATCAGTTCTATAACGAGGCTGGAAAACTTGCTCTTGGCGATGAAAAAAATCCGATATACGCAAAATACGTCAATGCTGAAATTAAAAACTCTGATTCCTATAACTATCAGTGGGAAAATATCCTAACTTACAATTTCAATATAAATAAGGAGCATGATTTCACCATCACAGGCGTAACGACATGGTCCGACAGCGACTCTGATTCATCAACAGCAAAAAATTCCGGATTCAGCTCAAATACATATTACTGGACAAACCTTGCTGTCAGTGGACAGACGAACTCAACCGTTGAATCAGGCTACTCAATGGGATCAAGCTTCGGTCTGGTAGGACGTATCAATTACTCCTATCTCGGACGCTATCTCTTTGCCGCTTCAGTCCGTCATGACGGTAATTCAAGACTGGCAAAGGGTCGCAAATGGGACACATTCCCTGCAGTTTCCGCCGGTTGGCGTATCTCAGACGAACCATTCATGGAGTTCGCAAATGACTGGCTCAACAATCTCAAGCTGCGTCTGGGCTATGGTGAGACCGGAGCGGCAGGTATCAAAGCCTATAGTTCTTACTCCATCCTCCAGCAGGGCAACATGGGTCTTGGTAAAGAAGATATAACTTCCTATTACTATCCGGAGAAACTCTCCAATCCCGCTCTGTCATGGGAACGATCAAAAAGTACCAATATCGGTCTTGATATCAGCCTTCTTAACAACAGGATTGATCTCTCGATGGAATATTACATAACCAATACCGACGACGTTATCTGGACGCAATCGCTCCCCGTCACCAACGGTGGTTTCAATGCGACGACTCCCTTCAAGATGGACGCCAATATTGCCAAAACGCGCAACAAGGGTTTTGAAATGACCCTTACGACCCACAATATCGTGAGCCGCGACTTCAACTGGGACAGTACTATAACATTCTCTACCAACGATGAAAAAGTAACATCGCTCGGTGAAGGTGCGTCAGAGTATATCTCGAACGGAAACTATACCCTAAAAGTAGGCTACCCGGTAAAATCTTTCTATAACTACAAGATTGACGGTGTCTGGCAATATGGCGAAGAAGCTGATGCCGCTGTCTTTGGAAAACGTCCGGGTGATCTCAAGGTCTATGTACCCAACATGACCAAGGTCAGCGACGGCGTCTATGAGAAATCTTATCCCAAGGAACTCGATGAGAACGGCAAGCCCTTAACACGCCGGTTTGATGCAGAGAATCCATATACACCCGGCGACAATGACCGTATAATGCTCGGTCACAATACTCCCGACTGGTCACTCGGATTCCAGAACCGATTCTCTTATAAAGCTTTTGACCTCAGTATCTACATGTATTGGAGACACGGCCAGATGATCGGATATGATCCCATCCTATGGTATAGCTCAGGCGGTGGTGCATTCCCCAGTCATTTCAATTACTGGACATCGACTAATCCGAGCAATGACTTCCCCGCTCTTGACAACACACGTGATTGGAAGCAGGATTCATGGTATTCCGCCAAGAAGTATCAGGACGGTTCTTTCTTCAAAATCAAGAATATCACGCTTGGTTTCACTCTTCCGAGGTCAGTTTGTGATCGCATAAGTATCCGTGGATTGCGCCTATACACCACCATAACCAATCCACTGGTTCATGCAAGCAATCCGCTTCTCAAAAACTATGACCCCGAAATGAACGGAAGTCTCGACTTCCCCCTCACCAAGCAACTTGTTGTCGGTCTTAACCTATCGATTTAATCCTGACCTATAACTGTCATTAACTTGATTAAAATAAATCGCTATCAAATGAAAAAGACTACTATACAAAAATTTATGGCGTTGATGATCGGCTTTACCGCTCTTAATTCCTGCAATCTCGATGAAGACAATCCCGCTGCCGGTGATGCTATGCTTGATAATTTCGTCGCATGGTATGGCCTGCAATCCACATGCTATGGTCCACTTAATGATCAGATATACACTGCATCAGACTGGCTCTTTGTTTCGGAAGGCGGTACGGATATGTGGGTACCGAAAAGCAATGGCAACAGCTACACCCAGCTTCTAAACTACGATGGTGCCATCGGCAGTTACAATGCCTTCCAGAAGCTATGGAAACAATGCTATACGAGTATAACGACCTGTAATACCGTAATCAACGAAGCGGACAATATCAAGGATGGAAACCCTGAGGAAATAGCAGTCCTCACGGCCGAAGCCAAGACACTACGTGCCCTCTACTATTCAATACTTGTGGCTCACTATGGTCCCGTGACGCTCAATCTTAACAGTAGTGCCAGCCTTACCGGTAATCTGGAGCTGAAACCTGTGCGATCGAGCGAAAAGACAATCTATGATGCTATTATCAAAGATCTTACTGAAGCAGCCGAAGCCCTTCCGGTCGCTCCATACAACGGTAATCACGCCCGATTCACAAAAAAATCGGCAAAGGGACTCCTCGCCCGTGTGTATGCCCAGCGTGCAGGACTCGGTGACAGCAAGTACGGAGACGGCTCTGAATACTGGAAAAAGGCAAAGGATGCTGCGGAGGATCTCATCACTAACGCGGAAACTTACGGTGCATATCTTTACGATGATATTGCGGATATGTGGTCAGATGCAAATAACCGCACCAACCGCGAAGCACTGATGATTGCGGCGGCTCCTGATCTCTCAACCACTATCTCAATGTCAATGAGCAAAGCAAATAAGCTTGCCGCATACACTGTCGGAGGTTCTTACAGCGATTTCTTTAATTCAAATCATAATCCGAGTGACAAGAACAGTTACTTCTACGGACGTCTGAATTCTCAAAACTGGCAACCGTCTGAATACCTCATGTACTGTTTTAATCCTGAATGGGATCGTCGATGGGAATATACATGGCAATACGCTTACTGCGAATGGACATTCGAGGAATGGGGTGTCAGCCGTGCTAAATCACAAAAGACTCTTAATGAAACTCTTTGCCTGAAATATGGTATCGATCCTCAGAACGTAGGCAAAGTCATCCAGCCCTATGCCGACTGTTATTATGCAGGTGCGGGTGTGGAATACAATCAATGGCCTGCACGTATATGGCCGAGAGGCGAATATTCCGATGATCCATCGACCACACTTAAAGTCGCTTCTTCAACCGCTGATTTCAATAAACCGGGCTATGCGAATACAACAAAAGTGTATGCCATCCCCTATCCCATTGATCCGGAGGATGATCGTTTCAATACTGTATTCGTCCATGAACCTCTTTCGGAATCAGACAAGGCCAAGTGTATATATCCCGTAATAGTCCTGCGTGATCTCTATGCCGACACCTATGTCTATGGCTCGACAGCAAATGGCAGTGCCGCCGGTAATCCGCCGATCGGCAACGGCAAGACAAGCTCTAACGCCGCTCCATCGCTCATAAAGTTTAACTGGAACTACGACGGATGTTTCACTACCATATCCAACGGTCAGGTAAAATGTGGCGATATGTACATCATGCGTATGGCAGAGGTATATCTCCTCGCTGCGGAAGCATGGCAGAAACTTGGCGATGGAGGAAAAGCCGCCGAATATATCAACGTTCTCCGTAAACGTGCCGTGCGTCCCGGTAGCACGGACTGGATGCTTAGCTCTGCTTCGGAAGATGACGTCCTTGACGAATATGCACGCGAACTGTGCGGAGAGTTCACCCGATGGGCTCTTCTGAAACGTCACAACAATATCGACGAACGCCTTAACCGTTACAACAAACGTGCAGCTCGTTTCTTCAAGGATTTCCACTATAATCGTCCGATATCACAAGAGTTTCTTGATGTCATCCTTAATGCCGAGGAATATGGTGATAACGGCTACGGATCCACCGGAAAGAGTGGTCTTGAAAATATCGACTGACAATCAGAGGCTGTTAGAAAAACGAAGGTTCTAACAGGTTGCGTCAATCAACCAGCAATTTCCCTTATTCACATCTTTCATAATCACTATCTACAAAATAGGACAATGATTGAAATAGATTGTCGTTATTCTAACAGCCTCTATTACCTCATACATGAATAAGATTGAGTGGTAAAATTGGTTTTGGAGTCATGGTATTATATCATGACTCCAATTTCCTACATTTATTCTTTCTGATTTCCAAACACGAATTACATCTAAAACAAACTATGCGATTTACAATTCTTCTGCTTCTCATCATGAATATATGGTGTGGAACTTTGTATGCTCAAAAAAGAAGACCGTTCAACGGTATTCTACTTGAGCTTGACGGAAAACCGATAAATAGAGCCAGAGTATATGTCAGAACACCTAAAGATTACTCTCTCACCAATAAAAAAGGAGAGTTTGGTCTGACCGACATTGCACCGACAGACACATTGAAGATATTGATAAAGAAAAAAATTTTTAGTATTCCCGTTGAAGGCAGACGAAGCATGATCATTCGTCTTGCTGACGAAAAAAAATTTAATGTCGAGGAGGACGAGCGTCTGATAAGCCTTGGTTTTTCGTTCGTCCCACGTCGTGAGCGTACTGTACCGGGTAATTTTATCAGTGGTGATGATTTACGGCGAAGCGGAGCTAATACTCTTTTAGCCGCCCTGCAAGGACGTGTACCGGGTCTTAATATCGAAGGTTCACATGGTAATGAGGAGGTAAACATCCGTGGCACACGTACTATAATGGGCAATTCTACGCCGCTTTATTTCATTGACGACATAAAAGTTCCATCATTTGAGGGTCTAAATCTCAACGACATTGATTATGTGGAGATAATGAAAGAGGCTTCCGCCTATGGTTCAGAAGGTAGCAACGGCGCGATAATCGTCCACACATACCTTTCAAAATAATATACCGCCTATTTACGATTTAAATATCTGTAGGGCCGCATTGAAATGCGGCCCTACATGATTTATGGGGGGGCATGGTATTTGTGGGTGAATTTTGCGCATGGTATTTGCGGGGGAGAAGTTTGGCACATGGGGGTCTATATTTTTCAATAGGAGTTTTCATTATCGTATCTTTAGGGAAGATCGGTGTTGTAATTTTGTGGGAAAAAACCTTCTACGAGGGATCAAGGGGGATTTAGATACGGCTGCATCAGAATAGATAAATTCCGGGCTGATTTTAACACAGCATCGAAATACATTCCATATACCCATATAAATACCGGTTATACAATGACAAAACCGTTGCTCCCGATCAACGGGAACAACGGCATGCAGGTTTGTAAGATGATTGAAAGTATCTGTGCGTAGTCTTTTTCCTTAATTAATGTCAGGTAAGGGGGAGCAAACTACTAAGAAGAGTATTATGACAGACTAAACTTTCAATGCTTACTGATGATGATGATTTTTTGATATGGTTACTGATTTACTTTTTTGATGATTTCTTCTTTGTCGATGACTTCTTATTGAAAGAATCCACGTCGTAGCCGAGATCCTCCATTTCGAGTGAAGCCCAGATGAACGGACCTATACCTTTACCGTCATTGTCACGGACCGGTTCGCTCAAATAGTAAGCGTATGAACCGTCGCGACGTTTGTTCTCCTTCACGTTTGGAGCAGCCTTCAGCACAGCGTCGCTTATGCCCGGACCGAGACCGGCAACGGCGCAACAGCTTGTCAGCGAGAGTGTGCCGTCAGGCTCTTCACGGATAAAATTGTCGATGATACCCTCGTAAGCCTTGATTCCGGCCTCCCGATACTTGGGATCACTTACCCAACCCTTGCGGGCAGCTTTAAGAAGGGAATATGCAAACATCGATGTGCAGGTGGATTCGAGATAGTTACCCTCACGCTCAGGAGAATCCATCACCTGATACCATACGCCTGTCTCGGCGTCCTGCCATTTGATGATGTTGTCGAAGCAGCGCGTCAGAAGGTCGATCACCTCACCGCGACGCTCGTAGTCCTCCGGAAGAGCGTCGAGGAGCTCGACAAGAGCCATCGTGTACCACCCCTGCGCACGACCCCAGCAGTGCTGCGAAAGTCCCGTCTCGTTATCGCTCCAGAACATCTCGCGGCTCTCGTCCCAAGCATGGCGGTTAAGTCCGGTCTTAGGATCGTAGGTGCGGTCGTAGGTGCTCTTCACCTGATCGACAGCATCGTCATAGATAGGCTTGGCAAGTTCGGGAGAGTAGATCTGTGAAGCTGTCAGGACGCGGAAAGGAAGCCCCATGAAAATACCGTCGAGCCATACCTGATAGGCATAGACTGCCTTGTGCCAATAGACACCCTCGTTGGTGCGCGGCTGCTCTTCGAGCTGACGCATAAGAGTGTTCATGGCTTTGATATACCTCTGTTCGGGAAAATTCTGATTCATGCGGTTGACGAAATGTCCCGTACGCACATTGTCGAGGTTATAGGCATCCAAGCGATAGTGTTTGATTGCTCCGTCGGGCGCAATCATGGTATCAGTGTAGAGGAGGCAATAGTCCCTTATGTCATCGCCACCATAGCGAAGATATGTGTCAAGCATCGACTCAAGCTCGATACCCATGACATAGCCCCAGTTGGGACGCCATGAATAATCAAGCATATAGCTCCTCGGCTCACGCTTCATCTCCGAGCGCGTCAGCCATTCGGAGTAATGCTTCGGGCGCGCGGAACTCTCTTTTTCAGGTGTCACCGCAGCGAGGGTCAGACATCCCGCGGCCAGTAACACTATTGAAAAAAGTCGTCTCAATCCTCTCATTTCTTTGAAGACTTCTTAGATTTCTTACCGTTCTTCTTGAAAGAGTCAACATTGTAGCCGAGATCCTCCATTTCGAGCGAAGCCCAGATGAACGGACCGACACCCTTTGCGTCGTTGTCGCGGATAGGTTCGCTCAGATAGTATGCGTATGAACCGTCACGACGCTTATTCTCCTTCACCTTTGGAGCAGCCTTGAGCACAGCATCGCTGATACCCGGACCGAGACCGGCAACCACGCAGCAATCCGTGAGCGAGATCGTGCCATCGGGATTCTCGCTGATAAAGTTTTCGATTATACCCTCGTAAGCCTTCTTACCGGCTTCACGATACTTGGGATCGGTCACCCAACCCTTGCGGGCAGCTTTAAGGAGCGAATAGGCAAACATTGACGAGCAGGTTGATTCAAGGTAATTGCCCTCACCTTCGGGAGTATCCATCACCTGATACCACACACCGGTCTCAGGATCCTGCCACTTGATGATATTGTCGAATGTACGTGTAAGGAGATCGATCACCTCACCGCGACGCTCATAATCCTCAGGTAACACGTCGAGGAGCTCAACGAGAGCCATCGTGTACCATCCCTGAGCGCGACCCCAGCAGTGCTGCGAGAGACCTGTCTCGTTATCGCTCCAGAACATCTCGCGACTCTCATCCCATGCGTGGCGGTTGAGGCCGGTCTTGGCATCATAAGTACGGTCGTAGGTGCTCTTCACCTGATCGACGGCATCATCATAGATAGGCTTTGCAAGTTCGGGAGAGTAGATGGTAGAAGCTGTGAGCACTCGGTAAGGAAGTCCCATGAAGATACCGTCGAGCCACACCTGATAGGCATAGATGGCCTTGTGCCAATAGACACCTTCTTTCGTGCGGGGCTGATCGTTGAGCTGACGCATGAGCGTATTCATTGCCTTGAGATTCTTATTCTCAGGGAAATGCTGATACATGCGGGTCACGAAATGACCTGTGCGGACATTGTCGAGGTTATAGTCGAGAAGCTTGTAGCCACGGATCTCACCGTCGGGCGAGATCATGGTGTCGGTATATTCAATACAATAATCCTTTATATCGTCACCGCCGTAGCGCAGATAAGTGTCAAGCATGGATTCAAGCTCGATACCCATCACATAGCTCCATTTCGGACGATTGGAAAAATCGAGCATATAGCTCTGGGGCACACGCTTCATTTCCGAACGGGTCAGCCATTCGGAATAATGCTTGGGAGTCTCCATGGCTTTCTTTTCAGGAGCTGTCGCAGCGAAAGCAGAGCCAAAGGCGGTCAGAAGCACACCTACAAGCAGTAACTTAAATTTTTTCATTGATGGTTTAAGGTATGGATGATTGATTAATTTTATCAGTTTGTGAAGGATGACAAAAGCGTAATGTGATATTGTATCCAAGTAGCTGCAAAATTACACAAAAAACTCATAACTGCCAAATTTACTTTAAAATGCATTATTTGGAATATTGATTTTTTAGGCTTATCTTTGCATTAGCTTGACATGATAAAACAATATTATCACTATAAATAATCCATGAAACTAAAACATCTTTTAGCAGTTGCCATGCTCGGCGGACTTCCTGCCATGATGTCGGCTCAACTGCTTCCCTATCAGAATCCTTCGCTCTCTGCGGAGGAACGTGCGGAGGATCTCTGTAACCGCCTTACTCTCGAGGAGAAGGCCAAGCTTATGATGAATACCTCACCGGCCATCGACCGACTGGGTATTCCGGCATTTGACTGGTGGAGCGAGGCTCTCCACGGAGTAGGTCGCAACGGGCTTGCCACAGTGTTCCCTTCTTGTATCGGAATGGCTGCTTCGTTTGACGATGATCTCATTGAAGAAGTCTTCACGGCCGTCAGCGACGAAGCCCGCGCAAAGAACACCTCCGCCCGCAAGGATGGTAAGGTCGGTAAATACAAATGCCTATCGTTCTGGACTCCGAATATCAACGTGTTCCGTGACCCGCGCTGGGGACGCGGTCAGGAGACCTACGGTGAAGATCCCTACATGAACGGACGCATGGGCCTGCGCGTGGTCAAGGGCCTTCAGGGCGACGGTTCTGACAAATATTACAAACTTCTCGCATGTGCCAAACATTACGCCGTCCATAGCGGTCCGGAAAAAACACGTCATCAGTTCGACATAACCGACCTCCCTGCCCGCGACCTTTGGGAAACCTATCTCCCGGCATTCAAGACCCTTGTGCAGGATGGCAATGTGCAGGAAGTGATGTGTGCCTATCAGCGTTTCGAAGGCTCACCCTGCTGCGGATCTGACAAACTTCTCAATTCAATCCTCCGCTACAAATGGGGCTTTGACGGTCTCGTTGTCAGCGACTGCGGTGCAATCGATGATTTCTACCGCAAGGGACGTCATGAAGTCTCCAAGGATGCCGAGGCTGCTTCCGCACTCGGCGTGCTGTCAGGAACTGACGTTGAATGCGGACGTGTATATCGCAATCTCCCTGCTGCCGTCAAGCGTGGCGACATCAAGGAATCGGATATCGACGTGAGCGTGAAGCGTCTCCTCAAGGGTCGTTTCGAACTCGGTGATTTCGATCCTGACTCGTTGGTTTCATGGACATCCATCCCTATGAGTGTCGTAAGCTCACAGGCTCACCGTGATCTCGCCCGCAAGATGGGCCGCGAACAGATGGTGCTCCTGAAAAATAACGGCATCCTTCCCCTCTCACCTTCGGCCGACAACATTATGGTCATGGGGCCCAACGCCGCTGACTCGATCATGATGTGGGGTATTTATTACGGCCAGCCCGGCCACACCGTGACCGCGCTCGAAGGTCTCAATGCCCGTGCAGGCCGCGATCTCCCCTACGCCAGAGGCTGTGCCGTCACCCGTATGACCGACCGTGAAAGCGTGTTCCATAATCTCCGTGACTCAAAGGGCCGTCAGGGCATGGAAGCGAAATACTGGAACAATACGACAATGGAAGGCAAACCGGTCGTAGAAACCAACTACACCGCCCCCATTAAGCTTGATAACGGCGGCAACACCGTTTTCGCTCCCGGTGTGAATCTTACCAACTTCACCACCAGTATCAAAGGCACTTATATCGCTGACCGTGACGAGACACTCGACATGATCTATAACAATGATGACGGCCTGCGCATAATCATCAACGGTGACACTGTTCACGAACGTTGGAAAACCGATCCCCTTAACTACCGTTCGCGTGAATTTAAGGTAAAGAAAGGCCAAAAATATGATCTGCAGGTGGATTATCTGCAACTTGAAGATGGCGCGACACTCAATTTCGACATCCTTCGCACGCGCGATGTCACTCCTGCCGATGCTGTTGCAGCTGCAAAGGATGCGGAAGTGGTCATATTCGTAGGCGGTATCTCACCTGAATATGAGAAAGAGGAAGCCAAGGTGCGCGAACCGGGATTTGACGACGGTGACCGCACATCCATAGAGCTTCCCGCTCCTCAGCGCGAGATCCTCCGTGCGCTCCACGATGCAGGAAAGAAAATAGTGTTCGTCAACTGTAGCGGCAGTGCCGTAGCAATCACTCCGGAAAATGAATTCTGTGACGCTATCCTTCAGGCTTGGTATCCCGGCGAACAGGGCGGTCATGCGATAGCTGACGTGATCTTCGGCGATTATAATCCTTCGGGCAAGCTCCCCGTCACCTTCTATAAGGACGACTCACAGCTCCCCGCCTTCGATGACTATCTGATGAAGGGCCGTACATATCGCTACATGAAGCAGGAGCCCCTCTACCCCTTCGGCTATGGTCTAAGTTATACGACATTTGACATTTCAGATCCCAAATATGCCGATGATAAGGTGACCGTAAAGGTCAAAAACACCGGCAAACGTGAGGGCACGGAGATCGTTCAGGTCTATATGCGCCGTCCCGCCGACACAGCAGGTCCCAACAAGACTCTGCGCGGATACGCACGTGTGAACCTTGCCCCCGGCGAAGCCAAGGAAGTGACCATCGACTTCCCGCGTCAGTCATTCGAGAACTGGGACGAAGCTGCTCAGGAGATGCTCGTTGTTCCGGGTGAATACGAACTCATGATCGGATCATCAAGCGCAGCTGATGACCTCCAGACCATAAAAGTCACGATTTAAGAGTCAGAGTTTAAAAGTTTAAGGGGTTTAGAGTTTAGACGCTACCAACTGAAGGTATTATCTAAACTCTAAACCCCTTAAACTTTTAAACCCTAAACTTTTAAACTAATCTACTCCATATACAACTCCACCGGACAATGATCCGAGCCGGTAATATCGGCACGGATATTGGCATCGACAAGACGCGGAGCAAGACGTTCGCTTATGAGGAAATAATCGATACGCCACCCGACGTTCTTCTCTCTCGCCCTTGCACGATAACTCCACCACGTATAAGCCTCCTCCAGATCCGGATGAACCACACGGAAAGAATCGAGAAAGCCCTGATCAAGCAGCTTGGAGAACTCTCCGCGCTCCTCGTCCGTGAAGCCGGCATTACGACGATTGGTTTTAGGGTTCTTCAGGTCGATTTCCTTGTGAGCCACATTCATGTCCCCGCAGATTATCACGGGTTTCACGGCGTCCAGACCGGCAATGTAGCGGCGGAAAGCCTCCTCCCACACCATACGGTAAGGCAGACGTGCCAGCTCGCCCTGCGAATTGGGCGTATAGACATTGACAAGATAGTATTCATCCATCTCAACGGTTATCACGCGTCCCTCGTGGTCATGCTCATCAATCCCGATACCGTAGGTGACATTTTTCGGTTCCTGCCGTGTATAGACAGCAGTCCCCGAATACCCTTTCCGGTCAGCGAGATTCCAGTATGAGCGGTAACCGTCAAATTCGAGTTCGAGTGCTCCCGGACTCAATTTGGTTTCCTGAATGCAGAAAAAATCAGCGTCCATTGACGCGAATATCTCATCAAAGCCCTTTCCGCATACTGCGCGCAGGCCGTTGACGTTCCATGATACAAATTTCACGATAGCGAATTGATAGTGTTAAACAATTGTATGTCTGCATATTCCACATCAGCAGCAGAATATTCCGGATACAAAGTTAAGGAATTGTATGTTTTTTTCTGAATCAATGTGTAACTATTTTGCCACCTTTGCGTCTAATAAGAAAAACATTCCCCCCGAAGAGCGGATTCATCAACGTCAGCCGTCTCCTCATCCTCAAAAAATCACGATTCACATTTAAAACAGATATGATAATCAGTCTAAAGGACATCAATAAATCCTATCCCGGCGCAGTGCCCCTGCATGTGCTCAAAGATGTCAACCTCTCGATAGACAAGGGAGAGCTTGTATCGATCATGGGAGCATCCGGTTCGGGAAAATCGACACTCCTCAACATCCTCGGCATTCTCGACAATTACGATTCCGGCGAATATTATCTTGACGGTGTGCTCATCAAGGATCTGAGTGAGAATAAGGCTGCAGATCTCCGCAACTACATGATAGGCTTTGTGTTTCAGTCGTTCAACCTCATCAGCTATAAGAATGCGCTTGAAAATGTTGCCCTCCCGCTCTTCTACCGTGGCGTGTCCCGCCGACAGCGCAACAAACTGGCCATGGAACAGCTCGAACGCATGGGCATGGCCGACAGAGCCACACACTTGCCGAGCGAACTTTCAGGCGGACAGAAACAACGCGTGGCGATAGCCCGTGCGCTCATCACGAAGCCCTCGATCATCCTTGCCGACGAACCTACGGGTGCGCTTGACTCAAAGACCTCAAAAGAGGTGATGCAGGTGTTCCGCGACCTCAACGCCGAGGGAATGACCATCGTTATCGTGACTCATGATCCGGGTGTCGGCGAACAGACCAACCGTATAATCCGCATCGTCGATGGCAGGATTGTCTGACGTCACATCGAATTTTTCAAGGCAACTCCACCGGGAGAAAATTAAAACCAATCACACTCCCCCAACTCTCATCAACCCTACAGAGCATCCTACCAATGTTTGATCTTGCAAGTGAAATAATGGCCACCCTGCGCAACAACAAACTGCGCACAGCACTAACCGGATTCGCGGTGTCATGGGGAATATTCCTGCTGATCGTGCTCCTCAGTGTGTCACGCGGACTCGTCAACGGGATGGAATCCATGTTCGGCCAGCGCGACACGGAAACGGTGTCGATCCGTGGCGGATATGCACAGAAAGCCTACAAGGGTCTTAAAGAAAACCGCCGCGTCTATCTTCTTGACGGCGACCTTGACGTGCTTGCCTCGCAGAATGCAAACGTGCTTTCAGAAGTCACGGCACAGATTTCGAACGATACGGCCAAGGTGACAAGCGGAAAAGACTATCTGACGGACGGTTATCGCGGTGTCTATCCTTCCGAGGCAAGATCACAGGGTGTAAAAATAATCAAAGGCCGCTTCATAAACCAGAACGACATCAATCAGAAACGACGTGTGGCCGTAATGCATGAAGAGTCAGCCAAAACACTTTTCGGCGACAAAGACCCGATAGGCCAGCTCGTAAAAATCAGCGATCTGTCATTCACTGTTGTCGGGACTTACGAACAGGAATGGAGACGCGACGTATTCATACCCTACTCTACCGCCCGCTCCATGAGCGGAGGCTCGGACAGGGTCAATAATATTACCGTCAAGCTGAAGGATGTCAGCACTCTCGAAGAAAGCAACAGTGCCGAAAAAGACTTTCGGTCCACGCTTGGCCGTCAGCACACTTTCGCCGAGGATGACAGAGGAGCACTGTGGATATGGAACCGATTCTCCGACTATCTGACCACATCGACCGCCATGGGAGCCATCGGAATGGCCGTATGGATCATCGGCCTGCTCACAATGCTTTCAGGCATAGTCGGCGTTAGCAACATTATGTTTGTCTCCGTGCGCGAACGCACGCATGAGATCGGAATCCGCCGCGCCATCGGAGCTAAACCAAGGAGCATTCTGCGCCAGATCATACTTGAGAGCGTCGCTATAACGACTATCTTCGGCTATGTGGGGATCGTGCTCGGTATGCTCGTCTCTGAGGGCATCGGTCTGCTGGTGGGCGAAGGCAATTCTCCCATCAAAGATCCGACAGTCGATATATCTATCGCAATCCAAGTGACCGTGGTGCTCATCATTGCCGGTGCGCTTGCAGGACTCTTCCCGGCCATGAAATCTCTAAAGATCAAACCTGTCGAAGCCCTGCGCGATGAATAACCGTCTTCCCTCTCACGCTCTCAACTGAACCAAGACTCCACGAATGAAAAATCCAATCTTCGATATAGAAAACTGGCGCGAGATAGGCACAACACTCGCACAGAACAAGACCCGAACGTTCATGACAGCTTTCGGCATCTTCTGGGGCACGGCGATCCTTGCTATGCTCCTCGGAGGATCGAAAGGTCTCAAAAGCTTCATGAGCCGAAATTTCGAAGGGTTCGCCACAAATGTAGCTATAGTATTTCCGGGGCGTACCACAAAACCATACGCAGGTTTCAACAAGGGTATGCCGCTCGAATTGAACCTACAGGATGTGATAAATATACGCCGCGCACTCCCGCAGATCGAATCATCATCAGCAGTAAACAATCTCTGGGCCAACGCGCTTTACGGCCAGAACAGCACAAATGCATTGCTGACAGGTGTGGAGAGCGATTATGACAAAATTTTTGTACCTGTAATATACGAGGGACGC
This sequence comes from Duncaniella sp., assembly GCF_029056165.1. Classification (NCBI taxonomy): domain Bacteria; kingdom Pseudomonadati; phylum Bacteroidota; class Bacteroidia; order Bacteroidales; family Muribaculaceae; genus Duncaniella; species Duncaniella sp. The sequence continues at coordinate 111,859 of NZ_JAIDBW010000012.1, read as the reverse complement.
TTCATCAACGAAGCTGACAATACGCGTGCCCGTAAAGTCTGTGTTGTCGGCAAGAAAGCCGCCGACGAACTTTTCGGTAAAGAATCAGGGATCGGAAAGGAAATCTCACTCAACGGCATCTACTATAAGGTGGTCGGTATTGCCGGACAGACATCGGAAATAAGCATCGGCGGCGAACTTGACGAGTCAATCATCATTCCTTACAATTCCATGCGTGCAAATTATAATCTTGGCACTAAGGTCGGGATGTTCATGATGACTTTCAAAAGCGGATATGCGCCGGGCGACTACGAGAGTACGGTCCGACGGCTGATAGCCCGCAATCACCCCATCGCTCCGGACGATGAGGGAGCAATGTTCTACTTCAACGTTTCTGAAAAATTCGAGATGGTGGATAACCTTTTTCTCGGTATCACACTCCTTGCCCTGATAGTCGGCGCAGGTACTCTGATGTCAGGTATAATCGGTGTGGGCAACATCATGTGGATCATCGTCAGGGAACGCACTCACGAAATAGGTATCCGCCGTGCCATAGGCGCAAAGCCGCGCGACATCATCATTCAGATCCTTTCGGAAAGTATGGTTCTTACTACCATCGCCGGTGTCGCGGGAATATCCTTTGCGATCATCCTGCTTGCCGGAGCTGAATATGTGTTTTCGGATGATCGCGGTGTGATAGCGTTTCAGCTCTCCTTCAGTCAGGCTGTCTCCATACTCGTGACCTTTCTCGTGCTCGGAACTGCCGCCGGTCTTATCCCGGCCATCAAGGCCATGAGAATCAAACCGATCGAAGCATTGAGTCAGAAATAATTTTTAATGTATAACATAATATATCATTGAATTTAAGATTTTTCCGATAATAATTACTTTAGATAATAACCCATTCTAATTATAGACAAGACAATGAAGAAGTTTCTGCGGATTTTTATGTGGTGCGTGATCGCCGCAATATTCATCGGTACGTTTGTGTATCTTTTCATAAAGTCACAACCCAAGAACGAGACATACGAACTCGTAAGCCCGACCAACGGCACTATCGAACGTAACACAGTGCTTACCGGTAAGATCGAACCGCGCGACGAAATCGAAATCAAGCCACAGGTATCCGGTATAATCTCTGAAATCAACGTCGAGGAAGGCGATATGGTGCAGGTCGGCGATATCGTTGCAAAAATTAAGATCGTGCCCGACGAAGGTCAGCTGTCATCAGCCCTCTCACGCGTCAACTCCGCCAACATCAATCTGGATGATGCACGTGTGAAACACGAACGCAATCAGCTACTCTATGATAAGAAAGTGATCAGCCGCGAGGAATTCGAGACAACAGCAACAGCTCTCGCACAGGCCAAGGCCGAACTTGCCGCTGCCGAGGATGCCTACTCTATTGTCAAGGAAGGTGTCTCGAAAACCAATGCCAAGGAGAGTAACACTCTCGTCCGCGCAACCATCACAGGTCTTGTCCTCGATGTCCCTGTAAAGGTCGGAAGCTCAGTTATCCAAGCCAATACGATGAACAACGGCACGACCATCGCTACCGTGGCCGACATGAATAATCTGATTTTCGAAGGAAAGGTTGATGAGACCGAAGTCGGACTCCTTTCCGTAGGCCAGCCAATGGATATATCCATCGGTGCGCTTCCCGACCTCAAACTTGACGCAGTGATCGAGCTAATAGCCCCGAAAGGTGTAGAAACCAACGGCGCGAACACATTTGAAATAAAAGCAGCTATCAAAGTCCCGGAGGGACAGAGCCTGCGTGCAGGCTACAGCGCGAATGCCACTGTCAGCCTCAGCAAGGCGGAGGATGTACTGACAATCCCTGAAAGCGTGATCGAATGGGTCGGCGACAGTACCTTCGTCTATGTCATGACCGACAGTCTGCCCGAACAGAAATTCGAGCGCACGCCCATCGCTACCGGGACATCGGACGGCATAAACATTCAGGTCAACAACGGCATCAGCAAGGAGTCAAAACTCCGCGGTGCCGCCATCAAGAATAAGTAATATCCTGAACCGGGCTACTTTTTTCATCTTCTGAATCACTCTCAACATCCACAACGAAACAGACATGAAACGAATCATATTTTCTCTCCTTCTCGCCGCCGGAGTCTCACATGCAAGCATGGCAGACGCTTGGAGTCTGGACAGCTGCATTAACTATGCACTCAACCACAATCTCAACATCAAGTCCGCCGAAGCCAACCTCATGCAGAGCGAACTGTCGGTGACGGAGGCAAAAGACGCTTTTCTGCCCAATCTCTCCGCCGGTGCGGGACAGAACTGGGACTTTGGCCGAGGTCTGACATCATCCAACACATACGCAAACCGCAACACATCGATGTTCTCGTGGAATGCACAGATGTCGTTGCCGATATTTCAGGGTCTGAAAAACATCCGTCAGCTTAAATATGCCAAATCAAATCTCAGCATGGTCGAGAAGCAGACTGAAGCTGCGCGCGATGAAGTCAGACTGAGTGTGATCACGTCTTACCTGCAGGTGCTATTCAACAAGGAGATGCTTGAGGTGAGCCGCGAGCAGTTGCGCCTGTCACAAGTCCAGCTCGAACGTCAGCGCGTATTGCTCGAAGGTGGTAAAGTCCCCGAAGTGGATGTGATTCAGGCAGAAGCCCAAGTGGCGCAGAACGAGGTTCAGGTGGTCAATTCCGAAAATGACCATCAGACGGCCCTGATTGAACTGGCCAAAGCCCTTGAACTCGACGACATCAATAATTTCGATGTAAAACCGTTGGAAGATGACGGCACGGTCTGGCTCAATGCCGAAACGGTCTATCAGAATGCCCTCGCAAATTATCCGGCTATCGAGGCGGCAAGACAGAGTCTGAAGGTAGCCGACGACGGCATCAATCTTGCCAAGTCAGGCTATCTCCCCACCCTTAGCTTCAGCGGAGGACTCGGCAGTAGCTACTACACAGTTTCCGGCGACCGGAACAAATCTTTTGGGTCACAGATGAGAGACAATTTCTCCAAAAGCCTCGGATTTTCACTCCGTGTCCCCATCTTCGATGCATTCTCGACCCGCAATCAGATCCGTCAGGCAAAGGTCAGGAAACTGACAGCGCAGATACAGCTCGCTCAACAGGAAAGCGACCTCCACAAGACCATACGTCTGGCCTTTCAGCAGGCGGTCGGTGCTGAAAAGAAGTATGAGGCCGGCAAAGTGGCTGTAAAGGCATCAAAAGCCGCCCTCGACGCCATGACCGAAAAATACAATTACGGTAAGGCAAACGCTACCGAGTGGGAACAGACCAGATCGAACTATATCACCACACTCGCCCAGCAGGTTCAGGCAAAATATGAATTGATCCTGCGCAACCGTGTGCTCCAGTTCTACAACAGGAGCTGGATACTGAAAAGATAGAATCGGATAGCCAGAAGAATTTTGCTGTTAAGATTTTTTAACCCGTGATTGGAGCAGTTGTCAATATAAGTTGTTAAATTTGCGTGCCCTATAACATAGTTGCACGGCATTGGTCATGATAAAAAGTACAATAGATAAAATTCTTACCGAAGAACTCACTGAAATCTGGAAGCTTCTCACAAACGAAGAGAAGCGTCAGTTAATCGATAATTTTACAGTCCATAATTATAAAAAAAATAAAATAATTTATGCCGAAGGAGATGAGCCGGAATATCTCTGGGCTCTTATCGACGGCAAAGTGAAGAAGTACAAGGACGGTGTCGGCGGTCGCGTTCAGATCCTCCGCCTTGTCAATCCCGGACAGTATTTCGGTTACCGCGCTTATTTTGCCGGTGAGCATTACGTGTCAAGCGCGGCGACACTTGAGGAATCCGTACTGGGAACTCTCCCGATGAGTCTTGTCGAGGAAATGATAAGCAAGAATAACCGTCTGGCCATGTTCTTCATCCATGAACTCTCGCATAACCTCGGAAATTCCGACACGAAGATCGTCAACCTCACGCAGAAACATATACGTGCCCGTCTTGCAGAGGCTCTTTTAGTACTCCGCGACAACTACGGCTACGAGGAGGACGACAATATGACACTTAAAATCTACATGGCACGTGAGGATCTTGCCAACTTGTCAAACATGACCACATCAAATGCCATCCGTACACTATCGAACTTCGGAAGCGAGAAGCTTCTGGTGGTCGATGGCCGAAAAATCAAGATCCTCAACGAACCGTTGCTCAGAAAGATCTCTAAATTCGGCTGATTTAGATATCCCCAACTACAGAAATCCCGACTGACCAGCCGGGATTTTCCCGTTCAAAAAAGCACGGGTAATCATTAAATGCAAATGTATCATATATCATAAATGTCACAAAAAGTAAAATTCGGATCAAAAATCGGACTCATCGCTGCCACCGTCGGATCAGCGGTCGGGCTTGGCAATGTGTGGCGTTTCCCTGCCGAAACCCAAGCCAACGGCGGAGCAGCGTTTCTTCTCATATATATAGCCTGTGTGTTTCTGCTCGGCATACCCGTAATGACAGCGGAGTTCGCTCTCGGACGAGGTGGAAATTCCGATGCAATAGGTGCATTCCGCAATGTCACCCCCGACAAAAAAGGCTGGTGGATGGTCGGCGCTCTTGCAATCCTCGCATCATATCTCATACTTTCATTCTATATGGTGGTGTCAGGATGGACTCTTGAATATCTCATACAGTCACTATCCGGTAACCTCTACACTACGGATGACGGTATTACCGTCGATACCCTTGCCGGTGAGGAGCAACTCTTCAACGAGAGAATGAGCTCCTACATAACCGGTACGTTCCGTCCGCTCATAATGACATTCATCATGATAGCCGCCAATCTGTTCGTACTTCTCAAAGGCGTTCAGAAAGGCATCGAGAAGATGTCAAACATCATGATGCCCCTCCTCTTCGTCCTGCTGCTCATCTTCTGCGGAGTATCGCTAACCTTACCGAAAGCCGCAGAAGGCATCGAATTCTTCCTGCGTCCTGATTTTTCCGCCATCACACCCAAGACAGTTGTCAATGCTCTCGGACAGGCATTCTTCTCACTGAGTCTCGCAATGGGTATATTGGTCACGTATTCCAGTTACTACCCCGCTGAAACCAAGCTGACACGGACTGCCGTGACCGTCTCACTGCTCGATCTCTGTACTGCCATACTGATGGGACTGATAATTTTCCCGGCTGTAATGACATTCGGACTTGCGGATCAGAATCTTGCCGGATCGGCACTTGTATTCATCACTCTGCCTGAAATCTTCGCGCAGATGGGAGGCACGCTTTTCTGGTCGTCGCTCTTCTTCCTTCTCCTGACGGTGGCAGCTTTCACCTCCACGATCTCACTTGCGGAAGTCTCGGTAGCATTCATGGAGTGTCACTTCAAGATGTCAAGAAAACGCGCAGTGATCACTGTTGTCGCCCCTCTGTTCATTCTCAGTTCCATCTGTTCGCTTTCAGTGGGTGCGTGGAGCGATTTCAAGATTTTAGGTCTTACCATCTTTGATTTCCTCGACACGATGGCAACCAACATAATGCTTCCTGTAGGCGGCATACTGCTCTGTATCTACATGGGTTGGGTTGCTCCAAAAAAATTCTTCAGGAATGAGCTTACGAATAACGGCTCACTGAAATCCTACACTTTCAGCATGATAGCATTCATCGTCAAATGGATAGCTCCCGTCCTGATAGCCCTCGTCCTTATCAGTCAGTTTATCTGACAGGCAGATTTAGCTAAGCTTTTATTTCAAGATCCTTCGCACGTAACGCAATGATTACATGCGAAGGATTAATCTATATGATACCGGCGGATTTTCACCCGCAGTTCTCTTATGACTCAATCGTCTTGCCGTCGGGATATGATATTTTTCCGGTGGCTATATCGTAGGTTATGACAGTATCGTGCATGGTGAGTGTATAGAATGCGCTGTCACGATTCATGGCATAGACATCTGCCTGCTGTTCTATACCCTGAAGATAATTATAGAGCGCGGGGGGTAGCTGATTATAGACGAGGACTTCCGGCAGACGCACACCGTTACCGTCAATGAAGGTCCACGAGTATTCCGTGTCAAACGACAGTGACGCACCGTTGGTGATCTTTACCTTATATCCATCGGTATTCTGTGTGAAAGACTTCACACCACTGCCGGGATAATACTGCTCTATGAATGATGTGATCGGTGAAGGGACTTCGTCCCATACGCTGTTGGAACATGCGCCTACAAGCAGGACACACATTAAAAGTAGAAGATGTACGAGATGAGAATAACGCTTCATAATGAACAGAGATGATAATTGGATTGAAAGAATCAGGTATGATTTATTTTCGTTTGTAATTGTAAACATATTTTTGGTAAAAAAGGTTGAGCGACCTCCATCATTATTTATCCTGAATTTTTTCAACCGATTTTATAATTCCTTAATGGGACGGAAGTAAATTTTACCCTCCTTAATATCAACTAAATCTCCCTAAGCTTTACTAAAAAACTAAACCGTAAGGGTGTGCAGCGGGTTAATAAGGCGATACTTGAATAAACACACACATAACAAACCGACCGCGGAGGTGTGTCTCCGGGTCACAAAAAACTTTTATAATATTATGGAAAGAATTATCAAACTTGCCGATTTGAAATCGGCCGTTCAGGAAGCGTATGATAATCACAAGAACGATGCCGGAGGTGCACCGAGCCAGAAAGTGGCCGACATGAACCAAGGCATGTTCGGAATATCGGTCCGACTGATTGACGGTACCAAGTTTGACGTCGGTCATTCGCAGGCTCAGTTCGCAATGGGAGCCATCTCGCGTCTGCCGATCGCCATTCAGCTTCTTACTCAGATGAAACCTATGGAGCTTGTCCAGAAAATGGGTCTTGGCAAGGGTTGCGGCTGCGGCTGCAAGAGCAAGGCTCAGGACAGTGCAGAACCCAAGCAGCACATCAAGGGAATGCACGGCAAGGGTGTCCGCGCCGCCAGTATGGTAGAGCCATCAGGTGATTTTGACGGAAAGATGGATATTCTGTCCAACCTCATGATACAGCTTATGGGTTCGTCGCCCGTACTCGACGACAAACTTTACGAGGCTACCATGAAAAAGGCAGAGGAGAACAACATCTACAATGCTTATGCCGAAGCCGACTTCGAGCTTTATGATGACGCTGTAAGTTCAGTCAAGCTCTACAACCGTCTGCGCTCGATGCTCGTCACGACCGAACAGCTTGCTGAAATGGGTGCGACCATCGCTGCCGACGGTGTCAATCCGGCATCAAATGCCGTGGCTTTCGACGGTGCTCTCTCCGCTACCATCTGTTCAATGATGGCAGCCAAAGGCCCGAAACACATGGGTAAGCCTTGGTTGATCATGACCGGTGTGCCTGCACTCTCAGGCTTCGGCGGTGGTTTCATCACCGTAATCCCCGGTGTAGGTTCTATCTCGGCATTCTCTCCTGAACTCAACGAGGCCGGTGTGCCTATGAAGGCCGCACGTGCGATCAAGGATATCGTCAATAAACTCCAGCTCAATGCCTTCGCAAGCGCAAGAGTGAAAGTCGAGGCATAAGCCCTGATCCCTCTCCCCTCGCGGATAATTAAGAATTTATTCTCAAAAAGCAGTCATTGTTATTCAAAAAAATACAATAATACTACTGATACGTTGAATTACACACACGGAAACGTTCCAATCCCGCAGCCCGCGCGCGGGTAAGCGAAGGAACGGCATTCCAACACTCCTTCAAGTCCGGCCGCCGAAATCTATCACGCATACATGATGCGCCGTAGGATTCGGAGGCCGGGCTTTTTTATCAGAGGATGAGGGCCGGGACATTTTTTTATTCCACGTGAGGGAGTGATTGAGAGGAAAAGCGTAAATTTGCCACATGAAACTATCCGACAGAATATCCGACTTTCTGACCAAAGCAGGCTCATCGGCAAAAAGCATCGTGAAAGTAGCCCTGCAATCCCGACCTGTAAGGCAAAATATCGCTGAATGTACCCGTCAGGGGAAACCTCTGATCATAATGGGCAACGGTCCGTCGCTATCAGATGTCATAGCCACGCACACTGACGATCTGGCGGGAAGTGTCACTATGGCTCTCAACTTCGCCGCAAATGCTCTGGAGTTCACGAGTCTGAAGCCAGACTATTATCTGATGGCCGATCCTCACTTTTTCGAGGGACGTGACGCAGATCCTAACGTGGCGAGATTGTTCGCGCGCCTCAACTCGGATGTTGACTGGCCGATGACATTGCTCGTGCCGCGCGGGCAGTCAGTCTCAACGCTTGGAATCAGCAATGAAAATATCCGCGTGGAAAATTTCAATTTCGTAGGTGCTGAAGGATTCCCCGCCCTCGAACGCACCCTCTACGACAGCGGACTTGCCATGCCGCGTCCGCGCAATGTGCTCGTACCCGCCATCATGACCGGTATCCGTGCCGGTTTCAAGGAAATCTATCTTGCTGGAGCTGACCACGGCTGGCTCTCTACGCTGAGTGTCAGCGAGGAGAATGAGGTTGTGAGCATACAGCCGCATTTCTACAAGGACAATGCCGAGGAGAAGCAGAGAGTAGCGTCGGTCTATCGCAACGTGAAGCTCCACGAGATCCTTCTGAGCTTCCATCTCGCGTTCCGTTCATATCATCGGTTGGAATCATACGCACGCCGACGCGGGTGCTCCATCTACAATTCCACACCCGGATCATTCATAGATGCCTTCGAGCGGCGTCCCCTGCCATTTGACAAAAGTCCGGTGACTGAATGACGAATCCGGCTCGGATAGCTACGCTACCCATTTAAAATACTAATACTATGTATCTTACAATATAAGGAGCACGATCTGTTGAAAATTTCCAATCGAAAGGATACGGATTACAAATTTTTTTCCTACCTTTGCACCGTCTAAAACAAACTCCGACGATAAAACGTCACTTCAAAGGAAGGATGCCGGAGTGGTCGATCGGGGCGGTCTCGAAAACCGTTGTTCCCTTACGGGAACCCAGGGTTCGAATCCCTGTCCTTCCGCTAATCAGCTGTAAGCCAATTGGTTTACAGCTGATTTTTTTACAATTTAGGCTGTAGGGACGCGGCGTGCCGCGTATGCCTGATAGAATACATGCATCAGCTCATAACAATCAGTTCGATTAAAATGTAAGCTAAAACTATTTCATTCGGCATACGCGGCACGCCGCGTCCCTACAAGCTAAAAGGCACAGCGGGATTTTATGCTGTAAAACATACATTTTAAGCATAGAAATATACAATAAGTACAGATAAGTGTAAGATTTACACTTTTTATTCAAAAAAAGATTTGTTTTTGTGAAAAAATATATATCTTTGCATTCGGTTACGAGTCTTAAAGTCAAAATAGTAAAGTTTGAATAATCTGTCAATTCATTCCCAATACATCAAAAAGGCAAAACATGGAAAATAAAGCATGTCAACCGGACATGATGTTAGTGTAGCTTCAACAATAACTTTATTATACGGACAATTAAGTTAACAAATAGGAAACACGAACGAGACTGACAACGTTGCAGATGCTATCAGACATTTACTCCCGACTTACATAAAACCTTAAACATACTAAATCTAAAACGACAATGAAACTGAAACATCTGTTCAGCCTTGTGATGCTCGTGTCAATGTCACTCCCTATCATGGCACTGACCAATAACAGCGACCACCGTTACAAAGTGGCTGCATGTGACTGGATGATGCTGAAGCGTCAGAAGCTCGGAGAGTTCAAACTCACTAAAGATATAAATGGCGACGGTGTCGAAATGGACATCGGCGGTCTCGGCGCACGCGACACGTTCGACAATAAACTTCACCAGCCCCATTTCCAAAAGCTTTTCCGCTCCACAGCCGACAGCCTTGGAGTAGCCGTACCGTCGATAGCCATGTCGGGCTTCTTCGGTCAGTCATTCATCGGCAAGCCTACTTATGCAGGACTTATCGATGACTGCCTCGCGACCATGGAGGTCATGGGATCGAAAGTGGCTTTCCTCCCCTTGGGCGGTATTCAGGAAGACTGGACCGTCAAAGGTCCGGCACGCGACGAACTCGTCCGCCGTCTGCGCGAGTCAGGCGACAAGGCTGCTGCCCGCGGTATGGTGATCGGTGTCCGTGTCCCCCTCCCCGCCAAGGATGCCAAGAAATTCCTCAAGGAAGTCAACTCTCCCGGTGTGAAGATCTACTATAATCTTCAGGACGCTCTCGATGCCGGACGCGATCCGGTGAAGGAGCTGAAAACTCTCGGCAAGGACAATATCTGCCAGATCCATCTCAGCAACACCGACGGCTATAACCTCAAGGATGATCCTGCCGTCGATCTTCCCGCCATCAAGGCTGCGCTCGACAAGATGGGCTGGAGCGGATGGCTCGTCGTCGAGCGGTCAAGAGACAAGGATCACGTCCGCGACGTGAAACGCAATTTCGGAAACAATGTCGCCTATATAAAAGAGGTGTTCCAGACAAAATAAATCATCAGCTCTCCAATCACCCAAAATAAACCATTAGCTTTCCAATCATTATTACGTCATCTGACAGAGACCGGTCTCTGCAACTTTCAACTATTGAATTCAACTAATTAAACCAATTTTTATAACTCAAACTATTGATCAAGAACCATGAACTACAGAATCAAATGGCTCAGTAGTGTATGCTACGCCACCGTGATGCTGTCACTCGTGACTTCCTGCGCCGAAGGCGTAGATGACAACGAGCGTTTCAGCCCCGGTGCTGGTGTGACCAATGCCCAGTTGGAAGCACCGAAGCTTGACCTTGATAATTTCAAGGTACAGACCGCTGGTGATGGCTCCCAGAGTGTTGACGTGTCGTGGCCCGTTGTTTTCGGTGCCGGAGGTTACCTTGCCAACGTCACCATCGTAAATGACCCCGAAAACCCCATTTCAGTGGTTAAGGATAGTGTCATAGACGGTTGCCACTTCTCATTCAAGCGTGAGCTCGACACCAAGTATGAAGTCAGTGTCGGAACTCTCGGCAACGAGAAACTCAACAACAAACCCTCTGTTTCTCCGTCAGTCGTGGCTTACAGCACCATGCTCCCTGCCACCACTATCCCCGTTGGTATTGAAATTTCTCAGTTCATCGCCGAGAACCTCCCTGCCAACTCGACTGACGAAATTGCGTTCGAACTTATCGGCGGCGAAACCTACCAGCTCTCAGGCAAAGCCGATCTGAAAGTTGCAAACGTCACCATCCGTGGCGACCGCTACAACCGTCCCCTCGTGGTCGTTTCTAATGAAGGTACATTCCTCAATCAGAACGGCCTTTCACTCCGCTACATTAACTTTGATATGTCAGAGGCTCCTCTCACCAGTCTCATCACTATCAACGGCGATGCTGATGCCCGCTTCTCGACTGAAGCCCTCGGACTCAAAGCAATGTCGAGCGATGTAAAAGACGGCTACATCGTGATGAACCCTGTTTCACTCGAATCATGTAATCTCCGCAATGTACCTTCAAGCATCATCGCAACCGGTGCGGTCAATGAAGGTAAATCAGGCTGGGCCTTCAAGAACCTCCGTATCGACAACTGCGTGGTTCAGTTCAACAAGGCAAACTCTAAGCCGGCTATCAGTCTCGAAGACAACTGGGGCTTTGCAGGCATCGAGAGAATGACCCTTAACAACAGCACATTCTACAACCTCGCCAATATCAAGTGCCGTTTCCTCCGCTACGGTGTCCGTATGAGACCCACACAGGCTTTCGGCCCCGGCGCGACCACCGAACACACTTTCACATATTGCACCTTCTACAAGACCTTCACAGGCGACCAGTTTGCCAACAACATGGACAACAGCGGTCTCGTTGCCACCATCAATCACTGTATCTTCTACGACATCATGCGTCTTGACCAGTATTGCTTCCGCTCCGGAACAAGCTGTGTGACTGCCGACAACGTTTCATGGCTTGCCGGTGACGAAGCCAAGCTCCACAACAATGTCCTGAAGATGTCAACCGAAGAAGATCCCAACTTTGCAGGTCCGACCACTGAAATGTTCAATCTTGATGAAGCCAAAGGCGGTGTCAACTTCCGTCCGCAGGCAGCTATCTGCGTCGAGAATAAGATCGGTGATCCCCGCTGGTTTGAATAAATACCTTAAATTATAAAAACAAATGAAACACTGTATAGCAAAAATAAGCCTCGTCCTATTTGCGCTTCTGATGGCAGTCCCCGCCTTCGCGCAGGACATTCTTTATCAAGCCACAGTTACCGACCCGCAGGCTGAACCCCTGATTGGTGCAACAGTCCGTGTCCCTGACACCGACATCGTTACCATTACCGACATCGACGGTAACTTCTCGATCAAAGTACCCAAAGGAGCAAAAGTGGAAGTCTCCTATATCGGCTATCTGCCCATGATCATCTCTGACTTCAACATAAAGACCATTGTCCTTCAAGAAGATAGTGAGTCTCTTGACGAAGTCGTAGTTGTCGGTTATGGTACCCAGAAGAAAGCCCACCTCACCGGCGCTATCTCGACTGTACCTATGGACGATATCAAGGATCTTGCTGACGGCAATCTTGCCTCGTCACTCAGCGGTCTCGTCAACGGTCTTAGCGTCAGCGGCGGTGAGAGCCAGCCCGGTAATTCCGCTCAGATGTATGTGCGCGGAGTCCGTAGTCTCGGCGATGTCGGCGTGCAGGTTCAACAGCCCCTTTTCGTCATCGACGGAGTTGTATATAACAACGACGTAAAGGTCGGTAATGTCACTACCAACCCCGGTGCTGAAGCCTTCAATAACCTTGATCCCAACGATGTTGAAAGCATCACTGTGCTTAAAGACGCATCAGCAGCCGTCTATGGTTCGCGTGCGGCAAACGGTGTAATCCTTGTGACCACCAAGAGAGGTAAACTCGGCGAACCTGTCATCAGCTATAGCGGAACTTTCGGTTTCACCGATGCTATCTCCAATCCTAAGATGCTCAGCGCATACGACTATGGCCGTCTCTACAACGCCATGGCCGCAGCGGACCCCACCAACACTACCCTCAACCACCGTACAGCTCTCTTCCAAGCAGATGAACTCAATGCAATGCGTAGCCTCAACTACGATCTTCTTGATGAAAACTGGAAGACAGGTTTCACAATGAAGCACAATGTCGGAATCAGCGGTGCGACTGAAAAAGCCAACTACTATGCCAACATCGGCTACTTCGATCAGGATGGTAACCTCGGTCGTCTCGACTACAACCGTTGGAACTATCGTGCTGGCGTTGACGTGACTCTCAAAAAATGGGTTAAGGCATCACTGCAGATTTCAGGTGACTACGGCGATAAGAATCGTCCTCTCGTAAAGGTCGGTGGTTCAAGCGATGAAAAGGCTTACAATCTTCTCCTCACACATCCCCGCTACATCCCTGAGTATGTCAACGGTTATCCCATTGCTACCTACGGTCCTACCAACTCACAGGTAAACCAGAATCAGAACTATAACCACACCGTGCTTCAGAACACCGGTGACTATAGCCGCAACCGAAATTCAAACTTCCAGATCAACACAAACATCGAGCTTGATTTCGGCTTCATCCAGCCTCTTCAGGGACTCAAAGCCCGATTCAGCTACGCGAAGAACATCGGCAACTCGAAGACCAACCAGTATGGTTCGGCATACGACCTTTACATGATGAACGTGCGTTCAGGTTCAGGTAACCACCTCTACACTCCCATTGCCGGTGAAGAGTCGGTTTACGATGGTCTCATGAACTCAACCAACTTCGTTCTCGCCAACGGCGGTGTCCCTGTTCCCAACGGTCAGGAAGGTGGTTTCCTCAGCCGTACAATGGATCGCACTGACAGCTATCAGATGAACTTTACCCTTACTTACAACCGCGACTTCAATGACCACTCCGTCAATGCCCTCTTCGGTATTGAAAAGTCTGAATTCGAAAGCGAATATCTCGAAGGTATGGTGACTTACCCCTACGAGTTCACTACCGGACAGTCAAACTCTGTAAGCGAGAAAAGTAAGGCTACAACCAACTTCATGCGCTCAGAGGCAGGTTCACTCTCCTATATCTTCCGTGCCAACTATGCTTACAACAACCGTTACCTCCTCGAATTCCTTCTCCGTATCGACTCCTCTACTAAATTCGCTCCCGAAAACTACTGGGGAACATTCCCTTCTGTATCGGCAGGTTGGGTAATCTCGGAAGAAGAATGGTTCCGCAACGCAGTGAGCTGGATCGACTTCCTCAAGATCCGTGCATCTTACGGTCTCACCGGACGCGACAACACCACAGCTTGGCAGTGGTTGCAGACCTACGGTACTGACCTTGACAAAGGCCCGGTGTTCGGCTTCGGCAACACAATCCAATCTGGATCGAACATCAAGATGAACGACAGATCGGCTGTCAACCGCAACGCTCACTGGGACAAGAGCTCCAAGTTCAACGCAGGTATCGACCTCAACCTCATCCACAGCCGTCTTAACATCGGCATCGACGGTTACTACACTTGGGATCGTGAAATGCTCATGCCTTTCTCATCAGGCTCAGGTGTCCCCGGTCTCGTAGGTATCAAGTCAGCTCCGATGAACTATGGTAAGATGAACCAGTACGGTGTCGAACTTTCGGTTAACTGGCGCGGTAACATCGGTAAGGATTTCAGCTACCGAATCGGCATGAACACCGGTCTCTCTGACAACAAAGTTCTTCTTATGCCTTGGGAAACTGAATACCTCTATCGTCAGATCACCAAGGGTCATCGTTCAGACATGGGTACTTGGGGTATGCAGTGCCTCGGCATGTTCCGTAATTTCCAAGAGATCGACGAATACTTCGCCAAGTACAACATCACCTCATACATGGGCATGAGCAAAGATCAAGTGCGTCCCGGTATGCTTATCTTCAAGGATGTACGTGGTCCTCAGCAGCCTGACGGCACATACGCTGCTCCCGATGGTGTTGTCGATAAGGACAATGACCAAGTGCAGCTCTCTAACCGTTCGAACCCCTACGGTATGACCTTCAACATCGGTGCCAACTACAAGAACTTCTCGCTCACCGCTCAGCTCAGCGCACAGTGGGGTGGCTACACCACTCTTCCCAGCGCGGCCATCTCGACCAGCATCAACGATATGCAGTACATTAATATGCCCTCATTCTGGGATCCGGACAATGTATTCGTATATGAGGATATTTATGATGCACAGAACCGTCTGCTCCTCGAAGCAAACCGCGATGCTTTCTACCCCAACCCCAACTGGAGCATCAACAGCACAGCTTCTACTTTCTGGCGCGTCAGCGCAGCAAGTGTCCGCCTCACCCGTCTGACACTCGCTTACTCTATCCCCTCTAAGTTCACCAAGGTTGTCGGCATCAACTCTGCCCGTTTCAATGTTACTGCCCAGAACCTCCTGAACTTCTATAATCCCTACCCCGATCATTTCATGAATCCGATGGCAGGAAGCTATGGCAACTATCCTAACCTCCGCAAATTCACCGTCGGTGTAAACCTCTCATTCTAATATCAAATCACAATGAAATTCAAATCATATATCGTAACTGCCGCAGCGTGTCTGGCTCTCGCTTCATGTTCCGACGACTTCATGAAGGATATGAAGAACTACGATTCGACCACACCTGAGGCATACAACTATCCTGAAGGAGCAAACGGTCGTCTCCAAGACCTCTACATGCTCGCTCTCCCGTATCACTACAACGGTGCTCTGCCTTTCTCCGCCCCCAGTTCCGGTGAGGCTGACGATATGGCCAAGAGTACTGAGGAATACAGTGGTTTCGGCTCTTTCGTCAATCCTCAGATCGAACTTTCGGCTACATCCAACACCAACGGTGTGCTTGACTTCTTTCAGGGACAGGCCGACAAGATCCGTAACTCGGCTTGGGGTCGTATCCGCGACATCAATGACTTCATCAATGGTGTCACCAACAGTTCACTCAGCGAGCAATACAAATCAGAGTTCCTCGGTCAGGCTCATTTCCTCCGTGCTTGGTGTTACTATCTGATGTTCCGTTGGTACGGCGGTATCCCCATCATTACTGAGGTCCTCGATCCCGTTCCCCAGAAAGGTGCGCCCCGTTCATCTACCAAGGAGACCTATGACTTCATCATGCAGGATCTCGACATTGCCGCTAATTATCTCGACGGTAAGGTTGCAGGTCAAAACAACTACGAATATGGCCGTCCGACTGTGGCAAGCGTTCTCGCTCTCAAAGGACGCCTCATGGTTCTCTATGCAAGCCCGCTCTTCAATCGTGCAAACGACAGAAGCCGCTGGGAGGATGCCTACAAGTTCTTCCAGCAGGCCATCCCTGAGATCAACAGATATGGTAACTATCTTGCCTACGAGAACAATCCTGGCACAAATGCCTCAAACTGGGCAAAGATCTTTATCGAAGGTGCTTCTGAAGCTAATCCTGAAGCTATCTGGTTCGCTCAGTACAACACCATCGCCTCAGGCGGTACTCCCGACTACTCCAAGAACAATGTATGGGAGAATGGTATCCGTCCCTCCAACAGTTTCGGTGGCGGCGGCAAGACCCCCTCGGCAGATATCGTTGACCTCTTCCCGATGAAGGATGGTAAACGCCCGTCGAGCTACAACTCTTATACCGTTCTGAATCCTTCTGATATCTCCTACAACAAAGATCTGCCCTTCCTTGACCGCGACCCGCGTTTCTACCGCACATTCGCTTTCCCCGGCGTATGTTGGGCATTCGAAGGTGATGCTGTAAACGCTGAGCGTCACTATCCCTACGAAGGTGTCAACTATCAGCTCTGGAACTATGTATGGTACACCAAGGCTGAGGACCGCGCCAACATCGAGAACAGTGATACCTACGGCCCCGACGGTCTCCTCGGTAATGTCAAGGGTATGTATATCCGTAAGAAAACCGATGACCTCCATGTCATGAGCGGCTACCGATATGTATTCTCACAGGGTAACGGCTTCAAGTTCTCTGCTGCTCCCAACATCGAGCTTCGCTACACTGAAGTTGTCCTCAACTATGCCGAGGCAGCTTGTCAGGCAGGTCATCCCGACGTGGCTGTTGAGCAACTCAAGAAAGTCCGCGGACGCGTAGGCTATACCGGTGACTGCGGTCTTCAGGCAAACCTCGCCTCTGACGAGGCAGCTTGTATGGCAGCTATCCTCTACGAACGTCAGATCGAGTTTGCCTACGAGGGCAAGCGTTTCGACGATCTCCGTCGCTGGATGCTCTTTGACGGCGGTCAGGGAACAGTTCCCGGCGCACCCGCAACATGGAAGCTAACCGGCTGGGGTGGCAACACCTGCAGCTATCTCGGCTTCGCACCTCTCAACGGTACCCGTCGTGAGAACATGGAATTCTGTGTTCAGGAGAAATACAACGGTGGTCTCGGCGGTGACAAGTGGGGCAGCGACGGCTCTAACCCCGATCCTCTCAAGGACGTGGAGCGCTGCGCAGCCATCGACTATCGCAACGAACTCGAACCGCAGCTCACCACCCTTGCCGAGTGGTACAACACCTATCTTGAACGCAAGGCAAAGAAGGGTGACAGCTACAATTCCGATCATCAGCAACTTTACATGGACTTCCGTCCCAACTACTATTTCCCCGGTCTCTCATACGGTGCTATGACAGCCAACCCGACCATCGAGCAGACTATCGGATGGAATAACGTTGCAAACGGCGGTGCTCAGGGTACATTCGACCCCCTCGCTGAATAATACAGTAACCCGACATAATTATCGTGGGGAATAAAGGGATGAACTAACCGATATTCCCCACGATTTTTTAACACTATTTTAAGATATAACTCCTTAAACCACAGAGTGACTTTCCGGTCTAATGTAAGTGGACAAAATGTCTCCTAATCAATAATCCAATCTATTACAATCCAAACCAACAATGAACCGTCAAATTACAACATGGGCAGTGGCAGCCATGATGACTGTCCCCGCGACAATGATGGCCCAGTATCCGCAGCTCACCCCTGAATGTAAGGAAGACTATCGCGTCATGATAACTGCGGCCCGCGAACATGCTGACTCCGCATGGGCCGTTGCCAAACCGATTGTCGAGAAAGAAGCACGTGAAGGCCGTCCGTATGTGCCTTGGGCTTCGCGTCCCGATGATCTCGTCAAAGCACCCATCCCCGCATTCCCCGGCGCGGAAGGAGGCGGCATGTACTCTCCCGGCGGACGTGGAGGCAAGGTGATCACCGTCACCAACCTCAATGACAGCGGTCCCGGCTCGTTCCGCGAAGCCTGCGAACAAGGCGGAGCGCGCATCATCGTGTTCAACGTCTCCGGTATCATCAACCTCAAGACACCTCTTTATGTCCGCGCCCCCTACGTGACCATCGCTGGTCAGACAGCACCCGGCGACGGCGTCTGCATAGCCGGTGAATCGTTCCAAGTGGATACGCACGACGTGGTGATCCGCCACATGCGCTTCCGTCGTGGCGACACCCGCGCCCACAACCGCGAGGACTCTTTCGGCGGTAATCCTGTCGGCAATATCATGATCGACCACTGCTCGGCCGAGTGGGGTCTCGACGAAAATATCTCCTTCTACCGTCACATGTATGATCCGAGCGAGGGTCAGTATGAGACCACTGAACTGAAACTCCCGACAGTCAATGTCACCATTCAGAACTCCATTTCGGCAAAGGCTCTCGACACCTACAACCACGCTTTCGGTTCGACCCTCGGCGGCGAGAACAACATGTTCACCCGCAACCTCTGGGCCAGCAACTCAGGCCGTAATCCTTCGATCGGTTGGAACGGCGTGTTCAACTTCGTCAACAATGTCGTGTTCAACTGGGTACACCGTTCATCGGACGGTGGCGACTACACCGCCAAGTTCAATATGATCAACAACTATTACAAGCCCGGTCCCGCCACTCCTAAGGAAGGCAACCTCAGCCACCGTATCCTCAAACCTGAAGCCGGCCGAAGCAAACTCGACCACAAGGTCTATGGCCGCGTCTATGCCGAGGGCAACGTGATGGAAGGTTTCCCCGAAATCTCGGCTGACAACTGGGCCGGCGGCATCCAGATCGAATCTGATCCCGACACCGGCGAGTTCACCGACTACATGCGCTCGAAAACTCCGTTTGAAATGCCTTACGTCCGCATCACTTCGGCTGACGATGCCTACGACTTTATCCTGAAAAATGTCGGCGCGACAATCCCTACCCGCGACATCATCGACGAGCGCATCATCGAGGAAGTACGCACCGGTGTCCCCTACTACGATGAGAAACTTGCTCCCAAGTACAACGGCGACACTTCAGGTCTGGCTGAGAAATCGCGCGCGGAGGACGGATCATTCAAATATCGCCGTCTCCCGAAGGATTCCTACAAAGTAGGTATCATCACCGATCCCATGCAGATGGGCGGCTATCCCGAATACAAGGGTACACCCTACATCGATACTGACAAAGACGGTATGCCCGACGAGTGGGAAATCACCAACGGTCTTGATCCCAAAGATCCCTCCGATGCCAACGGTGACTGCACCGGCGACGGATATACCAACATCGAGAAGTATATCAACGGTATCAGCACCAAGCTCCGCATCGACTGGACAGATCTCCGCAACAACTACGACACTCTTGCTGCAAAAGGCAAGCTGATGTAAGAAAAAACGTCAAGCAATACCACAAAATAATTTCATTACCGTTCACTGAATCATGAAATTCAACAGAACTTGTATATTTGCCCTGCTGCTCTCCGCGCTCTCTCTGAGCGCGGGAGCTGTAGAGCTCAACTCCGAGGGACGCGATCCGGCCTACGTCCAGTCTATCGTCGGACGTTCGCAGAAAATCGTCGATAAACTCGGCATCAACGATGAAAATAAGGCTAAAGATGTGACCAACATCATCGCCAACCGCTATTTCAAGCTCAACGACATCTACACTGTCCGCGATGCAAAAGTGAAAGCCGCAAAGGACAGTCTGACCGGCGAAGCCAAGAATCAGGCCATTCAGGCCGCGCAAAACGAGAAGGATGCCGCCCTTTACCGCTGCCACTTCGAGTTTCCCGCCGATCTCTCGCTCTATCTCACCCCCGAACAGATAGTAGATGTGAAGGACGGCATGACCTACGGTGTAGTGAAAGTCACCTACGATTCCCACCTCGACATGATCCCCACACTCACCGACGAGGAGAAGGCGCAGATCATGGCATGGCTCATCGAAGCGCGCGAACTCGCTATGGATGCCGAAACTTCCAACAAGAAGCATGAGGTGTTCGGCAAGTACAAAGGCCGCATCAACAATTATCTCACCAAGCGCGGCTATGACCTCACGAAGGAGCGCGAGGCTTGGTACGAGCGCATCAAGGCACGCGGAGGTAAGATCTGATCCGTCCCGGCATCCTGACAGAAACCAACCAAACATTATCAAAGTATTATGTATAAGAAGTTCTTATCCGCAGGTCTGGTCTCGCTGATGGCATTCGCTGTCCATGCAGAGTTTCCGCTGTCGGTTAAAGACGGCAAGATAAGCTATGTGACCGACGCGCGTGGCAACCGTACTCTGGACTATTCCACATGCGGTTACCGCAATTCGGAGGTAGCCATCCCGAATGTCGGCAATGCGATTTTCGTTCCGTGGCAGGCAGGCGACAACTCTGCCCGTATTCAGCGTGCCATCGACCATATAGCCTCACTGCCGCTGGACAAGGATGGATTCCGCGGTGCGGTGTTGCTCGACAAGGGTGAATTTGAAATAGCTACCGCCCTGCGTATTTCGGCTTCCGGAGTGGTGCTCCGCGGAAGCTCCGAAACGGCTACCGTGATCAAAAAGACCGGTCCTGACCGCGGTGCGCTCATCTATGTCGAAGGTATCTTCAACCCGGTTGTGAGCGATACCATTTCCATTACCGATACCTACGTTCCGGTCAATTCATCGAAAATAGGTGTCAACTCCACAGCCTCGGTCCATAAAGGTGACCGGGTTTTCATTCTCCGTCCTTCCACGGCTGAATGGATCAAGGAAATGGGATGTGACATCTTCGGCGGTGGAATCAGTGCGATCTCATGGAAACCGACTGACATTGACATGCGCTGGGACCGCACGGTCACTGACGCAGCGGGCGGTAAGCTCACGCTCGACGCTCCGGTCACCATGGCACTCGACAGCGAATGGGCCGACACCAAGATCCTCCCCTACTCTTGGACAGGCCGCATATCGGATGTCGGCATTGAGAACATGACTCTCATTTCGGACTACAATAAGCTCTATCCCAAGGACGAGGATCACTGCTGGGACGGTATCTCGATAGCGAATGCCGAGAACTGCTGGGTAAGGAAGGTTGATTTCCGTCACTTTGCAGGTAGCGCAGTCATCCTTCAGGCCACCGCTTCGAAGATCACTGTCGAGGACTGCAAGGCTACAGATCCCGTTTCAGAGATCGGTGGTATGCGTCGTGCAGTGTTCCAGACTCTCGGTCAGCAGAACCTCTTCCAGCGTTGCTACTCCAAGAACGGTATCAACGATTTTTCAGCCGGCTTCATAGCTCCCGGGCCTAATGCATTCGTGCAGTGTGATGCCGACGAATCGCTCGGCTTCAGCGGATCGGTGGATGCGTGGTCGCCCGGCCTGCTCTTTGATGTCGTTAATATCGACGGCAACAACCTTACGTTCAAGAATCTCGGTCAGGACAAGAACGGCGCGGGCTGGAACACAGGTAATTCAATGTTCTGGCAGTGTACTGCGGCCGAAATCGAGTGCTACACCCCTGCTCCTGATGCTGTCAATGCTGCTTACGGTTGCTGGGCACAGTTCTCAGGCGACGGTGAATGGGCACAATCCAACAATCATGTGCAGCCGCGCAGCCTTTTCTACGCACAGCTTGCCGAACGTCTCGGTAAAGATGTGCCCGAAAGCCAGTCGCGCATTCTTCCACGTGCTACGAACGCTACGAGCAGCCCGACTGTCGAGGCGGCTATGGAGCTTGCAAAAGAGGCATATATCCCGCGTCTCACACTTGAAAAATGGATTGAGGAAGCCCCCTTCACCGCCTCTGTCGATCCTACCGGGCTCAAAAGCGTCGATGACCTCAAGATCAAGGCCGACAAAACTCCTGCCAAAGTAGTCCCGACCTACGAAATCGCTGACGGACGTCTCGTGATCGACGGTGCGGTGATGACAGGCGGACGTCAGGAAGTGCCTTGGTGGAACGGCAAGATACGCTATAACTATCTCCCGAAAGCCAAACCTCACGTGACACGCTTCGTCCCCGGACGCGAGGGTCTCGGAGTCACTGACCGCATCGACTCCACCATCACATACATGGTTGAAAAGGATATTACGGTGCTTGACCATAATTATGGTCTCTGGTATGAACGCCGCCGTGACGACCACGAACGCATCCGCCGCCGCGACGGTGATGTCTGGGCCCCGTTCTATGAGCAACCTTTCGCCCGTAGCGGTGAAGGTACGGCTTGGGATGGTCTCAGCAAGTATGATCTCACCCGCCCCAACGCATGGTACTGGAGTCGTCTCGGTGAGTTTGCCGACAAGGGTGCGGAGGCCGGTCGTGTGCTCTTCAACGAACACTATTTCCAGCACAACATCCTCGAAGCCGGTGCGCACTGGGTTGATTCGCCTTGGCGTTCGACCAACAACATCAACTCTACCGACTTCCCTGAACCCGTGCCGTTCGCAGGTGACAAACGCATCTTCGTAGCCGATATGTTCTATGACGTGAATCATCCCGTCCGCCGTGAACTCCACAAGAATTTCATCCGCATGAATCTTGACAATTTCGCGGATGATCCCAACGTGATCCATCTGATCAGTGCTGAGTTCACCGGTCCGCAGCACTTCGTTGAATTCTGGCTCGACGAGATCGACGCATGGGAGAAGGAAACAGGCAAGGATGCCAAAATCGCACTCAGCACCACAAAGGATGTTCAGGATGCCATTCTTGCCAATCCTAAGTATGCCGATGTTGTCGATATTATCGATATCCGTTACTGGCACTACAACACCGACGGTACTTACGCGCCTGAAGGCGGAAAGAACCTTGCTCCTCGCCAACACGCCCGCAAGATGAAAGTCGGCAAGGTGACATTCAACGAAGCCTACAAGGCCGTGAGCGAATACCGTTCAAAGTATCCCGACAAAGCCGTCACTTACTATGCACAGAACTACCCCGACATGGCATGGGCTGTGTTCATGGGAGGAGGCTCTCTCGCTGGAATCCCCGTCAAGGACACATCGTTCCTGACTTCAGCAGCCGGAATGAATATCATCAATTCCGGAAGCGACGAGTTCAAGATCCTCGGAAGCAAAGACGGTGCGATCATCTATTCGCAGGGCGCGAACGAAATCCCGCTCACCCTCCCCCCCGGTAAGTACAGCATCACGGCTTACAATCCCAAATCAGGCGAAGCTACAGTGATCAGCAAATCAACAAAGATCTCCGGTGACTACAACCTGCAATCCGCTGACAAGACTACAGTCTATTACTTCAAGAAACTGTAAGTTTTCCATAGTCTTGGATTTCTACAACATAATTCTGCCCGTTATGGTCAAAGGTGATGATCATGACGGGCAGAATAGTTTTTGGACATAAGTCATCCGAACGGTTTTTATGCGTCAAAAACTATCTCTACAGAATCGCATCTTTGCTTATCTCTGAAGAATAGATTATTTTTGCATTCGCATTCATCTATTCATCACTATGAAAAAGAATCAGATAATAATATGGCTTTTTGCGCTGATAATCGGCGTAGGTATCGGCTTGCTGCGTATTGACAGTGTGGATACCGTCATGAACTTTATAGCCACGATCTACACCCGCTTGTTCCGTCTGCTTGCAGTACCGACAATCGTACTCGCCGTCATCACAACGCTCGCATCGCTTGGCGGTAGCCGTGAGATGGGACGCATGTTCCGTACCACCCTCACCTATACGTTGCTCACGACCACAGCTGCCGCCGCTGTCGGATTGGGGCTTTATCTGATTGTCGCCCCCGGTAATCTTCCTGCCGGAACGATAAGTGCTGAAAATGCTGTTGCAGATGACAGTGTAAGCTTCTCATACGCTGACCATCTCATGTCGGTAATCCCCGACAATATTGTCAAACCATTTCTCGACGGCAATGTGCTCGCACTCCTGCTTATATGTTTCGCGGTAGGCATAGCTTTGTCAAAAATGCCCAACACTCAGCCCAAACGTTCACTTCTGAACGGACTCTCAGGACTTCAGGAACTCCTTTTCATGCTTATCCGATGGTTAATTGCTGTTCTGCCACTCGGCATAGTCGCTTTTGCAGCTCAATTGACCGCGCAGGTGGGAGGCGGAGTGATGCTGGATTCGCTTGGCAAATATGTCCTTGTGATCCTTGTGGCCAATTGCAGTCAATTCTTCATCGTGTTACCCATATTCCTGCTCATAAAAGGACTCAATCCAATAAAGACACTGCGCGGAATGATGCCGGCCGTAATGATGGCTCTATTCACGAAAAGTTCAGCTGCAACACTACCCGTAACGATGGAGAATGCAGAAAAACGTCTTGGAATCAATCCGAAAGTGGCTCGTTTCGTCCTTCCTATCTGTACGACGGTCAACATGAACGGATGCGCGACATTCATACTCGTCACATCGCTTTTCGTGATGCAGAACAACGGCATAGCGACCTCCCTACCTGCCATGCTGGTGTGGTTGCTCATCTCCGTTTTTGCAGCATTCGGAAACGCCGGCGTCCCGATGGGTTGCTATTTCCTGACGCTATCACTCATGTCGGGTATCGGTGCCAATGTCGGAATCATGGGTATAATTCTCCCGATCTATACCATAATCGACATGATCGAGACGGCTGAAAACGTATGGTCAGATTCATGTGTCTGCGCCATTACGGGAAAAGTCATGCAGAAAGAACAATGATTTATGGCAAATAGTAATCCTGACTGACTGAACCTCACCAAACAGCAAACTGCCGGATATGCGGACTGCATAAATATGCAGCCGTATATCCGGCAGTTCAGTTTATGCTATAATGACGTCAGGGATTGTGGCGGATAGCATTTGCAGGCATATTCTCGCCGTTCGGGCCGAAACTCTTGAGAGCATCGTGAGATTCAATGGTCACTTTAGACTCGTCGAGTTTCGATCTGTCAAGACCGAATGTCTCTATAAAGAAATCATAGACTGCCTGACGCTTATTCGGGCCGAAGTCATGTCCCTCATTCGGAAGATGGACGTTCGTAACCTTATCGGCGGCATCATAGAAGCCATAGATACGCTTGATGTAGGGATATTCATTTTCAGGTGTGATATTCGTCCAGTCCTTACCGTCGGAAACAAGGCAAAGCGGACGCGGGGCAAAAGCAGCGGCAAGTTCTGCGTTACAAGTTCCGTCACCGGCACGCATTATGGCCATACCGCTCTCGCAGGGACAGCCTCCGTCAAAATAGGACGAGAGACTCACCACGGGACATGCAGCCGTGTAACGCGGATCGATCACGGAAAGCAGTACGGACTGCGAACCGCCGCCTGAACCGCCGTTGACACCGACGCGCTCCGTATCGACATCCTTACGTTCAATCATGAAATCAAGGATCGAAATGCCGTTGAGAGCCTGCACAACCTGTGCCTTTGAAGTCTGATGGCCTTCGCTCCCGACCTGAAGGGCCGATTCACCCCAGCCGTAGAGGTCATAATCGACGCAGATAGCACCCATGCGGGCAAGAGTGGCCAGACGCTGCTGCTGCGCCTCGTTGTAACGTCCGTTGCCGAAATGTCCGTTAGGACAGATGATGAGCGGATGTTTACCCTTGGTTGTCGGGGCATAGATCGAACCGCATACATATAGTCCCGGAAGAGTCTCAAGATAGAAATTCTGAACCGTATAACCGTCAAACTTTCTGATCTTCGAGAAGACCGGCTTGGCATCCACCCGCTGTGCGAGGGCATCATCAATAGTGAGATATTCCCTTACCTGACGCTTCACGGAGTCGCGGCGGAGTTCCCATGAGCCTTTATCGGAATAGAGAGAGTTGAGCCAAGCTATGAGCTTACGTCCGTCGGCTTCGGTGCGGCGTGGATATTCATAGCGTTTGAGCTTATAGGTCTTATCGTTCTGCTTGACAAATTTAAAGTCAAACGGGACAAGAACATTTGTCAGTGACTCTTCTACCGAGTAGGGGCGTATGCGTGAATCCGCGTAGGGAAGCACGAGTCCTGTAGTATCAATGTCATATTTCAGTTTTACCTGAAAACGTTCGCCGATTTCAGTCAGCACATCACCGAGCGGACGGCGGAACTGGTTCTCAAACGTATTTTGGGCAAGTGCGGGGAGTGCAGCAAGCATAGCCCCGAAAATTATACTTCTTGTTTTCATGAACCTATATAGATAAGGTGGTTATTTAATTTTAGATGACAATGTATGTCTGCCCGACGATACGGCCACAGGCTCGCTATTTCCGGGCAAGAATACATCAGCAGTCACATTGGCCGGGAGAGTGATATTGATGCTGAAATCATCACCTGCACGAGCCCATGCAACCTCGACATCACCGTAAAGCGTAGCCGTGCGACCGCGCACACTCGTAAGATCACCTACTACCGAAGGCTTGATTACGAGATGCTGCATACCGGGACTCGAC
Organism: Duncaniella sp.; assembly: GCF_029056165.1. Lineage (NCBI taxonomy): Bacteria > Pseudomonadati > Bacteroidota > Bacteroidia > Bacteroidales > Muribaculaceae > Duncaniella > Duncaniella sp. Next base: position 85,312 of record NZ_JAIDBW010000012.1, on the reverse strand, counting down.
AAATCTGTCTTTATTCCTGCAAGCGAACGGAAAAACCATTCATCGATCTGTCCCATCATGAAATGATTCCATGACGAACCTTGACGCGGATCCCACTGCTCGGTAAGAGTAGTCGCACCATATTGGAGCTGGAAACCGTAGCCCGGAGTGTCATAGTGATTGTGCATCTCATACATCAGCGAGTCGAGACCATTGTCGGCAAGCGCACGGAAAAGATAGCGGTTACCGACATCGCCGGTGGTAAGACGTGTGCCGTGTTCGCGGATATCACCCACGAGATTATCGATCACAGACTGACGCTTGTCATCAGGCACCATGCCGAGGAAAAGCGGGAGTGCGTTGGACGCCTGACTGCCTGTACCGTAATCATTGGTGGTTGGATCGAAATACTTGCGGTTGAACGACTCCTTCACTTTCTCTGCAAGAGCTGCAAAGCGGGCGGCATCATCCGTCTTGCCGAGGAGTTCGGCAGCCTTGACCATATATATCAGATCCATATAGTACTGCGCCGAGGCCACGAGGCCGACAGGAGTGTTGCGTGAGAATCCGGCACGGAAATCACCGTAGTCATACCAGTCACCGAGACCGAAATCAAGCAGATTGTCCTCGGCACGCGTGGCGAGATAATCCACGTAGGCCACCATATTGGGATAGTATTCGCTTATAAGACTGTCATCTCCATAAGTTTCATAATACATCCACGGTGCTATGATCAGCGTTGCAGCCCATTCGGGCGACTCTGCGAAGCCTTCCATTCCCTCCCATTCGAAAATCACATACTGCGGGGCTACGGTCGGCACCATGCCGTTGGGCCGCTGACTGTCGGCTATATCGCGTAGCACCTTGGGAAGATAAGATGTCAGGTCATAGTTATAAAGGAGACCCGGACCATTGAGATGAACCTGTTCGAGCCATCCGAGTTTCTCGCGGTGGGGACAGTCGGTAAAGACTGACTGCATATTGCTTCTGACAGCGTTGCGGATCAGCTTATGAGCCGCTGTAAGTACAGGACTCGAACATTCGAACTCTCCTCCTTCGGCCGCTGAGTTATAGATAAAACAGGATTTTATATCCTCTACCACAGGCAGACCGTCAGGATTAGGCTCACCGGGGAACACCGCTCCTTCAAGCTGAATGTAGCGGAAACCATAGTAAGAGAAACGCGGATGCCATGTCTCCGGCTTGTCGCTGCGTAAAGTATATGTGTAGTAATGCTGACGACCTGTCTGACGCTGATTTGCCGCATTCTCATCAGTAATACCCTCGCTCATCACCATAGTGACTTTCTGTCCGGGCTTACCTTGAAGCGTAATTTCAGGGAATCCGGCAAGATTCTGCCCCATATCGAGGAGGATAGCGGACGGATCGACAGTGCGTTTAGTCGATTTAGTAGCGGCAGCCACTTCTTCCGGAGTGAGTTTATGACGGCTCTTGACCGGGAAATATTCCATGATCTTGACGGGAGGAGCCATCTGGGGGGTAAGCTTTCCTTTAGGAGCACGCTGCACCACCACCGGATGCCATTTGCTATCATCAAAACCTGCCATGTTCCATCCCGGCTGTTCGAGACGCGCATCATAGTCCTCTCCACCATAGATCGAATGGAAAGTGATGGGACTCAGATCATACTTCCAATCATCACCGGTAGCTATCACCTCCGAGCTTCCGTCGGTATAGTTGATGACCATTTTCAGCCAAAGTGTCTCAGGGCCGAAACCCACAAGGAGTTTGCTGTAACGGCTTCCGCGGACCACGTTGTAGAAACCGTTGCCAAGGAGCACACCCATCGCATTCTCACCCTCGCGGACCATACCGGTGACATCGTAGGTGTTGAAATAGACCGTCTTGTCATAGTCACTCCAGAGAGGTGTGAACTCACCGTCGCCGACCTTGCGTCCGTTGATCGAAAGTTCGTAGTGACCGAGACCGCAGACATAGACAGTTGCGTCGGCCACCTTCTTTGGCAAGTCAAAATCCGTGCGGAGCAGGATACTGCGGTTTGTCATCGAATCCACACGCTCCCAAGCCTCTTTGACTTCGGGGATCTTCCATTTGTCATAGGTGTAACCGCGACCTTCGGGGAGGGCTGCCTGCTCATAGCTAACAGCTCCGATCCAGTCACCGGTCAGAAAATCACCCGCAGGCGCGACACGAAACTCCGCAGGCGAACTCCATGCAGAAGCCTTACCCTTCTCATCCCACACTTTCACGCGCCATGTATAGCGGGTCATAGGTTCAAGCGCAGGGCCGGCGTAGGCTACAAGCTGGCTACGCGACGAAGGTACTTTCTGCGAATTCCACACGCGGACCGATTTCTTTCCCTTCTCAGCAAAAACCTCGATCTGGTAGGCACTCTGCTTGGCTCCGTTATCTCCTGCAAGCTGCCATCCGAAGCGTGGCGACGCTGTCGGTATGGCAAGCGGAGAATCCGACATCTCACAAGTCATGCGGGTCACTTCAAGTGCCCCGCATGAAAGAGATGCGAGAAGCAGTAATGCAATATATAATATCTGCCTCATAATCTCACAAGTTTATTTATAATGCGACTTAATTAAAGGACATCCTCGCAGACAATGCGTTCGAGACGCGGAGAATGACCGACTTCCTTACCATCGACATAGACTCTCAGTCCGCTACCCTTGTGGTAGTGCTGACCATCCTTATCCCAAAGGATGGTCACATTGCGTCCGTGGTAAGGCACGTTGTCAAGACAGAACCAATCCCATTCACCTTCGGGGATAAGCGGATTGACCTCGACAGTGTTGTCATTGCGCGGACGCAGACCCACGAGACCGGTGATCACAAGATCGTTGAAAGTCGAGTGGTTGTAGTAACGGCTGCGTTCCTGATCACCCTTGAGCCAATAGCCGGTCACTTCATCAAGATACTCACCGATGTAGGGACGGCCACGGTGATGCTGCGACTCGACATAGCGTTTCATCTGCGCAAAGTAAGTGCTGTCGTTCACAACAGGATTTTCCTCATTGTTAAGATAATTTGCAAGGGCTGTAAGGGTCTGTGCGCTTGCAAAGGGCCAGATCGCACCGTCCCATTCACACTTACCCACACCGTGAGTGCGGAATTCCGGATGACGGCGTTCGGCGGTGGTCAGACCGTAAGGAGCGGAGAAACCCTTCTCATCATTGATCTGAAGCCAAGCCTCGTCATAGACACCCTTGTCGGGAAGATTGAAATACCAAGGAATGAATCCGATGGCCTCACGTACCTGAGCGCAGGTATCGCCACGGACAGTCTCGAAGAAAGCGTGATCCGTGTTCCACAGACGTGTCTGCACGAGATTCTTGATCTCCTCAGCTTTCTTCTCGTAATATTCCTGCTCATCCATCTTACCAAGCTTTCCGGCTATAGCGGCGAGAGCCTTGGCATTGCCATACATATAAGAGTTAATGGTGGGACGCGCATACTGCTTGCGACGGCCACCGCTGATGCTCTCCTCCATGCCGTCCTGCACATCGCCCTGCCAGTAGAGGCCGTTGGGCAGACGGTGGCTTTCCTCCCAGCGAGCATATTCGGCCTTGAGGTCAGGATACATCTTTGCAAGGGCATCGAAATCACCGTTGACGAGATAGCGGTTATAGACGGCATCGGGATTCCATGAACTGAACTTCATCATCTTCTCCATCGGTGCGCCGTCATTGCCGTGATACCAAGTGTTGATGATACCGTCGAGATACTTAGGATCTCTCAACCAACGGCTCTCATAGATATGATGGCCGATAGCGCAGGCGATAAGGTTGTACTTGTCGGCATAATTGCGGTCAACGAGAAATTCAGTCATACCGTAGCCTACCGGAGTGTCCTTGATATGCTTGCGGAGCGTCCACCAACGGTAATAATACATCTCCTCCATGTCCTCGTCGGGGCACTCGAAGAGAGGTATGTTTTCCTTCATCCATTCGGACGACTGAGAGTTGGGGATAGCCTGAACGATATTCTCATCCTCCATTTCGTTGAAATAATCGACATGATGCGCAAAATCATCATATTTCAACACTGAAGCAGTTCCGTCGGCGTCACGCGACGAACTTTTGAAATTAGCGATACGATAGACAGCTTCCTTATCGACATCGTTGGCGCGCGGCATATCGTTATGCTGATCGGCCTCGGTGTCAACATTAGGGAAAGTCGAGTGAGCACCTGTACGGAACACCACACGCTCAACCTCCTTGACAGGAGCGAAAAGCATACGTGTGGCCTTCTTTTCACCATTCACATAGACGGTCGAATTGCGGTTGTCGAGCGTAAGATCTACCTTTACATGATAGGGTTTGCCCGGCTCATAGTTAAGGATCTTGCCGTAACGGGCACCTCCTTTTGAACGAAATTCACCGTCGGGAGTGAGATCGAGACGGGCACAAGCCGTACCCTCGTCATCAACGAATTCGATCATCAGCGTTCCGTGGTCATTCTGTTCGGCCATAAGGTCAAACTCCACCGAAAGCTCGCGTGTGGGGGGTATCTTCCTCTCGACTTTGGAAACATCGTAAGGATCTTTATCGGCCAGCGTCAGCCAAGTCTTTCCATCCTTCTCCTCAAGCGACACGGGAGCCCATACGGGTGAATAGATGTTCCACATCGTGAGGTCGGAAAGATTCTTGAAATCGGCGAAATTCTCATCGGCATGAGCAGTAGCCACCAGTTCGACCGGAACAGGGACACGTGCCACCCACATATCTTCCTTGCCGACACTGTATGTCACCCAAAGGTCACCGTCGGGAGGAGTGCCGTTGCCCTCCTGAATACCGCGCACATACTGCGGACCGAATGACTTGTACTGACCGGCATAGCGCATCGGAGGCACTTCACCGTGGACAAGATTAAGGGTCTTATAATCAAGGCCGTCACCACTAAGCGAAATGGCGAGAGGCCAGCGGAATTCAGACGGATTATAGACCGTGGCATACGTTCCGTCGCTTAGTTTCTGACCCCAGATCTTCGCATTGCTGTTGACGAAGCCTTTGGCGCGTTCCACAGGTTCATACCAAGTATTGCCGCCGTCCTTGCTGACTGAAGTAAGCGCGTGCTTCCACAGTCCTGCTATATTTCCGTTGGGAAGTGTGTACCAGCTGAATGCCTTATAAGGCTTCTGAAGCGGAATCATCGGGTCGTTTCTGTCAGCCTCCTCTACCCATTGCATACGGTAGAGCGGATTAGCGATCAGCTCCTCACAAGCTTCGCGGAAAGCTTTGTCCTTGCTCTGCTTATAGTTTGGAAATTCGGTATTCTTCTCGTTGAAATCGTGGTTGTAATAGATAAAATAGATCGGTCCGAAACTGCCGTCAGGATAGATCTCGCGCACTACACGGCCAATACCGTTACCATCATTGGGATCATCTTTCGGATGAAGAGCCACACCGTAATTACCTATGGCAAGTAACTTACCTGATTTGGAGACATAGAAGCCCACACGCTGATGCATGACGGCACTCGCATTCGAAGCTTTCTGATCCATTCCTTCCTTAGTGAAACCATCAGGGACGGGATAGACCGGAAAAAGGATCTCCGGCGCACTCCAGTTGTAGCCGTCCTCGGATGTCTGGAGCAATGTACGGCCACCACCCACGTGCTCATCCACGGGGTTGGACAGGTAGTGCATATAGAACTTTCCGTTCCAATAAGCCATCATGGGTTGATGGTTATAGGTCCAGCCATTCTCGTTTGGCGAATAGAGATCATAACGGCGATTGGCACGCATGGTCTGGATATTGTGTACACCTACGGCCGGTGAGAGACCGCCGTCATGACGGTTGGGATTCGAAAGCTTCGTCCCGGTATAATGGATAAGATCCTCAGCGTTAAGCCCTGCAGCCGCCATGAAAGCAGCCGAGATGAGGAGTAGTCTTGTTAGTTTCATTTTTTCTTTGAGGCTTCTATTAGATTATTAACGACTGAACGCGGAGCGCGGAAAATGGTGCCGTGCTTGTGATCCTTGGGTACGCTCACACTGTCAGTGACATCGGTAAAGTTGACAAAATCCTTGGTCTTATGAGCACTGTAAGTGAACTTCTGATAGGTGTCATAGTAGATATAGTACTCATCACCGATCTTGACAACCGACGGGCCTTCCGTAAACGATTCCGTGAATGGTTCGGAAGCTTCGGAATAAGGACCTTCAGCCGACTTGGCGAAAGCCACCTTGATATTACGGTTGGGACGGGTATTGTCCTTCACCACCATAACATAATCCTCCGGTGCACGCTTCACGAGCACAGCATCTATACAGCTGAAACCGGGATCATAGAAGAGTTTGGGATCGGAGAAGGTCTCGAAATCCTTGGTCGTGACATAGTAGAGACGATGGTTGTTCTTCTCGTCCTCGACACCGACATCAAAGCCGGCATCGACCACACAGGATGCATAAATGATCATGAACTGATCCTTCTCATCATCATAGAACAGCTCCGGAGCCCACAGATTCTGCGTAGAGGCAATGGAGTCCATAGCGGGAATACGCCGCTGCTCGCTCCAGGTGACAAGATCCTTTGAATTTGCATAGCCGAATCCGGTGTCACCCTTCCAAGCTATGGTCCACACAAGATGATAGGTACTGTCCGGACCGACTACGATGGAGGGATCGCGCATGATGTTCATTCCGATCTCAGGCTTGAGCCATGTACCGGCAATGCTGTCCCAATGGATTCCGTCCTCGCTGTAGAGGAAGCGGAGACCTTCGTCAGCCGGTTCATGGAATGAGGTGAACACGTACAGATCATCCTCTACAGGTTGATCCGCACGCTCACCGGATGATTTGCAGGAGTACATGCCTAAGGTCAGGCAGACAGTAGCTATAGTTGCTGCAAGAAATCGCATAGGATGTTTAATTGGAAATGATTTTAGAGATCTAATTTAGCATATTTCACTCTCTGCCGACGCCATGTATAGACTGCATGGAGTTTTCCATCCTTACCCTGAATTATGCTTGGATAGGAGTACTGGCTGACAGGACTGTCCTCAAGAGTGATGATATTGTCCCAGTGAAGTCCATCGTTCGACACGGCTACACAGAGCGGGGTACGGACTCCCTTAGGAGTGCCATCGATAGTAGAGAAATCATTGTAGATGAGCACGTGGCGGCCATCCTTCATAGTCACGGCATCCGTTCCCGAATTGTTGTTGGGCATATCCATGAGCGTAAGTGGTGTCCATGTGTCACCGTTATCGCTGCTCCAGCTTGTGGCAAGTTTAGCGTTGCGCGTGCGGCAGATGATCTGCAGACGTCCGTCGGCATGGCGAAGGATACTCGGCTGAATCGAATATATCGGCTCAAGCTCGGTGCGATCCGTACGCTTGGCTGAATCACTCGGCAGAGGACCGGTGGTGCGCCATGTCTTACCATTGTCATCGCTTATCTCGATCCATGCATGCCATCCGTTACCCTCACGGCTACTCGGAGCGATAATTCGGCCATTGATGTATTCAGGCTTATTCTTGATCGGGCCGAGGATACCTTCGGGGAGTGGTTCGCGCTGACTCCAAGTCTTACCACCGTCGGTCGAACGTGCCACCCAACCGGTCCAGTCACCTACACTTGATCCTATCTTGTAGAAAAGCATGATTTCATTTGACCCTGGGATCTGGAAAAGCACGGGATTCCAGCATGCCTTACGGCGTGCATTGGCTATATCACCCTTGAAATTCGGGCCAACAGGACCGGCAGTGGCGGGAGTTGTCTCTGCATTTATGCCTGAGAGACCAGCAAGGCTGATGGTCGGGTCATTGAGATCAAAGACACCGTCGGCTGCAATCTCCGGGGCAGTCCATTCGGTAGCACCTTTGGGTTTACGGCAAACCCAGATCACACAGTCAGGGTTGCGCTCCTTGGTTCCGCCGAAGAAAGCTGCCACGAGATCTCCGTTGTCAAGCTCGATGATAGTCGCGCCGTGACATTCGGGGAAAGATGTGCTTTCATACAGGAATTCATCATTCAGAATCCCCTTGCGCTTATCGCCGAGACCCGGATCAACCGTGATGTCCAGATTATAAATACCTGAACCGACACTCCAGTAAGAGTTATTACCCTCGGAACGGAGATAGGTGATACCGTTAGCCTTTACGGCCTTCTTGTCAGGGGTCGGGACGCAGAGCACAGCAGTGGTGTTGCAGGGTATCTCCACACGCCAGTCAATATGCATCGGTGTCTTGACCCAGCTGCTGCCGAGAAGTCCGTAAGGAGTGCGGTAAGTGGCCTTGACACTGTCCATCTGCTGGATTGACCAATCGGGTTTGAGAAGAATTTCCTTGTAGCCCGGTTTGAGGGGATTGAATCCGGCGAGATCCTGATAATACCAGTTGATATGGTCGCCGAGCATCATGACATGGTTATTGCTATTCATGCGACGGCTGGCAGTATCGCCGTTCCAGAGTTCCCAGATGGTTGTCGCACCCTTGCCGATCTCATAACCGTAGCTCGGATAAGAGGTATTGGAGGCAAGCATGGCGGCAACGTCACCACGGCCGATACGCGAAAGCTCACGCATGAGCCAGTTGACACCGATCACACCTGTGGAGATATGACCCTTGTTTGTCTCGATGATGGTCTTGATGAGATTGTCGGCCACAGCCTGACGATACTCTTCAGGTACCATATTGAAAGCGAGAGGAAGCACATTGGCCGTAGCTGTATTGTTTCCGTAAAAGATGCTGTCGGGGTAAAGGATATGGGGAGTGGTCACAGGCGATGTGCCTTTCTTGACGGTAAGGAAATTCTTGTTGAATGCAGCCAGCACTTCATCACCATCCTTCTCCCACTGCTCAGCCTCAGCATCGAGACCCTGCAGACGGGCGAACTTAGCCATCATCTGGCACACCTTATAATAATAGGCTGATGCGATAAGCTTTCCATCGGTATTGCGGGCCGGATCCTGACTGTGGATCAGTTCGGGACTTTCAGGCGGGACGCACCAGTCACCATATTTATCGGCGGTTATAAGACCGTTCTTGTCGGTATAGTCCTTACGGATATGGTTCATCCACTTCTTCATGGCTTCGTAATTGCGGACAATAGGCTGAATATTGCCTGTCTGCTCATAGAGCATATCGCATACCACGGGAAGGGCTGATGACCACGTCATGTCAGACGTGTAGTAATTATAGAATGCCGGAGCAATGTCGGGCAGACATCCGTCCTCACGCTGAGACTCACGCATGTCATCCATCCACTTGGCATAGAAATTGGCATTGTCGAAAAGGAAGTTCTCACCCCATGTGCCCATGTTGTGGTCGCCGGTCCACGGCTGACGCTCGTCGCGCTGAGGACAATCGACGGGGACACCCTTATAGTTGCTTGCCACGCCCCACCAAGCATTGCGGTGGATGGCATCCATGATCGGATTGGAGCTTTCAAATGAACCGTTGTCGGGGAGAGCGTCATAAACGAACTCAGCCACGATGTCCTCCGGTTTCAGATCCTTGAGGCCGGACACTTCCACGAACTGGAAACCATGATAGGAGAACTTGGGACTCCACTTCACACCTTTTTCCATACCTGATGCGATATAGCGGTCGGTGCTTTGTGCGTTTCTCAGATTCTCGACATCGAGTTGAGTGCTGTCGGCTGAAATACGCTCGGAGTAACGGATAACGACGGTATCACCTTTGGCTACGTCTGCGATGTTCAGTTTGACCCATCCGGCCATATTCTGACCGAAATCCACCATATAGCGGTCACCGAGTTTACGGACCGACTTGGGCTGCAGAGTCTTCATCACCTTCATGTTGGGCGACTGCGCTCCGCGAAGAGTGCCGTAAGGGAGTTCCGCACGCTGTGCCTTGAGCCACTTTGAATCATCGTAACCGGGATTTGTCCAGTCACCGAGTTCGAGCTGTGCGTCATAGATCTCCCCGTCATATTCATTGTTGCTACGGATAGGACCTTCCGCCGTAAGACTCCACTTCTCATCGGTGTTGATACGCTGCTTCGTACCGTCGGCATATTCGATGATAAGATTCATGCGCAGTTTGGGATAGCCGAACGTCGGGATTTTGTAAGGCTTGAAATTCTGACGCATGGTGTAGAAACGTCCGTTGCCGAGAGTCACACCCACGGCATTAGCCTCGCCATTGCCCTTGAGCATATCGGTGACATCGTAAGAATTATAGAGTGTTGTCCGACGGTAGTCGGTGGGAGCAGGAGCAAGCACATCGTCGCTCACCTTCTCACCGTTGATGTAAAGTTCATAGAGACCGAGACCGGAGATATGGGCGGTGGCACGCTTTATCTCCTTGTTCTCGCTGTTGAACTCCTTGCGGAGGTAGCGCGAACTCATGCGGCTATGGGAATCCTCGATGTCCCATTTGAACGGGCCTTCCCAACCGATCCAGCGACCGCCCCAATGGCCTTCGCCGACGATACCCATGCCCCACTCCGCTACCGGACTCCATGCTGATTCACCACGGGTGGTGCTGACGCGGACTTTCCAGTAGCAACGTGTATTGTCAGGCAATTCCTTACCCGCATACTCAACCCATACGGACTGATCGGATGCCACACGACCGGAATCCCAGAGATCACCCTCACCGGCGGCAAGTTTTTCAGGCGAACTGGCCACAAGCACGTGATAAGCGGTCTGCATCACGTCACGCTGATTGGATGTAATGATCCAGCTCAGACGCGGATGCTGTGTCTCTATACTCAGAGGGTTCACCTGACCCTCTACGGTCAGTGAACCCACGCTGACCCCGGCCCACAGACCGAGGGTCGTCAGAAATGAGATTATAATTAATGATATTCGTTGCATTATGCCGAAGTATTCAGAATGTCATATTTTTAATGTCTGGTCGGAAGAGTCTTCCAATCCTTACCGATATAATCCTTGTCGGAATCGACAGCGATGAGCACACGGTCATTGCCTGCTCCGTGGCCGCCGTCATACTGGAAGGGTGTGATCTTGCTGTCAAACTCACCGATATACTGGAGGTTACCGTTTGTCGGGTCATACCACCACGCGTTTTTCTTCTTGCCTGAAATCTTGGTCAGGTCGATTTCCATCGGGCGATTGGTGTAGTTATAGACAAGGAGATAATCATTGCCACGGGTAGCGATCAGGCGGTCATAACGGGTTCCGTTCTCACCGGCGATGATGCTCTGATCAGGGACACGCTCGAAGAAGGGGAAGGCAAGCATAAGATTCTTGAGATACTGCATCTGATTGAATCCGGGATCTTTCATGCCCTCATACCAAGTCTTTGTGGCACCGTAGCCACCGTTGTTGGCAGTTTTGAGCATCTGCATGATGGAGTTGTGACCATAAGTGTGGCCGAAAGCACCTGCAAAGACCGCCCAGTAAGCATAGCGACGCACGTCGGGAGCTTTCCACCAAGGCTGTGAGGGATCGTGGAGACCCTGAGGAATCTCCTCGTAGGAGGGTTCGGCATCGAAGATAGGTTTGCGGGGCTTCATTGCGAGACCGGCCTCGACGTAACGCCAGTTGTCCTCGGCCTGAGCAGCCTGTGCGGTGTCGTCGCCGTCACCACGGACCTGATCATAACGGCGATGGCCGCTCTGGAACATGTTGAAGTCAAGCCAGTCGGCATTGTGGAACCAGTTGATAGACGATGTGCGGCCAAAGGGATGGTAGCTCATCAGATGGTTCTTGTCAATGGACTTGATGGTAGTGGCCATGGCGTTCCACTGATCGGGATTGATGTCGCCCTTGACATCGCCACCCATCACCCAGATGATATTGGGAGCATCCTTGTAACGTTCGGCGAGGAACTTTCCGTAAGCCTTGGCATCTTCGACACTCATAAGACCGGCTTTCACGAGACCACCCCAGATGGGAACCATGGCGATATAGATACCGTTGTTCTCAGCCTGCTTGATGATATAGTCCATGTGGTCCCAGTAACCATAGATACCTTTCTTGTTGATTTCAGAAAAATCCCAACCGTCTGGATGAGAATACTGTCCATAGAAGTTTATGGCAGGAACACCATTGATGGTCTGTACTTGAACCACATTATAACCCGCATCACGACAGCCACTCAGATAATACGATGCCTCGGAACGGTCAAGTCGTTCGGGGAGCAGCCATCCGGTCTCACCCATCCAGAAGAAAGGTGTGCCATTTTCATGCTGAAGATATGTACCGTTATCCGATACTTTCAATTTACCGTTATCCCACGGTTTATATACTTTCTTTTCAGGATCTTGTGCGTGGATAGCAGTCATGGCTACTATTACCATACAGAGAAGCAGACTCAATTTTTTCATGATTGGCAAAAGATATTTTTTTCGATTGTTAGATTTTTTCGATTGATGCTTCCGGCAAACAAATTTCCTGATACCTATTATCAGAAAATACCGGTAATTAGAATATGGATTTATGACAGTGCGTCAAAATATCCGGAACTGTAGGGCCTACGCTTGCGCAGGCCGAAATTCAAGCAATTGTGAGTATCGTGTGTGAAACTCGGCCAGCACAAGCGCAGGCCCTACAGCCGTAATTTTAATTTAGGGATACCCTATTGGGGGGTAAATGGTCAATTAGCTTACTTACCTGTCAGCACGTATGTCTCACCGGCTTTTGTGGGAAGGTCATAGAGATATGTATGCTTCAGATCCACGGTGTTAAGCTTGGCTTCCGGGCTGATGATGGGATCAAGACCCTCGTTCACATCGAAAAGATGGTTGGGATTGTCACCCTTGGCAGTCTTGAGTCCTTTACCCTTGAGAGGTGTGAGGGTACGCAGACGGCAGTTGCCGCCGATGGTTGATGTGATGGTTACATTTTCGATTTTGCCGTTCTTCCATGACAGGTCAATGACAAATCCACCACGGGCTACGAGACCTGTGATCTCTCCGTCAGGCCATACCGACGGGAGTGCGGGGAGCAGATAGATGAAACCGTCATGGCTCTGCATAAGCATCTCGGCGATACCGGCCACGCAACCGAAGTTACCGTCGATCTGGAACGGCGGATGCGCATCGAAGAAGTTGGGATATGTACCTCCCTTTTTCTTTTCATTGCGGACGAGTGTCAGCTGATCGGTAATGAGTTTGTAGGCATGGTCACCGTCAAGCATTCGTGCCCAGAGGCAGACCTTCCAACCCATGCTCCAACCTGTTGAGGGGTCGCCACGGTGAATAAGCGACGTACGTGCCGCATCGAAAAGTTCGGGGGTGCGGTAAGGCGAGATCTGATTTGAGGGATACATGCCGTAGAGATGCGATACATGACGATGGTTATCCTCCGGATCATCCCAGTCGCCCATCCATTCCTGAAGCTGTCCCCACTTTCCGACACGCATCGGGGAGATTTCCTTGACGCGCTTTTTGAGACGGTCAGCAAATTCCTGATCTGTGTCGAGGATGGTTGCAGCGGTGATAATATTATTCCAAAGCTCGGTCACAAGCTGATTGTCCATCGTTGTGCCTGCGGTTGTGGTGGCATTGTGTCCCTTGGGCGCATTTTCAGGAGAATTACTCGGAGCGACTACGAGCATGCCGCTTTCGGGCTCATAGACCATCGTCGCATCGAAAAATTCACCTGCACCCTTCATGATCGGATATGCCTCACGGAGAAATTCGATGTCACCCGTGTGGAGGTAGTGTTCCCAGAGGTGGCGGCAGAGCCATGCACCACCGCTCATCCACATTCCTGAAGGAGCGTTGTCGATAGCTCCGGTCACGCGCCAGATATCGGTGTTGTGGTGGAGGACCCATCCGGGCGCGCCATACATGATTTTTGCAGTCTCGGCACCTGTCTTGCTCACTTCCTTGATCAGACGGAATAGCGGCTCGTTGAGATGCGAGAGATTTGTGACCTCCGAAGGCCAGTAGTTCATTTCAAGATTGATGTTGCAGGTATATTTGCTGTCCCACGACGGAAACATCTTGTCGTTCCATATACCCTGAAGATTGGCAGCCTGACCGCCGGGCTGCGAGGAGCTTATGAGAAGATAGCGGCCGAAGTTATAATAGTCGGCCACCAGTTTATTGTCATGGGTCTCCTTGAAGCGTTCAATACGGACATCAGTCGGGACATCGGCATAGAGATCCGGACCGAGATCAAGCGTAGATGTGCCAAGCTGCTTCTGATAGAAATCCACATGATCTTTCTTGGCCTCATCGTAGGGTTTCTGAAGAGCCTTTGACAGATATTCCTTCGAACGGGCTACCTCATCACCGGTAATGTCGGTGTAATCATTGAAATTAGTAGCAATCGAGGTATAGATTATGGCTTCATCGGCATTCTCAACCGAAATCACACCGTCGCGCGAGGTGACTGTTCCTCCCTTGGGCACAGCTGTCACACGTCCCTGAAATTCGACTTTGCCCTTCAGACCCTCGTGATTGGAGCTGACGCCGTCAAGAGTGATCTCGTTGCCCTCGGATGCGATCATCACGTCAGGGTGAGGAGTGGTTAGAGCGGCATTGAACGTCACACTACCCGGCTTATCGGCCGTGATGCGGGTGATCACCACCTGATCGGGGAACGATGCAAATGTCTCACGGGTGAAATTGACACCATCGACGCTATATTTCACAACCGTGCGTGCGGAATCGAGGCTGAGTTCACGGTAGTAGTTATCGTAACGCGTATGACCGGGGAAAGTTATGCGCAGATCACCGAACGGCTGATAAGGCATACCCTGATTGGTCTTTGACTTCACATGAGCTGTAGCCATATCCTGAGCTTCGCGGTACTTACCCTCGAAAACGAGCTGACGGATCTTCGGAATCCATTCGAGAGCTTCTGGATTGGCATTGTTGTTCGGCTGACCGGCCCAGATGGTTTCCTCGTTGAGCTGAATCTGCTCGGCAGCAGGATTACCATAGACCATAGCACCCAGACGTCCGTTGCCGAGCGGAAGAGCCTCGGTCCAGACCTGAGCAGGTTTGTCGTACCATAACTTGTGTTCCTGAGCGGCCATCGCGTCGAGCGATAGTAGTGTAGCCGCTGAAATCAATAGGGATTTTGCAAGTACTTTCATGGAAGATAATTTTGGGTAAACAAAGATAGTGCTTTTCCTTCATACCTACAAATCTTATTGTAAAATCATTTTGCTGTAATCCCCAAGATTATAAGGCAGAAATAAATTTCAAATGGGTAATCAATCCATCGTCTGACTGACATCCTCAATGTAACGGGGTGGCTTTTAAGTGTATATTCTACACTTTTCATATTATATACGCTTCAATATCCCATTTTTACAACTAAAATTCAACCCACTACAACCACCTTAAGACCTATTCATCAAAAAATAAATACTCCGCCGCAGTAAGAGCTACTACGACGGAGTATTCATGATGTGATTGGAATTTTTCAAACCTTATTTAGCGTCTTTAATATCGTACTTTTCAAATTCCGAATGTTTGGAAATAAATTCCGGCACGGTTTTCTTCATAAGAATAACCATCGGGGGAATATCGACCTTGACCGAAAGTTCACCAAGCTTGTCAACTACCTCAGCCGATTCCTTATAGCCGTATGCACGAACCTTGGCGACGTAGATGCGCTCATGCTCTGTCGGAATAGTGTTCTCCTTTGTAGCAAGTACCTCTTCATAAAGTTTCTCGCCCGGTCGAAGTCCGGTGTATTCAATCTTTATGTCCTTACCCACTTCAAGGCCGGCAAGATTGATCATTCGTTCGGCAAGAGTAGCGATCTTAACAGATTCACCCATGTCGAAAACAAAGATCTGAGTACCGGTGGCAAATGTCGCAGCTTCCATTACGAGACGGCATGCCTCAGGGATGGTCATGAAGAAGCGGCGGATCTCAGGATCGGTCACCGTGACGGGACCACCATGTTCGATCTGCTCCCTGAATCGGGGGATGACAGAACCGTTAGATCCAAGAACGTTGCCGAAACGTGTCGTTACGAACGTCGTACGACCCTTAACTTCACCTCTTTCAATTGCGAGACCAAGACTCTGGACATAAATCTCAGCCAGACGCTTTGTACAACCCATGATATTGGTTGGATTAACGGCCTTATCGGTTGAAACCATGACCATTTTCTCCACGTCGTATTCAACGCATTTGTCTGCGACCTGACGCGAACCCACAACATTGACATGCACAGCCTCACACGGATTTTCCTCCATGAGTGGAACATGCTTATAGGCCGCCGCGTGGAACACGATCTGAGGACGATACCGTCTGAAAACAAAATCAAGACGGGATTCCTCACGGACATCACCGATCACTGGTACGAAATTTAACGTCGGGAATTTATCCTCAAGCTCCAGTCTGATATTATGGAGCGGTGTCTCCGCATTATCGAAGAGAATCAGCTGGCGGATTCCAAAAGTGGCAAGCTGACGGCAAAGCTCCGAACCGATCGAACCGGCAGCACCGGTCACCATCACGACCTTACCGTTGAAATTGGCGATGATCTCATTCATCGAGATCTTAATTTCAGGACGGCCGAGAAGATCCTCAATCTTCACTTTGCGCACATAGTTGCTCAAGGCTGCTCCATCAGTCATCTCATCAATACCCGGTGTAAGATAGGTCCTCATTCCGGCTTCACGGCAATAGGATATCAACTGATCCTGCTCAGCCCTTGCATCAGCCACATAAGGAAACAGAATGCCATCGACATAATATTTATCGGCGAGGGCCTTGACATCTTCGACATTATCAAAATAATACACCGGCATTCCCGACAGTTGGTGACCCTTGAACTGTTTGCCGTGGGTCAGGAATCCCAATATTGTGTAATGTTTTGAGTCACGGAGTCTTGTCACAACTGAAGCAGATTTATTACTTACGCCATAGACAAGGACTCGCTTGATATGCCTGTCGTGATGCTCACCTTTGGCCATCAGATCATAAATAACGACCATCGCCACCCTGACAAACACTAAGAGACACACTGTCAACAGAAAATCGACAGCTACCATGCCTAAAAGCAGATTGGTGCTGACACCATAAAAAGAGAATGCCAACATGCCGACCCACAACAGGAAGTCCTTTCCAAGTGCCGCAAGGCAGATGCGCCCTATTTCCCTCAAGGTCGAGTAGCGGATTATCGCACGATAGACCCGGAAGAGGATAAAGGAAACAGCCGATGCTACGACAGAAGATATGAGCCATGTAAGGATTGTCTTAGTATCAAAATCAACACGCTGCAGCAGAAGGAATACGATGGAAAAAACTCCTACAGATGCTACAAACGACACAAACAAGTCAATCAAGAGCACAATCTGAGATCTCAGATAGGTGCTCCTACGTAACTGATTAGCAAATTTAGTTAAACTTAACATATCAATATTTTAAATATCGTAACCAAAATATCCTGTAAACACAATACACAAAGCCATTCTCCCCGCACCTTTGCGGAAATCACCTTGCATCCATCCAAATCCCAAGTTCATTATTGTCATTTGAATATCAATCTATTTCTTAATCAAAAATTCACAGGTCACAACAAATCTGATTGGTCATGATATGGATATCAACTACCTAATGCTCATGTTTGGGAGTTAGGATGCAATCAACGGTCATTGCAATGCAAATCTTTTCATTTGCAAAATTAAGCAATAAAAATCATCCTTGCAATAAATCGCGGCTCTTTCCTGTTACTATTCAGTGACAATTTATATATCTCATCATAAATAATCAACCTTCTGCCGTAAGGATCATGACATCCAGACGACAGAAGGTCAATAAAATATAATTGTTATTATCAGCTATGTCAGTTTACTCAGCCAGTTCGTTGGCATAGATTTCGATCCATGCGTAGCCGTTGCCTGAGTCCTTTGCCGAATCGGTGGGATCGTTGGGATTGAGACCATGTTTCTTTTCCCATTCGTCGGGCAGACCGTCGTTATCGCTGTCCTTGCGGGGCTTGCCTTTGTATTCAGGCAGACCGCCAACCTGACGCGGATCGGTGATGATACCGTTCTTATATGAATCGTTGGGCAGACGACGCTTCACGTAGGGAGTAGATGCAATATACTTATCAGCATCCTTGGCATAGATAGCCTTACCAGTCTCCACAGTCTTTATGACACGTGCATCCACGGCATCACGCTTGGGCTTCGTAGCTCCGACATTCGCAAGGACATATTCGTAGGCGGGTTCTGTCTCCATAATGGTCACTTCAGCCATCGGGAAGGGCTGATCGACCTTGAGTTCTGAAATGCGCTCGGCAGGAACGGGACCGTTATAGATCTGCACGCCACCGGCCCAGTTATCGGCAGTGACAGCATCGTTACCCCAGACCTTGTTACCGCTCACGTAAGCCTTTCCGAATTTATCCTTGAAAGCCTTGTCGCGTCCGGCTTCCATCTTTACGATACGGTAACGGATAGGCGCATCAGCAGAATTTGTCTCGGTCATAGGACCGGGCTTGAAATTATTATTGATAAGGTTGAGACGGCTCGTATGGTCACCACCATCCACCGAGCGGTTCCACCAGTTGTAGGTCACATTATTGATAAAGTTGAAATCCTCATCCATACCTATCGAGCAGTTACGCGAGATGTTCGATGCGAAGAGATTGCGGGCAAATGTGCTGTTGTGACCGCCGATTGTAGCTCCGAAAGCATGGTTGTAAAGGTCAAGAGCTTCCGAGAAAATTGAATTCTGGATGGTGATGTTCACAGTCGGGAGTTTCTCGCCCCTACCGGTTGAGTCACGGTTATAGACATGACGGTAGATGGACATATTCTCATCCAATCCCCATGAACCTGAGACGTGGTCAATGATGATATTACCTACGGCATTACCGCCAAGAGCATCGTCACGGAAAGCCACATCCTGCGCGCCACGGCGGAAACGCATGTGACGAACGACAACGTCGTGAGTATCGATAAGGAATGATGCACCGGTTACGCAGACACCGTCGCCGGGAGCTGTCTGACCGAGAATAGTGACGTAGGGGGCGCGGACTGTGATCGGTGAGTTGAGTTTGATCTCACCTGCAACGTTGAACACGATGATTCGTGCTCCACCCTTCTCACAAGCCTCACGGAGTGTGCCGGGACCACTGTCGGCAAGCGAAGTCACCACATAGACCTTACCGCCACGTCCACCGGGAGTGAATGCACCGCCACCCTCCGCACCGGGAAACGCCACGATGTCAGCCTTGATAAGATCCTCAGGCTTCGAAGCCCAAGGACGGTAAGGACGACCGTTCTCAGCCTCCTCTTTCATTACTATAGGATAAGCCTCGGCCCAAGCCTTGTCGGAAGCAGCGTCCCACTCGGCAGACTGGCGTGCAGCACGCACCTTTACTGAGTCAGGAATGGTGGGATACTGAGCTGCGACATCCATAGCCGCGATGGCAGCCAATGCTAATATTAAGCTTTTCTTCATGATTGGTATGTTAGTTTCTTTATAAATATAGACTTGATTGATCTTTCTGGGGAGCAGGCCGAAGCATACGGCGACGAAACGAGCAAGACAGTTAATGAATTGATTGACGCACTGTTGCCGATTGACGCACTGCGGTTGATTGACGCACTTATGCAGGCGCATCCGTCGCCGTATGCCTTAGCACTGCTATTAATTGACCTTTAAATTCATAAAAAGTTTAAGAGGGTTCAGAAGATATCCTTCAAATCCGGTGACATCCGGAACTCAAACCGATTATTTCTGAATACCGAATTCCTGCTGCTGCAGATCGACCTCCTCAAGGATCTTGCGCTTCTCCTCCTCGGTAAGAGTAGATGATCCGCTCTTGTCGGCCCGCACTGCCTTTGCAGCAGCTCCTACATTCCTTTCATCACTATAGAGTGAAGGAATGGTAGCGGGCACACTCTCGATCACAAGCTCTGCAGGTGTCGGGGCATGCGTACCCGGATTTTCGACACGTGCCGAGATCTTTATCTGACCGGGGGTACGGGTCGAGCGGATCAATACGGGAGCTGATCCCCACTCTACGGGACGCGGATTTGCATGGATGGAGGCATCACCGATGATCTCGCCCTCACCCTCGACGGTAAAGACGATATTCTCCTTAGCGAGACGGCGCACATTTCCATTGTCGTCAGTCACTTCGGCCACAACGACTATGAAGTCCGAGCCATCGGCCACAAGAGGTTTGCCCTCCCAGTCGGCATATAGACGGAGTTTGGTCGAACGACGTGAAGGCATCTTGCGTTCGGTAGCAACGACCTTTCCATCCACGATACCTTCGGCAACCATATTGACTGCCTGCCAGTTCTTGTTGGTATAGCTATAATCACGGGCTTCCCAGAAATCCCATACGTTCTCAAACACGACGGGGGCGGAAGGCATACCTCCCTCACGATGAACCACCGGCAGTGTCCACGACTTCGCACCGTCATAGATCGAAAGACGGACAGAGTCACAGTTGCTGAACACGACCACATCCGGATCTGAGAACTGGGTCATTTCATGCATGATATAGACCATCGGACCTGATTCAGCGGTCGGGTGATCAAGATCATGGGCTGTCTGGCTGCGGAACATGTGGTAGGCATATTTAGGCTGGCGGAAAGCATCATATATACCTCCCCAGTAAGGATCGGGATGGTAACCACGCTGATGATCGAACGGATGCCACTGCGCACCGCCGATAAACTTACCCGTCGTGCGGTAAAGTCCGTCGTATGTCTTGGCCAGAGAGAGAGCCTGCACCTTCATGGGCTTTTCGCCCCAGCTGCGCGATGCGCGGTTGTCATTATTGTGGGCGTACCAGTCATCCACATTCTCGCCAAACTCACGGGTGAAGATGTTCTGGCGCGGAGCATCGGCCTTTTCATCATCGCCGGGCCAGCCATAGACGAGGTCATAATTCTCCTTCACTCCTGCGGAGTGCATGTCGGCCGCAGCGATAGGGCGTCCCGGATAAGGATACTCGTCCTTGGTGATCTGAAGTGCTTCAAGCGAGAAATTCTCCGGATAGCGGGTCTCATTGAGAATCGGTTCCCACATAAGGACCGAGGGATGGTTACGGTCACGGCGGATGATGCTGCGTGTATTCTGATGCACCTTCTCTGCAAACTCAGGATCTTTGTTCCAGAACTGCCAGCCGGGAGTGGCGACAATCACGAACATACCGAGTTCATCACAGGCATCCATGAATGACGGATCCTGAGGATAATGAGCCACTCGGATGATCCGGCAACCTGCGTCACGCAGACGCTTGGCATCGCGCCACTGCTGTGAATTGGGAACGGCATTGCCGACGTAGGCAAAATCCTGATGACGGTTCGCACCGACAAGCTGTCCGAAAGGCTTGCCGTTGAGCATGAAGCCTTTCTCTCCGTCAAACTCGAAATAGCGTATGCCCACACGGGTAGCTCCGCCGTCTATTGTATTTTTACCATCCTTGACACGTGACTCGACGCGGTAAAGCACGGGACGGTCAGGCTCCCAGAGCTGCGGATTCTTGACATGGAATGTCTGTTCTACTGTTTTGGTCTCGCCCGGTTTAAGCGATACGGCCGAACTGCTGAGTTTCTGAATCAGCTTACCTTCGGGATCAATGAGGGAGGTCTCGACATATACCTTACGTGATTTGTCACCGCTGTTGGCCACATCGGTATTGACAAGCACATCCGCATTTTTGTCAGAAATGTTATCGAAATGGACAAACACGCCACCTCCGGCCACTCGTCCGGACTCGACAGGATCAGTGATGGCAACAGGTGATTTAGCAATCATCCACACATCTCGGTATATTCCTCCATGATATGCAAAGTCAAGAGAATGCTGCGGCTTGCCGGGAGGGAAGGACTTATCGTCACTATTGTCAGCCATTACTGCCACAACGCAACTGTCGCCCGGCTGAACACCGGCCTCGGTCAGAGAGATCGTGGTGGGGAGATAGCCTCCGAAATTTGATTTGACCTCCTTGCCGTTGACATAGAACTTCTGTTTTCCCATCACGGCTTCAAAATGGAGGGTCACATCCTTGCCCTCGGTCGATTCGGGCATCACGAAATGTTTGCGATACCACGCAACACCCTGATAGTTGCGGCAACCGCTACCCTCAGCCGGGAGAAGTTCGACTGTATGGGGGGTGGAAACGACCTCCCAATTCGAGTCATTAAGCCCGACAGCCTCACCGTCCTTCACATCGCCGAGATGATAACGCCATCCGTTATTGAAATCATAGACCTGACGCCCGGCATCCTCAATCGGGAAAAATCCGGCCACAGATATCTCCTGCGGAGTCACCGCATCGGCCAATGCCACTGCGGGAAGAAGCAGGAATGAAAGAATTGCTGAAAGTATTTTCATGTCAAAAGATTGTTATTTCATTTCAAGAGAGGGAGGAAGCACGACATCACGCCTACGCTCCTCAGGAGTCACTTTAAGCGAACTGATCTTTCCGTCACGCAGTTCGGCCTCGACTACAGTCGAACCGGGAGCGTGAAGACGGAAACTTATGTCACGGTCAAGCGGCCAAGCCGGGAAAAGATGAATGCTGTCACCGTCCGTCTGCATGAGCATTTCCTGAAAACCGATCATGGCACTGCCACCCCAGTTGTGGTCAGGAGTCCAGTCGAAACCGGGACCGAAGAATGCAGGGAAACGGTGAGAACCGTTGGCCCACTTCTTGGAATTCAAAGCGAAAGCCTCATCTGTCAATCCGAGACAAGCAGCCCATATATTGTCCTGTTTCCAACCGGAGGTGGAGCGGAAGCGGAGTGCGTCCGGATCATAGAGATAAGTATTGCGGGCAATATCAAGATCAGCACTGTCACTGACAGTCACACCATAGAACCTCCAAGGCCATACTGGGTAAAGCTGCGGGCTTTCGACATTATTGATGCGCTCCCATGATTTCGCCGGAGCAATCATGGTGTGGCCATCAACCACACGCTCCGGAATAGCTGGAATACGGTCAAGAAGCGATGTCCATCGTGAAGTGGCAGTGTCGGACTGCGCATTGAGATAACCGATATAATCGCCGGTCACACGCCGGAGTGCAGCGACAGTCGAAGCTGCATTATTGGCCATCTTGTAGGTCTCGCATCCTGAACCGGGGAACAGGATTAGCTTACCCTCACCGTCAAGATCCTTACTGCCGCGACGCGATGCGAGATAGCGGTAATGCTCGTCAAAGAACGTCAGCGCGCTTTCGATCAACGGGCGGTAAGCAGAGATGTCAGTCCCGGAATAGCGGGCACTCTCAAGCATCATTTCGCAGAATTCAAGCACCGTGTCCCACTCGTATTCAAGCCAAGCGTTATATTCCACACCCGGATCAGACCAAGCCGGACGTTTCGAACCATACTCCATCATATTGGGGAGTCCGAACAGTTCCGTCTGCTCCGTAAAGCAAGCACCGTCATGATCCCAATAGACCTTCGAGCGAAACTCAGCATTGTCGAGCATACGGTTATAGAAGTCAAACTGCGGTGTCATCATGTCGAAGTCACCGCTTTTGAGCATAGGCCAATAGACCAGACGCTGATTCTGAGCGGTCATCGTACCGCCACCCCAGTTGCGGAAATCGGGAGTGAACGCCTCTTCTTTTCTGACATGGTGCGGATCGAAAGTGAACAGTCCACCATTGAACTTGGTCGGCTCCTTTCCGTAGGCATTACAACCGAGCATGTAGCGGAAAAGGGTATAATTGCGTGCCATACGGCTGACCACACTGTCACCGTCAGTCGGAGCGGCTATATAGCTGCGTTTCCAGTAGTCACGCCACCAGTCACGCGATGCCTTGCGGTCACGGCGCAGATTAATACCACGCTCGACGCTATCCACCCCTGCAAGCCATTCATCCGTATCGGCTGTCTGACGGTTATGAAGCGCAATTGTAAAATTGTGCTTCTTGGCCGGACGCTTGCTTGTAAAGTTCCAAGCACGATAATCAGTGTTGTCATAGACACTGTCGGTCGTACCTGTGAAATGAAGATTATCGCCACTCAGACGGCCACCCGACACAAGATTGGCAAGCGGATTCCACAGCCTGTCCTTAACAGAGTCGAGACCTTCACGCGCAACCGTCACATCAAACACCGTGGTCTGAGGGTTGTGATGAAAAAACGTGACAGATCCATCGGAAGCCGCAATCGAATCACGTGTAGTCACGAGATTTTTCGGCGAAGCCCACTTCCATGAATTCTGTCGCCCCTCCCCTTTCTTGAACGGACGATCGGCATAACGCCAGTTTTCATAACTAATCACCGGAGATATGGCTTTCGGGCTCTCGACCTCGACATGAACCACCGGACGGAACACATCAGCCCAGACAATCACCTTTGAACCATTGATCATCAGTTCGCAATAACCTTCATCAAGTTTCAATCGCTGAGAAAAAGGAGCGACACTGTCGCCGGGCAGATGCAGACGCACACGTCCCTGCTTCAGAAGAGTGCTGTGCTCATCGTATGCACCGCTGCGGCTGATATAGAAAAACACATCGCCGTCCTCTGCCCATACGTTAAGGCCGATATCACCGCCGCCCACCGGCATCGAAGCCGATGAGTCACTGCTCATGGAATTCCAGACATAATCGGCAGGGACATTGGCCGTCAGCATCACTGCCGAGGCGAAGGATAAGGCTAAAAGGGACTGTCGTATCATAATATAATCTGACTGTCGGGATATAAGATGGTGATTAGAACAAGGGGATAATCAGAATTGATAACAAAAGTAAAAGAAGTAAACGAGATTACGAAGTAAAAGCAGCAATAAAATTATGAAATAAAGCTAAAAAACCAAAATCATACAGTTTACGCCATGCCTTTAGACTTGTTTCATAATTCCGCCACTTTACTCCTTGATCGGACGGGCATCGGGCCAATCGTCAGAGCGGAATGAGGACACCGGAAGACCGTCGGTGCTGAAGAGGTCGCCCTCCGATGCATTCTCGAATGCATAGCGCACGGCTACCGGATGAGGCACTGCGTCGCTCTTGACCATAATCTTGCTACGCGAGATCCAAGCTTTGGCCGGATGGAATACACGATCCTCGCCTGCAAGCTGGAACTGCTTGGATTCAAAGCTGTTCTTACCGGCAATCCATTCGGGAGCGCGGTCAAAGCTTACGACAACGGTGTCGCCCTTAACTTCCATTGATTTATAAACGGGGCTTTCAGCACCTATACCCTCGATTCCATAAGTCTTGTTGAGTGCAAGGAGAGCCAGACGCTCACCGGCAACCTGCTTTTTCGGAGGATGGATACCTTCAGGCCAGCCTGCATCCATGAGCACGGCCATGCCGGTATTGGGGACTATATGCTCGACACGGGCCTGTGCCTCGCGCAGATATGCCGAATTAATGATTTCCTTGCCCGGCTCGGTGATTATAGCGTAATCGTAGGGAGCGATCTGACAGTAATAGAAGGGAAATTCGCCCTGTCCCCAGAGATCACGCCAACCCTTGATCATTGTCGAGAACATATCGGTGTAGGAATGGGCGCGATTCCAGTTGTCCTCGCCCTGATACCAGATGACACCACGCATTGCCAGACCGATCAGTGGATTGAGCATACCCTTGAAAAGTACGCTCGGAGTGCGGTTCTTGGAAGGGATCTTGCCATCAACTGCCGGAATGTTGGCTGCAGCTTCGGGGAATGCCTGAAGCATCTCGTCGTTCATCCACGCCTCACAAGCCGAACCGCCCCACGACACTACGATGAGACCTACGGGGACATCAAGGAGTTCCTCGATCTGACGGCCGAAGAAATAGGCGGTGGCACTGAAATTCCTGACAGTGGCAGGCGAAGCTTCAGCCCATGAACCGGTCACATCATCGACAGGAACAGTGGAGGAGTTGCGCTTCACGGTGAAAAGACGGATGTCGGGATTACGGCTCTTGAGGATAGCCATGTTTGCCCCTTCGACAGGCTGATTCTTGAATCCCTTCATGGGCATCTCCATATTGCTCTGGCCGGAGCATAGCCACACTTCACCGAGCATGACATTGTTCAGCGTGAGCGGAGTGCCGTCACTAACGGTTACGTCATACGGTCCACCGGCCGAAGGGGTCGGGATGGTTATTTTCCATTTGCCATCATTATCGGCCTTGGTCGTATATTTCTCGGAAGTCCATCCGGGAGTGACTGTCACGGTTGACGATGCATCCGCAGTGCCCCACATACGAGCATCGGTGTTCTGCTGCAGCACCATGTTGTCACCGAAAAATGCGGGTAACTTGATCTCCGCTCCGGCATTAAGACCGAGAGCCATTATCGCGGCAAGACCGAGAGATCTATATAACTGATTGGTTTTCATTTTTTTGTATGAGTATGTATTGTTATTCAGAAATTACACTTAATGACAGCGGTCCGGTAAGACCTGCGGGAATGAGGGTTTTCTCTGCTCGGCGATACTTACCGTTAGTCCATATTCCTTCAAAGGGTACTTTACCTTCATCCGCGCCGAGAAGGGCATTTGCCCAAGTATTGGTCACCTCGATCACCAGACTGTTCTTACCTTTCTTTATGGCATCGGTAATATCCACTGTGTAAGGTGCGGTCCAGACGATCCCACATTCCTTGCCGTTGACAATGACCGTAGCAACATCGTGAACACCGTCAAGATTAAGCACCACGCGTCCGCCCTTCGGAAGTTTGGGAGCTTTGAACTCTGTTGAGCATATAGCCGTACCGGAATAATATTTCACATCCTCCTCAAGAGCAGTTGTCCAGTCAAAAAGTTCCTCGCATTCGACAGTCCGTCCTGTAGTGACAAACTTAACGGACCATTTGCCGGGTTTGAGATCGGTAGTGACAACTTTTCTGACAGGGGCGGAACCTGAAACTGCCTCGGTAGGCTCACGGAACACAATGAAGGCCGATTCAGCGGCATCAAGTGCCATCTTCACGTCTGTGCGACCATCCTTGCTCGTCCAGTCAAGCTGACGGTCGATTGTTCCGGTCATCGGATTCCAAAGTTCGGGAATACGTCCCGCCACACGGAACGAAGCGTTAAACTCGCGCGGTGATTCCTCCTGATTCGAGATGAAGTAGAGATCTACATTATCACCGTCGTGGCGGCGATGATTCCATGCTATATTTTCCGGCACTACGACATCACGTTCAAGGCCATAGGCAGAGAAGTCATCTTTGACGTAGGGCAATTGCGGTACCACCACACCTGCCTTCACCAGTTCCGCCACCTTTGTCCTTACTTCAGGACTGAGCGTGCTGTCAGGCATGAGAGGATGCGGGAGCGGGAGCACGAGAACTTTGTAGGAAGCTCCACCGGGGAGTGTCACACGTCCGTTTTCAGCCTTGGCGAGACGGAGCAGCGCATCCTTATTCATCGAGTCATAGCTGTAGCCTCTCATCGGATTGATCCATTTTTCAGGATCAGCCATGTTGGCAGAGTGAGTAACGCCGACAGGTATCACGCGCAGAGGCTGCCCCTCATTGGCCAGACGCTTACGCTCCGACTCGACGCGCTCCGCACCGAAAATACCGGGCAGCGAAGGCACAAGACGATCGGGCAACACCGCACGACGAGGGATTTCCTCACCGGTGAACACGGCAATGTCCGTGACAGGAACACCGTACTGCAACAGAGCCTGTGCGCGACGCATGTAGTCGCTCATACCCTTACCGCCGTCGGCCCACCAAGTGTTGTCACGCTGGAAAAAGAGGCCGATACCGTCAAGAGTCATACCGGGTTTCTTATCGAGATAAGGATTATGGGTGTTGACATGATAGAACATGCGGTTTATACCCAAAGCGTAGTTACGGTCAAGGAGAGCCTTGAGCATCGCGGGGGTCTCATCCCACGTACCGCGTACTTCCGTGAAACCTTCAGCCTGAATTATATTCTTGCCATAGACATGCCCGCCGTGGATGGCGTCGAGCATATCGTTAGGTTTGTCATGAGTCGGACTGCGAAGCCAAAATTCACCCATCGGGAAATCAACGGCCTGATAGTGGAGCATACCGTCGCTCACCATTGTGGGTGACACACATTCAGCCGAGAAATAGCAGTCATAGTCCTTGGCTTTGTCGGCAAGCACGTCATAGAACACATCGACCACCAGTTCGGCGGCAGTAGTACGCACATCGCGGAGCACTTTTTCAGAAGTCTTCACGTCATCGACGGGCACACCGGCAAATAGCGGAAGATAAGGCATGAGGTCATAACCGCGACGACGTTTGAATTCCGAAGCAAAATTATCGCTCCAGTTCTGACTGCCACACTCCCAGCTATCCACATGCATGTATTTGAGGGCATTGTTGACAGCTTCTTTGTTGCTTACTTCCTTGAACACGCGACCGAACCAATTGTCAGCCTGCTTGGCTACGGCCTCGCGACTGAACTTATCGGCCTCAAGTCCCTGACCGGCTCCACCGGTGGCATTGGTGTGGCCGGTAGCAGTGTGACCTATGCGCATGATGCGCCACTCCCCTTCCGGAAGCGAAGCGGACAAAGCTCCGCCACGCATCTGCGGCGTCAGGTCGATGATCTCGTCAGCCCTTACGCATAGTTCCTGCGGAATCTCGGTCTCAGTGGTTTCGGGAGCGACACGCCAGACAAGTCCGGCCTTACCTTCCCACTGATTGATTTTGGGTTCACCGCTGAGAACTATATCATTGATCTTGAGATTTGGCTTCCACTTCGCGGCATCCATATCCTCGCTTCCGGGTTCGCTGCCTTCGGGAGTCCAAGTGAAACGGAAATATTTAGCGGTGGTCGGAGGTATGGCATGTGTGCTCTGCTCATCGGTATTCTGCCAACCCTGACGAGCAGGCTGCAGCTGCTTCACTTCCTTGAAATCAACACCATCATTGCTCGCAAGCACTTTGAGTCGATGAGCCTGATAGTTGTTACCGGCAAGTATGATCTCAACGTTGCTGACATTGACAGGTTGGTCATATTCATACTGAATCCAACATGGGACGGACGAACGAATTACGCCTTTATCATCAATGCTGACACCCTTGCCGTCGGGAACATTTGAACCAATATTTCCTACAGTAATCTTGGGCTTCTCCGTGATTTTCCGTCCCTTGACCGGCATGGCCAGAAGTGCGATGTCCTCGTAGTAGCCCTTATAGTTTTCCGGGACGGGCAAAAGAATGTTCTCAATCACTCCACCATTGACTATGGTATCGGCTGTGACTACCTTTTGCATTGACTCCGCAGGAGTGATCCACGGACCTCCGGCAAGCGCAAAACCATCACAGATATGCATACCGATTTTAAGGCCAAGGCTATCGGCAATCTCCATACTGCGTCCTACCAACCGCCACCATTCGGGTGACAGCTGCGGGGCTTTACCTTCGTACTGCGGTGCAGTCTCCACGGCCTTGATCGGCATCAGATAGGTACCACCGAGACCGGCCTGCTTCATGGCTTCAAGATCAGCTTTGATCCCCTCCTCAGTGACTGCTCCATACATCCAGTACCAGAAGCACCACGGATGAGCTTCGGCAGGAGGTGTGGCAAATGCCTGCTCAAGTGCCGACTGAGCCGACACATTGAGCGAAAGCATAGCCGCCGCAGAGAATAGTATATTGCGTAATTTCATTCTATTCCTTTATTATTCAGATCATTTCAGTATCGAGGTTTCACGAAGTAATCTCTATCCTCTATACTTAAACCTCTATACTTCAACTTAATTAAAGTTAAGGATGATACGGCCTGTGCGCTGTCCGTTGACCCACTTGGGTTGTGACGACGGACCAACGAGGTCGGTAGTATTCACCTTGTTGCGCACGGGAGGAATAACCTCCATGACAGCGATACCGGTTTTGGGAAGATTATAGAGGATATGGTCACGACCGTCACGAGGCTCATAGACACCGATATAGCTACCGGGAGTCTCGTTGATGATACCGATAGTGCCGTCCTGAGTCTTGATATCCATCCAATCCACATTGGCGAAATAGCCCTTGAATTCGGGATACGTGAAGCTTTCAGCCGGAATCGGGTCATTGTAATCATTCTCCCATACACCGTACTGCGGACCGTGGAGACGGTTCTGCCATACGCGGTAAGGACCATCGCCTACCCAACGCTTGCTGATTACCTTGTTTTCAGGGAAATCGAATTTGACACCCATGAGGTCGATGACACCGTTGAAATTATATGTGAAATCGAGAGCCGCGCTACCGTCAGGCATGATGGTCCAGCGTGCGCTGTCGAAGTTTCCAAGTTTATAATCGGCAGTTACGACAACATCGTTACCCTCCTTCTCGGCCTTAATTCCTACAAACTTGCCAAGATCCTCAAATTCGGTGTATTGTGTCTTTTTCTTTTCAGCCTGCTTGTCATCATGATTATAGAAACCGTCCATCGAGCGGTCAGAACGCTTGGCTACGATGACGCGAGGGCCATCGGTAAGCTCTATCATGCGGCCCTTGACCTCAACACCCATCAGCTGACCGTTTTTCTTGCTGAAATGATATGTACGGCCGTTGGCTGAAACAGTGATCTCATCGGCAGTCTCGCTGACCACGGGAGCAGCACCGCTCTTGGCTACAGACGCAGGAGTCTGCTTACCTGTCACCTGATGTGACCAAGTGAAGAGATCCTTACCGTTGTTGTCAATGACAGTGAGTTCAAGTGCATCGGTTTCAGGACGAAGCTTGGGTATGCTGACCTTACCTGATTCACGTGCGGGAATATCGGGGAATTTCACAGTGCCCTCGGCCACAACCTTGGCATTTGCCGATGATCCCTGCGCAGGCATTTCAAGCTGACGCCATTTAAGCGAGCAACCGTTGAGATTGGTGAAATCGTAACGATTCTCGACATCGAGCACACCGTCAAAATCAGGGGTAATGCCGGTATTCATGATCTGTATGGGACACCACACTTCCTTGACAGTCCAGTAGCTACCCTCTTTCTCATGATGAGGGCCGACGATACCGTCCGCACCATAGTTGCCGCAGTTATCAATGAAACCGTCCATATCCACACGCTTTACACCCTCATCGGCAAGTACCCAGAGGAAACCGCCGGCACAACGGGGATGATTGCGCATCATTTCCCAGTAATCATAGAGACCTGCGCCATGACCGCCGTCATAGAGACCGTGGAGGAACTCGGTAGGCATAAAGATTTCGGGCAGACGCATGTAGTCCTGACTCTCGCCATACGAACGATAGTGCATGGTCTCGAATCCGCCGAAATTACCCTGCGGATGAAGCACCGGACGCTTCTGCGGATCATATTTGTGGAATTCACCGTTGAGTTCGTCGTTCCAACCCTTCTCGTTACCGTTGCTCCACCAGATGATGGAGGGATGGTTTACATCGCGTTCCACCATCTCACGTACAAGCTTCTGACCGTTGATGGTCTCATGTTTGCCATGCCAGCCGGTAAGTTCATCCATCACGTAGAGACCGAGCGAGTCACAGATCTCATAGAATTCAGGGTCAGCGGGATAGTGAGAGAGACGCACGGCGTTCATATTCATTGATTTGATAAGCTCTACATCCTCAAGATTCTCCTTACGGCTGAGTGTACGGCCACTCTCCGGACGGAAACTATGACGGTTGACACCGCGGATGTTGATTTTCTTACCGTTGATATAAAGACCGTCGCTTTCGCGCACCTCGATCGTGCGGAAACCGAATTTCTTATTTTCCTTATGAAGAACCTTGCCTGAAGCATCGGCGAGCGTAAATTCAGCCTTGTAAAGTTCGGGGGTTTCCGCGCTCCATGTAGCGGGATTGTTGACCTTGACTTCCACCTGACCGTCGCCAGCCCCGGAACGGATAGCTGTGACTGACTCGCCTACCTTCTTGCCGTTCTTATCAGTGATGACAGTGGTGATCTTGCCCCCTTCGACCGGCATGCTCAAAGTGTAGTCAGCCTTGAAAGTTCCGTCAGCTTTGGCGTCGATGGCTATCTGTTTCATGTTGAGTGCCGGACGGCCCTGCATGAACACCGGACGCCAGATACCGCCGAAATTCCAGTAGTCGGCACGGCGTTCGGCGAGATTCACACCTGCGTTCTCGCTTTCCTTGGCCACCGTCACTTCAAGACGGTTTTTCTTACCGGGGCCGAAAAACACACGGTCACTGACATCATAGATGAAACGATAGAAACCTCCCTGATGCTTCGAACCGGCTTTACGTCCGTTGATAAGCACGTCAGTATCAGTCATGGCCGCTTCAAACACAAGTTCGATCTGCTTGCCACGCCACGATTCGGGAAGCTCGAATTCGTACTTATACATACCTTTTTCATCGGCTACTCCTTCAGGGAAGGCTTTGCCATAGAATTTCATACCGTACTGATACGTACCGAATCCCTGAAGCTCCCAGCATGAGGGCACTCCGATTTTCTTCCATTCGCCGGAATTGTTACCGTCGGTACACATAAAGTCCCACTCGACCATGTCGTCACTGCCAGTACCTGAAAGATACTGACGCTCGGTGGTGACTGACTGCGCCATCAACGACATGCCTGCGAGTATGGAGCAGATAGTTACTACTGATTTTTTCATTGTATCGTTAGATTTATATTTTTTTCATTACTACTATTTCACAGGAGAGAACCTCACATGAAGCTCATGCTCACCGGGAGCGATGGCATATTTTTTCAACACACCCGGACCGCAACTGCTGTTGCCGAGTCCCATGACTGCCGCATCAAGATTGAGATAGACATTACCGCTATCGGTCAGATCGCAGTCATGACTGACGGCATAAATGTCAGCTACGGAATAAGGAAGAGCGGAAGCGGAGATTACAGAATCAAGTGCAGTCACGCGCAGACCCTTTCCGGCCTTGTCAAGCAGGGCTATTTCGGCAACGGATTCAAGATTGCCGGAATCCTGCGGACGGGGATAATGCACATACTGTTCATCCACACTCCTGCTCCAGCGACCGATCGAAGCAGATTCCAGACGGTCGGGATAGGTCTCGTAAGGACCATAGCCGAACCACTCTACCCTATCGTAAGCATCATTGATGACAAATGCCGATCCCAGACGCGGAAGTTCGGGAAGCTCACCGCCACGGGTATATGTCTGACGGAGATCCATAGTTCCGTCGGGATAGACCGTATATTCGCTCTTGACATCTATTGATCCGGCGAGGTAACCGTATGTCTGCACCGAGGTCACTTCAACCTTGCGTCCTATCTCCTGCCATTCAAATTTCAGGCATTTGATTTCAGGCGAATCAATCTTGTTTTTGGTCCAGTCCTTCGCAAGCCAGTTTCCGAAGCTCTTGTCATTATCGGTCGGAGCACGGAACGCCTGAAAATATGATCCAGTCACGATCTTTTTCCCATTATAGCTAAGATCGGTAAGATCGCCCGTCAGCCGACTCCACGCAGCAGTGAAATTCTTTCCGTTGACCGTCAGTTGACCATCCGCAACAGCAAGATCAAGCTTACCGCCGGTTGCCGCCGGACGCTTCACCGCATTGATCATGCCGTCATTCAGCTCAAGCTGACGTTTCACGATCTCATGTCCGGCATCGGCCCAGTCAGTAGCTTTTTTGAGAGTTACCGATATGTTGAGACGCAGATCTGCCTCAGCATTTTTCTGTTTGCCGACCTTCACTGTCACATCACCGCTCTGACCGGGTGCAAGATCGGGAAGCGTGAGCGTTTCGGGCTTTCCGGCCACGCCGTTGACCACGGGAGTCCACGTGCAACCGTAGGCCGAGAGATTTACATGATGATTACGGTTTATGAATTCAATGACGGCTGTTCCGGTGGCAGGATCGTAAGATTTCAACGATATGGCCACAGGACTATAGACAGTCTTAACCTCATAATACTTCGGGTTGAGCGAACGATCAGCGAAAATCACGCCGTTCATGCAGAATGCCTTCAGATTAGGCTTGTCACCGAAGTCACCGCCATACGACATCTCGACCTTGCCGTCGGGACGCACCCGTTCGATACCCTGATCGACCCAGTCCCAGATAAATCCTCCTGCCATGCGGGGATTGCTGTAGATCTCGTCCCAATACTCTCCGAAATTACCCATTGCGTTACCCATTGCGTGAGCATACTCGCTTGTGAGCACGGGGCGATTGTCATTATCACGCTGAGCAATGGAAAGGAGACGTTCCCAACGGGCGTTTTCAGCACGTTCCTTGTCGTCACCCTCCTTGATTCCGGGATTGAGATATTCAGCCTGCACTCGCGGATAGAAGCGGCTGATTATATCGACCGTTGCAGGATCAGGCTCGCCATCGACTCCCTGTGCACCCTCATAGTGGACGGGACGTGTCGGGTCGAAGTCATGAAGCCAAGCGGAGATCGCCGCAAAGTTCGGTCCATAGCCACTCTCGTTGCCCATGCTCCAGAACACCACTGAAGGATGGTTCTTATCCCTCTCGGCCATGCGCACCGCGCGGTCAAGGAAGGCGGCGTGCCAGTCGGGGGTGCTTGCAAGCGTGCCGCGCAGACCATGCTCCTCGATATCGGCCTCATCCATCACATAGAGGCCGAGTGAGTCACAAAGCTCATACCATCTCGGAGTGTTGGGATAGTGGCTTGTACGAACCGCATTGACATTGGCCTGCTTCATGAGTTTTATATCCTCGATCATGCGTTCGTCAGTCATCACGCGCGCTGTTTTCGGGTCATGTTCATGACGATTCACACCACGGAAACGGATAGGCTTTCCGTTGACGAGCACCTGACCGTCCTTTACCTCGACACATCGGAATCCGATCTTACTGTCGGCTCTCTCGATCACCTTACCCGACGCATCGCAAAGTTCGAGCGTAAGATCATAGAGATCAGGAGTCTCGGCAGTCCATGTCTTTGGATTCTCAAACGTATGAGTGAGTCGTCCGAGTTTGCGCGGACCGCGCTGTGGATACCACTCGTTCATCACTGAAGCCTTATGGTCAAGATCAAGGATCTCGTTGATCACTACAGCGGTGTCAAACATATCCTTTCCATCCTCGCCCACGCTCACGCGAAGTTTGTAGTCCGTCCCGCGCTCACCGTTATATACGGAAAACAGCGGATCTATCTGAAGAGTGAAATCCTTGTAATCGGAATCAGGAAGAGTCCTGACGGTGAAATCACGAAGTCGGACATCGGGGGTGTGGAACAGTGTGACATCACGATGTATGCCGGCAAAACGCCAGAAATCCTGATCCTCAAGATACGAACCATCGCTATATTTGTAAAGCTCGATCGCAATCTCATTCTTTCCAGCATGGATATAGGGAGTCACATTGAACTCCGACGGTTCCATACTGCCTTGGGTGTAACCCACCCTCTCACCGTTGATCCACACGTAGAACGCACTCATAGCTCCGTCGAAACGCAGGAAAGTCTGACCGGATTTCACCCAATCAGCCGGGACTTCAAAGCTACGGCGATACTGGCCTGTAGGATTGCGCTCAACGTAAGCCGTATAGTTTTCTTTAGGCGTATCGGTAACGAACGGAGGATTGATTTTGAAAGTGTAGCCGGCAGAGGCATAGATGGGCGTTCCGTAGCCGTTGACTTCCCATACGGCCGGCACAGCAAGAGTCGCCCAGCCTGAATCATCGAAACCGGTCTTTTCAAACCCTGCGATACGTCCGTCAGGCGTAGGTGACCAATGGAAACGCCAGTCACCGTTGAGCGAGATCGAACGGTCACCTTTCAGCTCACCGTAAGGCATGAACGCTGCCCGCGCAGGCTCACGGTTGATCTGAAGTATATGGTGGTTCTCCCAATCATGAGCCGGACGCGATCCAGCGACCGCAGCGACGACTAACGAACCGATCAGAAGAGCCAATGTCAGTTTTCTATACATGATGACTACTTTATTTGCATGTTTGTTTCATTAAGGCGAGAGCCGGATTACTGCACTTCAAGAGAGTCAAATGCAACTCCATCGAGATTGTCAGCCGAGAGTATCACCTTGTAAGTTCCGGCATTGATGTAACCGCCGGTCGTTGTGCTCAGCATTCTCCATTTTTCAGGTGTGTCGGGGAGATTGATGGTATCATCTTTCAGGACGGCACCGTTAGGAGCGATGAGTTTCAAATTAACTGCCACAGCATCCTTGTTAAGATTCATGAATTTGAAACGCAGTGCATAGACCTGTGCGAGACCTGTCGAAATAGTCCATTCGACGCTGCCCTTACCTGAGAAGAACACACCTGTCTGCTTTTTCCATTCTTTTTTCTGGAATTTACCCTCACACTTGGCATCCTCGGCCTCGTATGTCACGGCTGCACGTGCATTTTCATCCTTAGGAAGCATTTCGGCAGGCATTTTTTCTATCACATCCTTGTCAGCCTTGCTCCAGCTCCAGTCCGAAGCATGAGGAGCGACAAGAGGTTTAGCCTCAGAGTCAAGCGATGCCACAGCAATCGCTGAAAGCACGGCCTGCCCCGCTTTCACTTCCGGGAAGCTGACGGTAAGCATACCTCCACGGACATCGCAGTCAACCACTTTCTTCAACAATTTGTCATGTCCGGCCTCGGCCCAGATGTCAAGGTCATCGATCACAGTCGAATCATTGACAGCGACATCGAATATACGCAGACCCTCACAGTCAGTACCCTCGCCACCGCCTGTGCCATGCCACGGCTCGATGAAATACAGCTCGACACGATAGCGGCCGTCAGGCACGGGAAGATTATATGACAGCTTGTGACGTCCGAAACGGAAACTCTGCATGAGTGCCCAGTCATCAGTCCCGGCTATCGGGTCGTAGGTCACACGCTGACTGGCAAGATAGGGTGACAGACCTTTGAAATCCTCGGCCCATGAGCGTGAATAGACCGTGTCGTCCGCAAGCCATTTCTGACCGAAACCGTCGGTATAAGCATCGCCGCCACAGTTTATACGGTAAAGATAATTGTAACCGTCGGCACCCTTGAGTGCAACAGAACCCGGTGAACGCAGTGAGGCGAAGCCCGGTGCTTGCTCAAGATTATCAAGCACAATCAGATCCTCAGCCACAGGTTCACCACCCTGATAGGCCACAGCCCGCAGGACATTGTAGCGTACAGGCACATCCTTCCACACGAAGTGTGTACCGATACCGCCCTTGACCTGCGTGCCGAACGAGGCCGAATCAACGGCATCATTGAAAAGCTGCACGGAATCACAGTTGCTATACACCTCTATGGTAGCATTGCGCGGTCCTTTGAATCGGTCAGACCATGTATGCGACGCGATATAGACAAACGGATCTTTAGCCGCATCGACATAGTTTGACTTATACATATAATATACGTCGGCAGGTTCTTCCCACGGACTGACAAGTCCCTTGTAATTGAAAGGACCGACCTTATCAATCGTGCGGTAAGCCTCGTCGGGCTGACGGCGGCCGGGATTGTCGTGACTGCTGAATATCCACTGATAGTGACCGCTGACGCTATCGCGGGCCTGTTCGGCTAAACGAACCTTAGTCTCCATGAGTTGCGTCATGCGTTCCTCACTCCAAGGACCGTTGGGATCAAATTCGCCGGGCTCGGTATGGAATCCGAGTGTACGCCATGCTCCATATTCACCGTTAAGAAGCTGATTCGGTCGTGCAAGTTCTTCGTTATACTTGTTCACATCGCCACCGTATGTACCGCTCCAGTTCTGAATGACATTCCAATCCGTTCCCTCACCGCCGTTGCAGGTGGTGATCACGCGCATGTCACGGGCCATCGGATCCATTTCACGGATGATCTCGGCACATTCCTCGGCAAAATCACGCGGGAGCGTGCTCTCATTCTGGAGTCCCCACATCACGACAGAGGGTGAGTTGCGACGCTCCTTTATCCACTGGCGCAGGAGTGTCTTGAAGTTCTCACGGAATTCAGGGGTATCATACCATACATGGGCAGAGAACTGCGGCCAGAAAAGTATGCCTTCCTTGTCCCAATAGTCCTGATAGCGGAGATTGTGAGGCTGATGGGCATCGCGCACGGCGTTGAAACCAGCATTTTTTATCTGCTTGACGCGTGCAGCCACCTGCTCATCGCTGAAAGCGTGGGAAGCTCCGAACTGATGCTCATACTCACACACTCCGTTGACAAATACCGGTTTTCCGTTCAGGAAAAAGCGTCCGTCGCCATCATTACGCTTGACAGGCCATGAGAAATTACGGATACCGTAGGGGGTCGTGACCTCCTCGGTAGTCTTACCGTTGCGCTTCACCATTGTTGAAAGCTTGTAGAGATAAGGATCTTCCGTGCTCCACAGCTTTGCATCGGTTATCGGAGAGGCCTGCTTGACAATTTTTGTCTCGCCGGGTGCAAGAGTCGTAGTCTCGGTCAGGCGGAATATCTGCCGGCCATCTGCATTGCTGAATTTGCTTATAAAATCAAATTCAGCAGGCTTAGTGCCATAATTTTTCAACTCTGTTTCGATAAACACCGAGTCACAGGCGGCATTGTTCCATACATGGACTCCGAACGGCTCGACACGCACTTCATCAGTGATCTCAAGCTCTACTGGACGGAAAATACCCAGCGGTTGGGAACCTTCGCTGAATCCCCATTCCGACGAGCACCCACCACATACCCACGGCATGTCGGCTATCATTTCAGGATGCTCTGCAAGCACTTCAATCGTATTTTTGCCGTCGAAATTCAGATAATCGGTCACATCGAGAGTCATCGACGTGCGGCCTGACGGCCGACGACCGAAATCATGACCGTTAAGACGGATGTCGGCGTATGTGCCAACTCCCTCGAAGTTTACAAAATAGCGTTTGCCATCGACACGTGCCGGCATATCGAAATCCCGCACATAGGTAGCATTACCGTGGAGATTTCCGTGGGTGAGCTGACGGTAACCGTAGTAATCATCCCAGTTGTGGGGGACGTTGACACTCCGCATACTCGTGCGGTCATCACCGAGCCATGTGTTCCAGCCATCATTGAGGCTTACATGTGTGCGTCGGCCGGTGGCCGGACGTTCGGGAAATCTCACTGCCGAGCGACCCATCGGCTTGCTCGTGGCAACCGCGATACCTCTCTGCTCGGCATTATTGACGGCACAATAGAAATGATAGACCACACCGTCATGCTTGACAAGATAACTTTTATGGGCAAACATCTCATCGAAATCCTTTGTGGGATAGATAAGATCACTGCCTTCCCAGTCATCCCATGTCACGAGGTCGTAACTACAAGCAAAAGTATTGAATGCCTTATAGCTACGCGAGGGATTGAAAGCCGAGAAGTAGAACATCACATACACATCGCCCATCTTTACTATCTGCGCGTCACCTGTGATGGTGCCCTGCGCTTCATGAGTGAACACAGGGTTTCCCTCGTATCTACGCCACTTTGTCATGTTGTCGGACAGGGCGATGCCTATACGCTCACCCTTCATGCCGGTTTCAGGATTGACACCTCCGGCGTTGTAATACATCATGAAACGTGATCCAAGCGTCTTTCCGGGATCTTCATAGACAGTGCTCTTATATTCGGTCAACGCCTCCCACCACTGGACATCCTTGTCAGTGATCGAGATGATCGGATGATCAAGTGTCTCCCAGAGGTGAGCCGTCGCGGGATTGCCCTTTGTCCAAGCCAATCCGACAGCAAGAGGTGCATTCACGGCCTCATAGCCCGTGCCCTCTCCTCCGATATATGTCATCCAGCATTTACCTTTGTAACGGTTGATGGCATAAGAGCCGTCCCACTGCATGTCGATCAGTCCGGGGAAGCCACCTCGCTGATTCCTGTCCCAACCGGTGTCGGAATAAGCGAGTATCCGACCCAATGTGGTCCATTCGAGCAGGTTGTCACTCTCTGCGATCCATGTCTCATAGCCGCGTCCGTCCTGACCTCCGCGTCCGTTATAGACAACGTAAGTCATATACCATTTATCACCTTCGCGGAACACTGTCGGACAGTCAATTTTATGATTATTGTCATCAGGCGCCACTACAAGACCATATTTATAAGGTGTACGCGCTTCCTTATAGACTTCGGCCATACGCTCCTGACTGACGTGACGCTGAGCGTCAATTCCTGACCATCCGGCCACAGCCACAGTCAATGCTAAGAAGATTCGTTTCATGTTCTGGGGGGTATATACATGATTTGATCCAAAGTGTATGCGCCGATTTTTCCCGACGCATACACTTGGATTCAAATTTTATAGATTTCGATCAATAGAAAAGCCAGTCCATAGTTTCGTCCGCACCGGCGAGGGCTGCATTGCGCGGAGTGATCTCATCGGAAGTGAAACCGAGCACAAGCGCATAGCCTTTGGGGAGATTCAAAGAATGCTTGCCGGGAGCGAAATTGTAGGCATGGATATTGGCCAAAGGCATTTTGTCAAGATGGATGGCATTTGTCAGAACCGGTTCTGCCTGTCCATACTCGTTTGCCGTCGCATCAGTCTCAAGTTTCGGAGCTTTGGCATACTTCTTCTGATCATCCTTGAAATAGGCGACAAGAAGCTTGACAGGCTCTGAACATTCAAATTCAATATTCGTACCTTCCTTACGCTGAGTATCACCGTTGACCTTGATAGCTGTGAGACCACGAAGCTCCGGAGCAAGCCCTACAACCTTAGCATCGGGCATATTTTCAAGGAGTGATGCACCGTCGTTGAGCCCGACAGTCTTCCATCCGCCGCCAAGTTTCACCTTTGCTGCAGTGAGCGGCTTGATGCTCTCATCATTATCGGAGATCTTTCCGGCAGCCTTATCCTTGAGCATGGCTATGTTGTTCTTGAAATTGCCAAGCTCAGCCTGATAGTGAACAAGGAGCTCTTCCCATGTCTTGTTCTTTCCTCCGTCACCGGCAATAGGAATGCGGCGCATGGTGGTCTGCATACTGTTGGCGTAGCGATAAGTGTCTTTCGTGCGATCCACAAGCTGAGTGTAGTAATCAAGGCTTTCCTCAAGCAGCGGGACAGCGGCATCAAGATATTTGAGATCCTTGGTCCACTGATAGTTGAGCACCTGCTGCGCAGCCTTGACCTTACGGTCAAAGAAGTAAGCGAAAAGACGATAGCATTCCATATCGTTGGTCAGACGCTCAAATTCCTCCTTATTGGCCTTGACATTACCGACGCTCTTGATAGCAGCCACTGCCTTGTCGCCGTGATCGACGCACTGGGCTGTTATATCAAGCGGAAGCTCACCTACATGAGGCTC
This sequence comes from Duncaniella sp., assembly GCF_029056165.1. Taxonomy (NCBI): domain Bacteria; kingdom Pseudomonadati; phylum Bacteroidota; class Bacteroidia; order Bacteroidales; family Muribaculaceae; genus Duncaniella; species Duncaniella sp. The sequence goes on along the minus strand of NZ_JAIDBW010000012.1, from coordinate 44,402 downwards.
ACCCTTGTACTCCTTCTCGACAAATTCGATAAGCTTTTCACCCTCCGGGCCACAGCTCTCATAGAAACCGGGATAGATGGTGTATTTGTAAGGGTTGACGAGCTGGCTCATGAACATACCGAGCAGGAGAGTCTGACGGTTGCCCTCAGTGATGCCGAAACGACGGAGAAGCTTGGGCGCGATCTCACCGGATTCCTCGAAAGCCTCGCGGATGTCAGCACCCTTGCTGTCATCAAGACCATAGGTACGCGCGAAGCGGTGATTCCAGTACTTGATCTCATCGTCGCGGTCACGGCGGCAGTTCCAAGCATAGCGTCCCCAGCCTTCGTACCATGTACTGTCGCGGACAAGCTGCAGTTCGCGGCCACCGCCGGCAATACTGTCAGCCGAGTAAGGCCAATCCCAGTAAGATGCCTGCGGATAAAGGTGGAGTGCATTGGCACCATGAACGTCGTGCATGGCCTTGACTGCCTTTTGAGTGAAATCAGGTGAACTCCATCGCCACGGTTCGAGGTTGGCGAGGATGTGGACATTACTGATGTGGACACTGCCGAGCGAACTGAGACCACGGTGGATTTCGGTCCACGGACCGCGCGGTTCGTATGTAGTCAGCGATTCACCATTATACTTATGCATGGTGTAGAGGTTCTTGTAAAGCGGAAGAGCCGCATCCATCACAGCCTTGCAGTCGGTATCGTGAGCGCGCAGGAGCAACGGCGGCTCGTCAGTGCGGCCAAGCTTGGCAAGACCGTCCTTCACACCGGGAATAATGGTCTCGGTGAACCAGACCACGTCATCCTCATAGGTATCCATTGCTTCGCCGAGGCAGACGAGAAGGCCCACATTGGGATATTTCTCGATAAATGCAGCCACGCTCTTGCGGGTGTAATCGCTTACAAGCGGAGTGATGGGGCGGTTGCGGTCCTGAGTCTTCATGCCATAGTGCTCTGCAAAAGGCTTGGAAAGCAGAATGTTGTAGAACATCTGAATGACGAAGATACCGCGCTTGTCAGCTTCAGCGGTGAGGAATGCATACATATCCTCGTTTTTCTTGAACGTCTCGTCATCGACCTCGACAGCGAAAGGATAATCCTCCAGTTTGACGAGGGATGCAAACGGGTGTCCGTTCCAGAGATAGAGCGAGTTCATACGGTTCTCGACAAGCATATCGAGATATTTGATCCACAGCTCTTTGTCATAGAACCAAGGGAAATTTTCAGGTGTATAGGGATACTCATACACACTGCGACCGGGGAGAAGATAAGGCTTCTGCACACCGACACAAGCTCCGCGAAGCACCATTTCAGGCGAATCGGTGAACTCAACCGGAAGTGCATCAAGATTGCCTTCGGTTTCCAGACGGTCGGCAAGCTCGCGGCAACCATAGATCACACCTGAACCGTCGTTACCCTTGACTTCGATAATATTATCAGCGGATGTGATCGTGAATCCTTCCTTCGGCCCTATGCTGTCGGTAGCCTCGGAAAGGCGGATCAGTTTAACGCCTTCAGGAGCGACGGAATCAAGGATCACGTCATATCCTTTGCTTTCGAGCACACCGGTGAGATGTTCGGCGGCAAATTTTACACGGTTAGATCCATCGGCCGGACAGTAGAGCGCGATACTCTTGCGGCTACCGCAACTCCAGACCATCATTGCCGCGACGGCTACTATTATATATTTCAGACACTTCTTCATATTGTCCGTCTGTTAGTATTCAAGGTTTTGTATTGGAGAATATCTTTAAATTACAGCTCAACCCACTTCCTTATATTTGATGGTGATCTGCTTATCGGTATCAATGAACAGACGATAAGTCTTGTCACCGGTCTTCTCGACCGTTCCGTAATCGGATTTAGGCTGAGTCTTTGACTTGAAGTTAATGTAGCCCTTGCCTTCGGTAGCCTTGACTTTAATCTCCTTGTCATTGACGTAGAGCGAGATTTCGCCATTGGGGGTCGGGACTGTGCCTTCCATCCATTTCAGACCACCGAGATCGGGAGTGATCGAAAATTCCTTATAGCCGGGCGAGAGAGGTTTCACACCGAGGTAGTATTTACCGATCAGATAGATAGGACTCGCACCCCACGCATGGCAGAGGCTCTTTCCGTAGGGACGGCCATACATGGCGAGATGCTGTGTGCCTGAATCTTCGGGATTATACTTTTCCCAGAAAGATGTCGCACCCTCGTTGAGCATACCGCCCCAATAGTCCTTCATCTCCTTCAGCACCTGAGCCTGCATTCCTTGATCACAGAGAGCCTCAAGTTCATAAAAACGCATATAGGGGGTGGTTATCGCGGGCACTTCAGGATTGAGCATGACATTCTTCATCACTGATTCAGTGGTCGGTTCGTCAAAATAGCCGTAGGTGATGGCAAACATATTTGCAAACTTATTGACCTGATCGCTCTGTTTCCCGTTCTCGACATTGTGTACAAGAGCCTGCTTCTTCTCATCCCAGAATGTGGGCACGAGTTTGTCACGAAGATCCGTGGCAAGGCGGCCGTACTTTTCGGCATCCGATTTGTCTCCGACAATCTCGGCACAGAGCTTCATGGTTTCGAGACTCTTGCAGAAAAGTACCTGCTCGAATGAGAGCGCACCCTGCTTGCTCATGGGGAAATCGGCCCAATCGACAAAGACCCAGTCACCTGTCATGCCCTCGAGCATACCGTCCTTGTTGGTACGTCCGAGCACGTAATCCATGAGGCTCTGCATCTTGGGATAGATTTCCTTGACAAATTCCTTGTCGCCGGTATAGAGATAGTAGTCATAGATGCCGTTGAACCAGTAAAGCGTATAGTCCATGATGGTGTTGATATGTGCCGTCACAGGGTCTTTGCCACGCAGGAGACGGGTGGTACGCTTAACAGTAGGGCTGTCAAAGAAGAGATAATAGTTCATCAGATAACTCTGCACCGCATCCCCGCTCCACACCCAACGGTCACGCTTGATACCGTCGATGAAAAATTCGCGTGTGGTGAGATGCATGGTGTATGCACCGACATCCCATATCTTGTTGAGTTCCGGATCGCTGCACTTGAACTTTCCGCGATACTCCACGGGAGCATATTCATAAAGCATACCTACGTCACCTATGTTTATACCCTCCTCCGGAGCGACATAAACATAGCGGAACGCCTTGGTATTGTCAAGGGTATAGTCACCGGCCTGCTGGCAAACCTCGTTAGTGGCAAGATCGACGACCATACCTTCAGAAAAACCGATTTTATCAAGTGTCTCGCAGTGGTCAATGTCAAGAGCCTCTTCCGGACTCTCACCATAATATATATTTACGATACCGTTGCCGACAGGGTTCTTGAGCACTATGCGTCCGAATGTCTCCTTGCCGAAGTCATAGAGCTTGCCACCGTCGGCAGTCTTCTCCTCAACAGCCACATAGCTCATCGGCTCAAGATTGAGATGATAGGTCGAAGGCGGATTCTGAATATTATCGAAATTCCAATAACCGGCAGGTGCATAGATGGTTGCTGACGTATCGCTGGCCTTACCGCTCTCATCGATCCACTCCTTATCCTCATTGGTGACCTTCCACGTAGGGTCGGTATTCACGTTATTGCCCTTCACATAAAGTGCGGGGGGTGTCTCCTGATTCCATACCTTTATATTAAGCTTATGCTTTCCGGCAGGAATGGTAAACTTCGAAGGCTGTCCGAACTGGAGCTTTCCGTCGAGCTTCACATTATATTTACCCTCGGCCACGATGGTGATCTCCTCGTCCTGCGGCAGATCCAGATCCTTACTGAACTCGACGGTCACGAAATGACTGTCTGTTTTCCAGAATGGAGGGAAAAATGCCCCGCGCTCGGTGCGGTTGTTGTTCATTCGGTTACCGAGCCATATTTCATAGTCGCCGGGATACCAGATCCAAGTCTGCGCGGAGGCGGCCAGCCCAAGTGCAGCTGTGGCAAACAGGATAGACACTCTTTTTTTCATATTCATTAATGAGCTAAGTATGGAATTGCAAGTGGTTTGTTAGACTGATGATTGTTTTGATTGACGATTACGCTTTTCGGGATGTTTTACAGTGATTTAAGGTATTCAAAATCTTTTGTAAGACCCGCATTGTTCTTTATGCTTTCATCCACACCCGGACCGTTGTTCTCCCACACGTTACCCGGACCGTTGGCGTTCTGGAGATACTTCTCCCCTTCCGTCCAGTTGTCCTTGACGTTGATGAACGATGAACCTTCGTCCGTGTAGAGATAGAACCAATGGTTGGGATCATGGGCATAACCGGGAACGTAAATGTCACGCACACAGTTTTCTGTCACCCAACTGTGGGGCTGTGAGCCAAGAGTATAGACTCCGGCCACGTCATACATGTGGCGGGCATAATGGTGGATCAGATTGGCGTGGACACGGTTGTTGCGCATACAGTTGACCGTGCGTGTCCATCCCCAACCGAGATTAATACCGCTGTAAGAGACATCGTTGATCTCATTATGCTCTATATTGATGTTCTTGACATAGCCTGCACAGATACCGAGCGTACCCCAGTCCTCATTTGTCACGTCAGTGATCAGATTGTTGGCTATGGTAAGACCGGAGCAGACCTCACGCTCATCACTCGGATCGTATGGCAGGTGCGTCTCATGCGCAGCCGGGCTGAAGTTACCAACCACGATGCCGTTGCCGGCAATATCGCGGAAAAGACAACCTTCAATCAGACCGCCCTCCGTACCCCACTCATAGTCAAGGCCGGATGAGCCGAGATGCTCGAAACGGCATTTGAGGAAATCAACGTCAGCAGCACCCTTGACAACGACAGCCGAAGCCGGACGGCCAAGCCAGCCCTGATTGTCAAGCTTATGGTTTTGCGGACGTTCCATCTTAGGATTGATCTTATAACCGTCAGTCATATACATGCCTGCTTGCAGAGGCACATGTCCCATGAGTGACGGACGCATCCATGTGGTGTATTCAAATCCTATATTCTCGATCCTGACATTCTCCACACGGCGGTCAAGCGTACCTTCGATAGTCATAAGTGTCTCCACTGCGGGCACGACCGCGCTCTCCATCTTCTCACCGGGAAGCGGATAGTAGTAAAGCTTGCGGGCATCTATATCGTGATACCATTCACCCGGAACATCAAGAAGTTCCTTGGCATTAGTAAGATAGAATGCTGAATTATGGCCGTCGGTCGTCACCATCGGTTGCGGCCACGGATGTTCGAACTGGATACGGCTTTCGGGGTTATGAAAACGCACGGCTGCGCTGTCACCCTGAATGTCGATCGACTTGATACGGAGATTGGCCACACACCACATCTCATGAAGCACCATTTCAGGGTAAGGTGCATCGACAATCTTCTTGACAGCCTCGGCGGGTACCCAGAGGATCTCGTTAGCAGGATCATTGCTGATTATCCTGTACATTTTTTCAAAATCCTCCACATCGCGTGCTCTTACAGCCTTTCGACCGTTGACATAGAGCTGACGGAAATCAAGAGGACGACCGTTGAACTGCGGGACATCAGCCACCATCAGTTTTCCCTGACGCTTCCAGCCATCGATGCTCACACCACCACTCAGCCAAGCACCGCCATCGGAAGTGATGACGGTCGGCGATGACGGCGCACCGCTATCCTCCGGACGGACAAAGACCGGCTCATACACATTATATATACCTGAAGCCAGATGTATGGTTATCCCCGACTCCGTTCCGGGTGCTGAAAGACGACGCATTTCACGCGCCTGACGCAACGCCGAAGTCAGGGTGGCCTTCGGGGCACCCTGACTACCGTCATTAGAATCCTTACCGGAAGGAGCTACATAGACATCCGCGGCAAGAACCTGAAGGAGGGAGAGCAAAAGCCCCCCTGTCAGAAAAAATCTTTTCATCTACAAGAGAATGTAAGTGTGGATTAACGTGCGAGAGGAAGCCAGACACTCATCTCGGCTTTGTCACGGTTGCCCCATGCGAAATAAGGAATGAGGGTGACCTTGACCTTCTTGTCGGCACTTCCGACCTCACGATAGAGCTTACCGGTCCAGTCACCGCCATCGACGAGACGGGCTTCGGTCTCAAGAGCTGTCATGCGGCTACCGTCTATCGTGATATCCTTTGTGGTAAACTGCGCATCGGCGGGAATGAGGACATCGTCGATAGCCTTTCCATCTTCAATGTCTATGCTTTCAAGACAATATACCAGCGGACCGCGCTTGACAGCTGTATGGTTGCGCGTCTCCTCAACGAGAGGATTGGATTCAAGGAGTTTGGTTTTCATCTCCATGTCGAATGTCACCTCATCGCCTGATTTCCAAGTGCGGTCAAGCGTGATATAGCTGTCAGGAACGACCTTGACATTTTCAGGCACACCGTTGATGGCCACAGTGGCATTGTCACACCAAGAGGGCACGCGAAGTTTCAACGCGAGTTTCTCTTTCTTGGGAACTTCTACCATCGTAAGCACCACTTTACCGTCGTAGGGATAGCCGGTGCGCTGGGTCACTACAAGAGGACGCTTTTTACCTAGTGAGGTGCGGAGTTCACTGTCACCGTAAAGGTTACACCAGAGAGTGCTGTCATTCACGGTGTAGGCATAGTTCTGAGCTTCGCAAATAGTACGCAGTGTGTTGGGCGGACAGCAGAAACAGCTGATGTACTCTTCGCGTGTCTTGGGCCAGCGGAGTGTGTAAGGCAGATCATCGCTCATACGGAGCGGGTTAGTGTAGAAATACCGCTTGCCGTCAAGACTGACACCGCTGAGCACACTGTTATAGAGTGCGGTTTCGACGATATCGGCATATTTAGCCTCGCCTGTAGCCTCAAGCATGCGCCAGTTGAAAAGCATGTTGCCGATGTTGGCACATGTCTCATTGTGAGCCGTGCTGTTGGGGAGCTGATAGGGACGGCCATAGCTCTGATGAACTTTCTGAATGCTGTCAGGCTCATAGTTAGTTCCGTCTGGCGAAGTTCCGTCATAGAGCGCGCCACATGCACCGGTGACATACATCTTACGGTTCACGATGTCGTCCCAGATGCTCGTCAGGTTCTTCATGAGCTGCTCCTCGCCAGTCTCGGCATAGAGGTCTGCCACGCCTGCATAGAGATAGTTGGCACGGACAGCATGGCCCATTGCATTATACTGATCGCGGAACGGGATACGGTCCTGATTGTCATCCGTACCGTTCTCCACCAGACCGCGGATATTTATAAGATTGTTTGCGAGATCGAGATAGCGGGGATTACCGGTCTCACGATACATCTCCACCACGCCCATATAGTGCGAGGGGCAGATGGCATTGCGTGCAAGCTCGGCGGAAGCTGTCTCGTAAAATTCACAGAGGAAGTCTGTGGCCTTTACGGCAGCATCGAAAAGCGTGGTCTTGCCCGTGGCTCTCTTATGGACGATACCGGCCATCATCAGGTGACCGAGGTTGTAGGTCTCGAAGTTCAGACGGTTGGCGAAAGCACCTTTCTCATCCTCGCCACCAACTTTCGTACCGATGACGGTCTGCTCCTTGTGGTGAGCATGCGTATCGACACCTCTGTTGCGCTCGTCGATAATCACGGGAGTATGGATATAGCCGTCGGCACGCTGCGCTTTCACAACCTGCTCGATGAACTGATCCATTATGGCATCAAGTTTCGGATCTTTATTGACAGCATACACGGCTGCGACAGCCTCAAGCCACTTGTACATATCACCGTCGTGGAACGGAGGTCCCCAATGCTCTCCTTCCTTAGTTCCGGCTGCAATCTCGAAGTTTCTGAAACCGTGTGACACGTCGGGATTACACCATGTGTCCCACATGCTTTGAAGTGAAGTTCCGCTATATACATCGAAGCGGTCACCCCAGAAACCTCCGGTCCATTTCACAGCACCGAGCGGGGTATTTGTCATGACTGCATGACGGCTGTCCGATGTGTCGGTAAGTCCTCCTCCCTGCGCAAACGCGCCAAGCGAAATCAATGCACAGGAAACAATGGTATTAAATCTTTGAAACATAATCAGTTGGGATTAGATATAGGAATTTAGATTACAAAGTTAAAGAAATAATACCATACTTCCAACTTTCAGTTGATTTTAATTTAATAATTACAATAAGTATATGTTTTTTAACAACAAAATTCTTTGAATATGCTACATTTATTAAAAATCAGACGCATGTTAATAATGACAAAATCCAAAAGCATGCAGATTCCCACCCCGTTTCAGAGGTACATGTAAAAAAATGTCAGTATAGCTGCCTCACGATAAGCTATACTGACATTAGACGGTCTTTTGGGATTCCTCAGGAGTTTTTAACCTTGGAAATTTCTATTTTTTCTTTTTTGCAGGGTCACAGGTCAGACCCACACCGAGTTTCTTGAATATTTTGTGATCGACCTCGCCGAGCATCACAGTCGAATGAACCTGACAGCCGTTCAGCTCAGGGAGTTTTTCGAGCGCCCGGCGGCAATTTTCATCGCGGGTGCTCAACACCGAAAGAGCCACGAGCACCTCATCCGTATGAAGACGCGGGTTGACGCTGCGCAGATAATTGATTTTCGTGTTCTGTATCGGCTCGATCATTGCCTGAGGGATCAGCTTGATCGAATGATCGATTCCAGCAAGATACTTCACGGCGTTAAGGATCAGAGCCGCGCTCGGACCGAGAAGCGCACTGGTTTCGGCAGTGATGATGGTTCCGTCGGCAAGTTCTATGGCCGAACAGGGTACACCACTGCGCTCGGCACGCTCACGTGCAGCCACAGTCGGCTTGCGGTATGACGTGTCGATCTTAGCCTGCTTGAACAGCAAAGCGATCTTATTGACCTCACCCTCGTTGTCCTCGCCTTGGGCAAAATGATTGAGAGCTGTGTAGTAGCGACGGATGATCTCATCCTTTGAGGCACGGCAACACACTTCATCATCATTGATACAGAATCCAACCATATTAACACCCATATCCGTAGGAGATTTATAGGGGTTCTTACCATAGATTCCTTCGAAAAGTGCGTTGAGCACAGGGAAGATCTCTATGTCACGGTTGTAGTTGATAGCTGTCTTTCCGTAAGCCTCCAGATGGAAGGGATCGATCATATTGACATCATTGAGGTCAGCCGTAGCAGCTTCGTAGGCGATATTTACCGGATGTTTGAGCGGAAGACTCCACACCGGGAATGTCTCGAATTTGGCATATCCAGCCTCGACACCACGCTTGTGTTCATTGTATAGCTGGCTGAGACAAACAGCCATCTTGCCGCTACCCGGACCGGGCGCAGTCACGATCACGAGCGGACGGGAGGTCTCCACATAGTCGTTACGTCCGAAACCTTCATCTGAATCAATCAGAGCCACGTTGGTAGGATAACCCTCGATAGTATAGTGATAATAGGTGGTGATACCCATACGCTCAAGTCTCTGACGGAAAGCATCGGCACTGCTCTGGCCGTTGTAATGCGTAATCACGACTGATCCTACAAGAAACCCGCGCTTCTGAAATTCTTCGCGCAGACGCAGGACATCCATGTCGTAGGTGATACCGAGATCGTTGCGAACCTTATTTTTCTCGATATCGAGAGCACTGATGACGATTACTATTTCTGCCTGATCGCTGAGCTGGCTTAGCATACGCAGCTTACTGTCAGGCTGAAAACCGGGGAGGACACGACTGGCGTGGTGGTCATCAAACAATTTTCCTCCAAGTTCAAGATAAAGCTTGTTGCCGAACTGAGCTATGCGCTCCTTGATGTGTTCGGACTGAATTTTGAGATATTTCTCGTTGTCAAAACCGTATTTCATAACGGATTACAAAATTAGTATTTTTTGTCCGAACAAGCAAAGGCCAAAAGATAAAAATTTCTCCTCGAAACACCAACGCCTTTATTACCATCAATTTATAATCAGGACAGCTTTCTGCCGACCGAAACTGTACCACCTTATTATATTATAATTATTATATTGACAATCCCTCTCCCCTACCCTGACTCATAAACCACATCACCCCAAAGTCAGACATCTACGCAAGCAGATGAACAAGTCCTCCCATCAAGACCTTATTATATAAAAACAGACTATTATACATGGATAACAAACGAACAATCTACTCCCGATTCAGGGACATGGTGGAGAAATACCCCTCCGCCCCAGCTATCATAGAAGATGACCGGACGCTTACATTTTCAGAACTCGACGCCATGACGGATGCCATACTCGCCAAATTCTATGACCGCAGACCGGCCTTTGTCGGAATCGTGATGCACCACGGTGCGGAACAGATCGCCGCCATGCTTGCCGTACTCAAAAGCGGAGCGGCCTACATTCCCGCCGAACCGTCGCTCCCGCAGGAACGTATCGACTACATGATGCAGACAGCAGGAGTGGATCTGATCATAACAGACAACTATTGTCGCCATCTCAAACCCGCACAGCATGAAATGACTGACCGCTCTACGCCCGATGGCGTTGCCTACGTGCTCTATACCTCCGGCACATCCGGCAAGCCTAAAGGAGTCGTTGTCGAGAATCACTCAGTCGTCAATTATTCCGAGGCTTTCGAGGCTGAATTTCATACAGGGCCGGGCGACATTATGCTCCAGTATTCAGTATGTTCGTTTGACATATTTGTTGAGGAGGTCTATACCACGCTGCTCAACGGAGCTGCCGTCTGCATACCCTCATCTCCGATCCATAACGGTTCGCTTCAAGGACTAATGAAATTTGTAGAGCGTCATGGGGTGACGATCATTGACGGCTTCCCTTACCTGATCGCCGAGATGAACAAACTTCCTGAGATACCGAAATCGATCAAGCTGATAATCAGCGGCGGCGACGTGATCCGCGGCAGTTATATCACCAATCTGCGCGACAAAGGCGTGAAGATCTACAACACTTACGGTCCGTCGGAAACAACCGTCTGCTCCAACTACTTCCGTGTTGACAATGCCGAACCGCTTGACGACGGCACTTTCCCGGTAGGCAAGGCGGTGAAAGGTGTCGAGGTCAAGATCATGGATAAGGACATGAACGAACTCCCCCAAGGACAGATCGGTGAAATATGTATTTTCGGCGAGGGTGTGAGCCGAGGTTACCTCGGAAACCCGCCCGAACAGAAAAACTTTGTCACTCTCCCTGACGGCACACGCATGTATCGCAGCGGTGACCTCGGCTATGTGCTCCCCGACGGCAATCTCGCCTTCCTCCACCGGCGCGACAATCAGGTGATGATCCTCGGAAAGCGAGTAGAACCGGAGGAGGTCGAGAACGTGCTCAACACTTGCCCTGAAGTAGAGCGTGGAGTCGTACGTGCTTTCCTTGACGACAACGGCCTGCATTATCTGACGGCCTACATCATCCCCAAGGAAAATTGTAAACTTCACGATGTCAGGAAATGGCTTGCCGACCGTCTGACAGACTTCATGATCCCTGAATTCTTTATCAGGATCCACAGCATACCTGTCACCAAGCGCGGTAAGGTTGATGTCGAGGCTCTTCCGGTAGTGATGAAGGAAGGCGGTGTGTGATGGGCATTACCTTGAAGCAGATAAAAGCCCTGCCCTCCCTCATGCGTTGGCGCATAGAGGTGATCCGGAATGTATTCGGAGAGGAAGCTCATCCGCGACTCCTCGTGGCCAACCGGCAGTATTACCGTAAGCACATCGCTGATGATTCACATCTCGCTTTCGTGGCGGAATGTGACGGAGAAGAATACGGATGCGGGGGTGTATGCCTGACGGATGAGCTTCCATCACCGGACAATCCATCCGGACGATGCGCGTACCTCATGAACATCTATGTCCGTGAGGCGTTCCGCAACAGAGGTGTTGCCCACCTCATTGTAACCCATCTGATTGAAGAAGCCAAGAGACGCGGCTGTGGAAAGATCTATCTTGAATCGACGGCCGACGGTAAACCAGTCTATACGTCACTTGGTTTCAAAGATATGCCAGATATGATGAAATATTATGACACAGACAATTGATATAAACGACTTGCATTGTCTTTGCAGCACTCCGCACAGCAAGGACAAAATTGCCTACATACTTTATCCGATGGATATGCTTGCCGGATGGATTGAACCTGCCTCCGGAATATACGGCACAACCATCGTCGCGGTAACCGGAATGGACTGGCAGAATGTGTTCAGTCCGTGGCCGGCTAAAGGTGTCCCGAAAGGAAGTCCTGATTTCAAAGGTGAATCGCCTGAATTTCTCCGGTTATTGCAGCAGACTGTCATTCCACGAGTGGAATCCGCGTTAGGAATGAACGGAAGCGTTGAGCGTAGTCTGGTTGGTGTCTCCATGTCAGGTTTATTCGCCCTGTGGCAGTGGATGCTGTGCGACACGTTCGTAAACATCGCCTCCCTTTCAGGCTCGTTCTGGTACGAAGGCTTCCTTGACTGGATGAAAAACAGACCCATTCCCGAAAAAACCGGCAAAGGATATTTCCTGCTGGGTGATCAGGAGCCAAAATCAAAAGTAAAGGCATTCCAGTCCGTCGGGACGGACACACAGGAGATTGTCGCCATACTTCGTAAGGCAGGAATCACAACCGAATTTCAGAGCGTGCCGGGTAATCATTACTCAGATCCCATCCCAAGGCTCGAAAAAGCATTCGCGGCACTTTATTCCTGACAGTCGTCTAAACTACATCCATATCACTCCGAAACATCCAAAAAAGATCAAAAGATCAGGAGGGTGTTTAATAACAAATGTTTCAATGTTCCGTGATAAGTGATAAGTTTGCATCAGTTCATTTGCTTTTTAAAATTTTAAGCTTTATCTTTGCAGCGACAAAGGGGTGCGTACACCGTATGATGTGGACGCTGAGATGATACCCTCCGAACCTGATGCGGTTAGTACCGCCGAAGGGATTGCACAAGTCCTTGCTGAATCCGGCACTTTCATTTATGTGGCCGGCAATTCATCCGACAGTCATTACGATCCTGTAGGTCTAATGACTTTCCATTCTGAGAAAAGGGCGGTCAGTTTTTCGTGAGGACTATACATTTCAATTCTGCATTTCATTCATGTATCGCTTTGTCGGATATGGCACAGACTCCGTCTCAACCATATTTTCCGGCAATCTTCCGTCATGCAGTCACCTGTCATGACCGAATCAAAACCATCATTATCTGAAACCAATGCGAACTTACTATCCGGTACTCACAATAGCAGGCTCTGATCCTTCCGGTGGAGCAGGCATACAAGCCGACATCAAGACAATATCGGCCATCGGATGCTACGCCATGTCGGCTATAACAGCCATAACCGCACAGAACACCACCGGTGTCCGAGCCGTTATGCCCGTCCCAACCGCTATGGTTGCCGAACAGATCGATATGGTAATGACCGATATCCCTCCACTCGCAGTGAAAATCGGGATGCTGTGTAGCGCAGAGATAGCTTCCACGGTGGCCGACAGCCTCGACAGATACCATCCTGACAACATTGTCCTCGATCCGGTAATGCTTTCCTCATCAGGTACATCGCTCCTTGAAAGAGAGGCTATCGACATTATTGTGAAACGGATATTCCCCATTACCACTCTCGTCACTCCCAACCTCGACGAAGCGCGTGAGCTTACAGGTGAGAATGATCCGGTAAAGCAGATCGAGATCCTTCACGAAATGGGATGCCGCAACGTACTCATCACCGGCGGTGACAGTCAAGCGACTGACTTCAAGACTGATATTCTTTCCACAGACGGTCGCAAGAACCTGCTTGAACTCCGTGCGGATGCAGTCAGCACCCGCAACACCCACGGAACAGGCTGTACCCTCTCGTCGGCCGTAGCCTCTTATCTTGCTGTCGGCAATAGTCTCACGGATTCTGTGCGTCTGGCAAAACTCTATGTCACCAATGCCCTCAAAGAGGGATCATTCGTAAGCACTGGAAAGGGCCACGGTCCACTGAATCATTTCTTCTCACCCCGTCGCCTGAAAAATTTCAACCCTAACCGTCCGAAATCATGAAAATTTCTATAAACGATGTGATTTTTGAACTTCCTGAAAATTCGACGCTCCAGAACGCGCTTGAACTAAGGAACATCTCTCCGCAAGGTATAGCCACGGCACTCAACGGCACAGTCATCCCGGTAGCCGCCCGTCCGGCAACACCGCTCGCCGACGGTGACCGCATTGTGATCATCAAAGCCTTCTACGGAGGCTGAACGCCACGAGTCTCTCCGGTCTAAACCAAATTATAACCCCAGATCTTCCATCCGCCATGCTGAAAATAGCAATAACACCTGAAATTTCCGATCCACGCAACGAGGTCGGCGAGATCCGTGCCATACTTGATGGCGGATGGGACCGAGTCCATCTCCGGCACCCTTCCGCGACGCGTGATGAGCTACTCGGCTTAATCGAGGCTCTACCTTCGGATCTGCATGGCCGTATAGTGCTTCACAGCCATTTTGATCTTACGAACGTTTTCACCCTTGGATGTCTGCACCTGAACCATCGCTGTCCGGCTGCGCCTGACTCCTACTCAGGCCCGTTGAGCCGGTCGTGTCATTCTATCGCCGAAATCAAGTCCGATCAGACTTATGCTTATGTGACGCTCAGTCCGATTTTCGACAGTATCTCAAAGCGGGGTTACTCATCGGCCTTTACCGGAGATGATCTTGCAGGACTTTCGGGCATAGAAATGCCTGTCATCGCACTTGGAGGCGTGACACCTGAACGCATCGGGGAGCTGAAACGTTACAATTTCAGTGGTTTTGCTATGCTCGGAGCTCTCCCGTGGAGCGCGGGGGCAAGCGAAATGTCACGCTTTGTCAAACAATTGAAAAATCTTTAATTACTATGCTTCAATTCATAACCCACCCTTCTGAAAAGTATTCGATAGCAGAAGAAGTGCAGATGGCTCTCGAAGGCGGCTGCAAATGGATTCAACTCCGCTTGAAAGATGCGACCGATGAGGAATTTCGCCAGACTGCACTCGAAATCATACCTATGTGTCAGGAACACGAAGCTTTTCTCGTGTTCGACGACCGTGTTGAGCTTGCCATGGAAATGTCAGTCCACGGTGTGCATCTTGGGAAGGATGACATGAATCCACTCCTCGCACGCGAGACAATGGGGGCAGAGGCCATCATAGGATGTACGGCCAACACTGCTGCCGACATAAAGGCTTTCAAAGGCTGGGATGTCGATTACGTCGGCCTCGGTCCGTTCCGCTACACCTCCACCAAGGCCAAACTGTCGCCTGTGATCGGGCTTGATGGCTACAGACAGATCGTGAAAGAGACCCGCGATGCCGACATCCTCCTCCCGATAGTAGCCATCGGTGGAATAACCATTGATGATATTGATGACCTCATGGCTACCGGAATCAACGGAGTTGCGATGAGCGGTGCGATCATAAACGCTCCAGATCCGGTTGACTATACCCGGCAGGTGCTGGCACGGCTGCATGAGGCATTCCAGAAACGAAAAGAAAGTTAACCCCTCATATAAAATTTAGATGAAAGACCTTTTAACCATCGGAGGAAAATCATTCACGTCACGCCTCTTTGTAGGAACGGGAAAATTTTCCTCCAACCCCCTTATGCTCGAATCTATCCTTGCATCGGGGTCCGAAATGATCACAGTGGCAATGAAACGCATCGACATGCAGAACGAGGAGGAGGACGATATGCTCCGACACATCAACCGTGATCATGTCCAGTTTCTCCCCAACACGTCGGGCGTCCGCACCGCCGACGAAGCAGTCCTCGCAGCCAATCTCGCCCGTGACTGTTTCGGGACTGATTTCATAAAACTTGAAATTCATCCTGATCCGAAGTATCTTCTGCCCGACCCGGTCGAGACACTGAAGGCTACCGAGATTCTTGCCAGACAAGGCTTCAAGGTTCTTCCTTACATTCAGGCAGATCCCGTGCTCTGTAAGCGACTCGAAGAAGTCGGTACTGCCGCCGTCATGCCTCTCGGAGCACCAATAGGAACAAACAAAGGTCTCCGCACACGCGATTTCATCGAGATCATTATCCGTGAGAGTCGTGTACCGGTGGTGATCGATGCAGGACTCGGCGCACCATCCCACGCAGCTGAAGCCATGGAAATGGGTGCTGATGCCGTGCTTGTCAACACAGCAATCGCGGTAGCAGGTGATCCGGTGGAGATGGCCGTAGCCTTCCGTCTTGCAGTCGAAGCCGGACGCAAAGCCTATCTCGCCGGACTGGGTACGGTTTCCGATTCAGCATCTGCAACAAGTCCTCTTACTGAATTTCTGAATCTCTAAGCAGCCGCAATAAAATCTGCCCTACCCTACGGACAGAACGGCTCATACCCTTCCATAACTCCACTCCTCACCATTCCTCACCACACATTTTTCTCCAATCCTATCACATTTTTCACATGAAAATTGAAAATATTGACGTGAACTCCTATCCGGGTTCAGAAAAAGTATATATCGACGGTCAGCTTCATCCAATCCGCGTGGCCATGCGACGTGTCAATCTCACACCAACTGTCAAAGTGATCGACGGCGAACGCATGACCCGTCAGAACGCACCTGTCTATGTATATGATACAAGCGGCGTTTATACCGATCCTGACGTTGAAATCGACATCAACCGTGGCCTCCCGCGCCTACGCGAGGAGTGGATCAGCCGCCGCGACGATCTCGAACAATTACCTCACATTACCTCGGACTACGGACGTATGCGCGAGGCTGACGCGACCCTTGATCCGATCCGTTTCGCCCACCGCTACTCACCCCGCCGTGCAGCTGATGGACGTAAGATAACGCAAATGGCTCTCGCACGTCAAGGTATCATCACTCCTGAGATGGAATATGTGGCCATCCGTGAGAACAACAATGCCGAAGCTCTCGGCATAAAGACTCATATCACTCCTGAATTCGTACGCGAGGAAGTGGCTGCCGGACGCGCGGTAATTCCGGCCAATATAAATCACCCGGAGGCCGAACCCATGATCATCGGACGTAACTTCCTAGTGAAGCTCAACACCAACATCGGAAATTCCGCCCTCTCGTCGGGAATCGAAGAGGAGGTCAGCAAAGCTGTCTGGAGCTGCTACTGGGGAGGTGATACACTCATGGACCTCTCGACAGGCGACAACATCCACGAGACACGCGAGTGGATCATCCGCAACTGTCCCGTCCCGGTCGGCACTGTACCGGTATATCAGGCTCTTGAAAAAGTCAATGGCCGTGTGGAAGATCTGACATGGGAAATCTATCGTGACACCCTCATAGAGCAGGCCGAGCAGGGTGTGGATTACTTCACGATCCATGCCGGTGCGCTCCGCGCTCATGCAGAAATGGTGCAGGAACGTCTGACCGGAATCGTGTCGCGCGGTGGATCCATCATGACCCGTTGGGCAGTGATACATGACTGCGAGAACTTCCTCTACACTCATTTTGATGAGATATGCGAGATCCTTGCCGCCTACGACGTTGCCGTATCGCTCGGCGACGGCCTGCGTCCCGGATCTATCCATGATGCCAATGACCGCTCGCAGTTCCTTGAACTCGATGTGCTCGGAGAGCTGACAGAGATAGCATGGAGACACAATGTTCAGGTACTTATCGAAGGTCCGGGTCATGTGCCCATGCACAAGATCCGCGAGAATATGGACCGTCAGATCGAGAAGTGTCATGAAGCTCCCTTCTATACCCTCGGTCCTCTGACCACGGACATCGCTCCCGGCTATGACCACATCACATCAGCCATCGGTGCGGCTCAGATTGCATGGATGGGCACAGCCATGATCTGCTATGTCACCCCGAAAGAACATCTTGCACTCCCAAATCTTGAGGATGTCCGTAACGGTGTCATCACATATAAGATAGCGGCCCATGCAGCTGACTTAGCCAAAGGACATCCCGGTGCGCAGGTGCGCGACGACGCCATGAGCAAAGCCCGCTTCGAATTCCGCTGGAAGGATCAATTCAACCTTTCGCTCGATCCCGCACGTGCACGTCAGTACTACGTCGAGAGCCACAAGGATGACGATGATCACTTCTGCACAATGTGCGGTCCGAATTTCTGTGCAATGCGCATTACTCAGAAACTCGTTGATGACTGCGCTAAATAACGGCGGCCGGTTATCGAATATCATCGGCCTACGGTTTCAATATCCAACCCTACACGACTATGTTTTCAGACGAACTGAAAAAATATAACTGGGATGAGACTACAGATTTCATTCTGTCGCGCAACGCGTCCCATGTCCGCGCAGCTTTGAGGAAAGACCACCTCAGCATTGAGGATTTCATGGCTCTCGTCTCTCCGGCAGCGGCTCCGTTTCTTGAAGAAATGGCGCAACTGAGCCACCGCTACACTCTCGAACGCTTCGGCAAAACGATATCCATGTACATCCCCATGTATGTCTCCAATGCCTGCACAAACCACTGCGTCTATTGCGGATTCAACCACAGTAATCCTCTCGAACGCGTCACTCTGACAATGGATCAGGTCAAAGCCGAGTGTGAGGCCATCCGCAGGCTTGGACCATTCGAGAATCTTCTCATAGTTTCCGGTGAGTTTCCAACGCTCAACGGTGTGGATTATCTTGAGGAAGTGCTCCACGTATGCCGTCCTTACTTCAACAATCTCACCATCGAGGTCATGCCTATGAAAACCGAGAACTATGCGCGCCTCGTCAAAAGCGGCCTCAACGGTGTGGTATGTTTTCAGGAGACATACAATGCGGCGAACTACAGGAACTATCACCCCAAGGGAATGAAATCCATATTCGACTGGCGTGTCAACGGTTTCGACCGCATGGGTCAGGCCGGTGTCCACAAGATCGGTATGGGTGTGCTCATCGGACTGGAAGACTGGCGTACAGATCTGACCATGCTCGCCCGTCATCTGCGCTATTTGAGGAAAAATTATTGGCGTACACGCTATAGCGTCAACTTCCCGCGCATGTGTCCCGCCGAGGGAGGCTATCAGCCGAAAGTGGTCATGACCGACCGCGAACTTGCCCAAGTGACCTTTGCTTTCCGAATCTTTGATCATGACGTAGATATCTCCTACTCCACCCGTGAAGATCCGGCATTCAGAGCCAACATGATGAAACTCGGAGTGACATCCATGAGTGCCGGAAGCAAGACCGAACCGGGAGGCTACGTATCCACACCTGATGCATTGGAGCAATTCGAGGTCTCTGATCCGCGCTCTCCGGAAGCTGTCGCCGCCGATATCCGCCGCCTCGGCTATGAAGCCGTCTGGAAAGACTGGGACAAAGTGTTTGACTGAACCGGGCACGTTAACCGGATAAACGGAACGAATAATCCACGTCTGATACTTCACAATGTCAGAATATAGACAAGAAAATGTAGCCCCCGTTTTGGAGGCTGCATTTTCTTGTCCATGATTTTTAGCGCAATAGTACAATTACACCAAAACACCGATCAATGTCCGTTGAAGAAGATGTAGAGACTGATCATGACTATGGCGAGAGCAAGCCAAGCAAGCTGCACGCTGACTGACATCTTGCTCTTGATGACATTCATGGACGCACGCTCTTCCGAAGCCTTATCCATAAGACTTATGGCAACCATGCTTATAATGAGAACCACGAAGATCAAGAACGAGAGCATCATGAAATGAACATGGTCAGCCGCATTCGGTATCACCCACAGATACAGGACTCCGCATCCGATACTGAAAATCGTGCCGAAGGTCAGGACGATATTGGCCGCAAGAGTGGTGCAACGCTTCCAGAACACACCTACCACGAAAACGGCGGCCATAGGGGGAGCGATGAAGCTCAACACTGACTGGAATACGTTGAAAAGATCCATGCCCTTGATGTTATCGACGGCAATCGTAATCAGGATCGACACGAGAGCACCGACAATGGTCACTATATGACCGGTCCTTACGATTTCCTGCGGAGTGGCATCCTTACGGATATTCTTCAAATATATATCCATAGTGAACACAGTGCTGAGAGCATTGAGGGCCGAACCGATCGTGCTTATGAGAGCCGCCGTAAGGACTGCGATCACAAGTCCGACCATACCTGTGGGGAACAGACTGGAGACAAGTGTCATATAGGCCTGATCCGGCTCGATGAGTGCATCTCCGAAGAAACCTTTCTTCCAAAGGGCGAAGCAGACAACGCCGGGAATGATGTAGATAGCCACATCGAGGATCTTGAGCCATCCGGTGAAATTAGCACCCTTCTGTCCCTCATTAAGATTACGGGCGGCAAGCACAGGCTGCACCATCGACTGATCCGTACACCAGAACCAAAGGCCAGAAATCGGATAACCGAGGAGAATCGGAAGCCAAGGGAATTCCTTATGGTCGTTAGGCTGGAACAGATTCCAGTAATGCGACGGAACCACATCGGGATTGGCAAGGGTGTTGATACCTCCGACTACAGAATGATCGCCAAGATGCCAGATACCGACAATGGTCAGCGTGGCCGAAACAAGGATAAGCAGCACCATCTGATAGACATTGGTATAGGCGATGGCCCTGAGACCGCCAAGAATGGTGAAGAACGCCGAGATTGCAAGCAGGATGAATGCTGAAAGCCACATCGGGATGCCAAAGACCTGACGGATGATGATTCCGCCTGCAAAAAGCGTAAGCGCAAGCCATGAGATGAGCACGGTCACAATCGTGTACCACGCAAGCATGTTGCGTGTCGATTCACCGAAACGCTTTCCCATAAACTCCGGCAGAGTGGTAATCTTCTCACCGAGATAGCGCGGAGCGAAAACAAAGGCAAGCAAGGCGATGAACACGAAGGCATACCAAGCATAGTTACCCGACACAATACCGGCGGCAAAACCGGCACTCGCCGAGGCAATGAGCATTGAAGGGCCCACATTGGTTCCCCACATTGAGAAACCGATGTGATGCCATTTAAGCGAATTGCTCGCAAGGAATTTGTGAGAACCTTTCTTTGTCTTGGAGCTGGCCCATAGACCGATACCGAGAAGGATCACAAAGTAAGCGATCAGGACAATCCAGTCCGTAGGTCGCATTGAAAGATCATTCATTACTACTATTCAATTAGATTTTAGGTAAGTTACTCTTAAAGTTTATTCATGATTCATTCCGAAGCACCGACCAGACGGCGGGCGAGAGCCACAGCCGTGTTGGCGTTGTCGCTGTAACCGTCAGCACCGATCTCATCGGCAAAATGCTGGCTTACAGGCGCACCACCGACCATCACTTTCACCTTGTCGCGCAGACCGGCAGCTTCGAGAGCTTCGATCACGTCCTTCATGTAGGTCATGGTTGTGGTAAGCAGCGCACTCATGCAGAGAATGTCGGCATCTGACTTACGCACCTCCTCAACAAAGGTCTCGGCAGGGACATCGATACCTATATTTATTACCTCGAAGCCACAGCCTTCGAGCATGGAAGCGACAAGATTTTTACCGATGTCGTGGAGGTCACCCTTCACTGTACCGATGACTACCTTACCGAGCGTAGTGGCCGCACCTCCGGCAAGCATCGGTTTGAGAAGTTCAAGCGCGGCCTTCATGGCACGTCCGGCCATCAGAAGCTGGGGCACAAACGCCTTGCCATCCTGAAAACGTTGACCTACCTCGGCCATGGCACGTATCATCTGACCGTTGATTATCTCCTGCGGTGCTACTCCGCGATCGACAAAACGGCGGGTAGCTTCAGCCGCATCAGCAGCCTTTCCGGCCACGATGGCATCAAATACGCCATTGTCATCCACAATTTCCTCCTCTGCCGGTTTTACCAGAGGCGGACAGCAATCACATTCCACTCCGTGGATCTGCGGAACAACTTTGCGGAACGGTGCACGGAGTACATCACCGTCCGAGCTTTCATCAGCCACAGGAGCGGTCTCCATTATTGCCGAACCGACTCCGGGACGGTGAGGCGACAGCCACAGGCCGCTGACAGGCTCGACAATCTGCGCGAGTTTCCGTATATGTTCATCGGTAGTGCCGCAACAACCGCCGATGATGTTGACAACATGTCCGTCAAGAAGAGGCCACACGGCTTTCTGAAACATTTCTGGCGAAAGCGAATAGCTTCCGTCATCGGCGGGAAGACCGGCATTGGGATAGGCCGAGATACAGTAATCAGTCTCAGCACCCAGATTGACAAGCAGCGGAGTAAGTTCACGGATGTCTGTAAAGCAGTTGATACCTACCGACAGCACTGGATAGTCACCGACACCGGCGATAAATTCCGCAATGGACTGTCCGAGCATATTGTGACCGTCAGGTGTCTTGACCGAGAAGCTGAGCATGATGGGAAGTTGCTTACCGGCCTTGACCATTGCAGCAGTCGCCGCCTTGATTGCAGCCTCGGCATTCTTCACGTCAAAAATTGTCTCGATGAGCAGTATATCGACACCGCCCTCTATCAGAGCCGCTGCCTGTTCCTCGTATGCTCCCATAAGGGTAGAGTAATTGAATGTACCCCACCCCGGCTGAAGACTTTCAGACGAGAGAGAACAAGTCTTGCTTGTCGGGCCGACCGAACCGGCCACGAAACGCGGTTTCGACGGATCTTTACGCGTATATTCATCGGCAAGCTCACGCGCAATGCGACACGCGGCAAGATTGATTTCCTTGACAGAACCTTCAAGACGGAAATCGGCCATCGATATGCGCTGGGCATTAAAAGTGTCGGTGCTGATAATGTCAGCTCCGGCCTCAAGATACTTACGGTGGATCTCACGGACCACATCCGGGCGCGTGATGGCAAGAAGATCGTTGTTGCCACGCAGGGCTGTGTCATGATTCTTGAAGCGGTCACCACGGAAATCCTCTTCTGAAAGACGGTAAGTCTGAATCATGGTTCCCATAGCACCGTCGAGCACGAGCACCCTGCGCTCCATAGCCTTGAAGAGAGTTGATTCACGGTCGAGTGTCAACTTGACAGGCTCTACTGCCGCAACGGCAGCCACAGCCTCACTCTCGACCTTTTCAATAATGCGTGCAACTTCCGCATCCGCATCAAATTCCTCGTCCTTAACATCGGCTGTCTTTATGGTGATCACATCACTCTCCTCACGAGGCTTCGCGGGACGGTAACGGTACTCCTCGACGATCTTCATGGCCTGTTCGACCTCATCCTCATTATGGAAATCCATTTCGAGATGCACACCGTTTCCGCCGATATTGTCGAGCAGCGGTTTTAGCTCGTCAAGAGTAACCCAGCAGGCCATTATGCTCTTGCCACCGTCAAGTATGCGGCGGTAGAGATCATACCATTTCGGTGATCCACCCTGAGGCTCACCGACTCCGGGAGTCCACTGGATGGCATTGAGCTCCTCGATTTCGAGAAGTGCGGGAAGATGATGGAGCGCACCGACTCCATCAAGGTGATAGAGGGTGTAGTCGATCTTCTGACACTGCTGACGGATGAACGGCTGCACGAAACGGCGGTAGTCCTCCACGCTGATCATGGTTGAGATGTCGCTCTGGAGTTTCGACATCTTTCCGGGAGCCCATGAGGAGAAGTAGCAGAAAGCCATCTCATCACCCTCACGGATTATGTCGTAAAGTTCATCATAGACCTTGAAATATATATCATTGATCTGCTGCATCTGGCGTTCAAGCACTTCGGGCTGCATGACGGTGTCGAGAAGCACCTTGTCGGTACCCTTAATGGCCGCAAGCACATCAAGGCCCTCCATGAGATCGGGCATACCGACATAGTAATGCCCCTGCGCCTTGGCCTTGCATGCCTTCAGCAGCTCCTTGTGGAGAAGCCAATTGGGATGATTCTCATCAAACTTGATTTCATCCGTATAATTCGGATCGGGGTGAATCCATATCGTATCCGGCCCACCCTCAAACACACCGCCGAGTATGGCAGCGAGCGAGCCCGGACCAAGCTGGGTATTCGCAACCGGGAGCATGTCGGCTTTCAACGAACTGTGAGCCACGTACCAGTCCAGATAGTCAGCTCGCCACTTAGGATCGAACCACTTCTGATTAAGATCAACAGGTGCAGCCGGAGCCGGAATATCGGCGTGAGGTTTCACTCCGTCCTGAAAGTGTTCCCACATATTGAGGACGATACCTTTGTGGTTCCACCAATCCATGTAGTGACGTTTGGTCTCTTCAAGATTTTCCTTCCAAGTATTCATTTTCATGGGGAAATTAGTCGTTAAACAATTTTTCGTTCCAGATGCCTTTGAAATCGTCATCGACCGTTATCGTAACTGTCTTGGAAAGATCCATCTGGTCTGTGCAGTCAACCGCTTCAGGGTAGAACGGGATTTGTGCGCCGTATTTCACATAGACAGGCATATCCTCAAGGGGCACTTCAACATCTTTGAGCCAGCGCGCACCGTCAAGCACCTCTCCGGTAAAGAAGTTGACCCACTTCCCTTCGGGGAGATAGATGTCACGGCGGTTCTCAGAGTTCATTACAGGACATACGAGGAAGTTTTCGCCGAAATAATACTGATCATCAATATGAAGCACGGTCTTGTCCGCCGGATTCTGGAAGACCATAGCCTGAACGAGTGTCGATCCGCTGACAGTGGCCCGCTCGCTCTCGGCATATATATAAGGTATGAGGGCATAGCGGAGTTTCCACCATTTCTTGACGATCGGAGCGATCGCAGGATAATGCCACGGCTCACGCTTACCCGTGCCGTGATAACGGATATGAGATGAGAATACTCCGAACTGCGTCCAGCGTACATAGACATCGTCGCGCACGACTGAATTCATGAAGTTGGGCAACGTGTGGAAACCCGGCACGTCGTGACTCCAGAACGCGAAACCTGAAAGGCCGAAATGCAGACCGCCTTTCAGCGAACCGGCCATGCCATCCCACGAGCTGCATGAGTCACCACCCCAATGCAAGGGGTAACGCTGACATCCGGCCCATGCCGCACGTGCCCATACGATACCGTCGCCGGTCACGTCCTTGGTGATCTCGTAGGCGGCTTTCTGGTAGAGTAGCGCATAGAGATTGTTGAGGAGTTCCGGTTTCATGCCCTTGTAGAGCGCATCCATGTGAATATTTTCACCGAAATCGGTCTTGATGCACACAACTCCCATGTCAAGCAGATCCTTCAGCAGCCCCTTGTACCACTCGGTGGCGGCAGGATAGGTGAAGTCGATAGTTCCGGCATAGTCAAGAGCCGAGAAGTTTGAGCCTTCCGATGCCTGTTCCTTGGTCAGAGGTGCTATGTACTCGTTCTCACGAGCCTCATCAATCTGCTCGGCATCCTTCGCGACATACGGAAGCTGCCAGAGCGACACCCGGAAACCTTTATCCTTAAGTCCTCGGATGAAACCTTCGGGATCGGGGAAACGCTCAGGATTGAATTTCCATTCGCAGAGCCAGTCGGTACGGAACCATCCGGTGTCGAGATGAATGACGTCACAAGGATAGTGCTCATCGCGCAGGCGGTCACAGATTCCATTGACCTCATCGGCACTGAAGTATGTCATACGGCTCATCCATACACCGAAACTCCACAGAGGAGGCATGGTCGGGTAGCCGGTCAGATCGCGGTAGCCACGAATGATCTCCTCGACAGTGTCACCACCGATAACGAACGCATCGACCAGAGCCTGATCGCTCATGAACTGTACGGAACGGGTGGAGTGGCCGGCAAGCGAGAGTTTGCAGTGTGAGGTAGTGTGATAGAATGTACCGTACATGCGGTTCGACACATAAAACGGAATGTTCTTATAGGTGCGGCAGTTATTGACACCCTGTCCGTCCTGATTTTTAAGGAAGAAGGTGCGTCCGCTCAGGTCCATTTTCGCAAAACGTTCGCCCGTACCGCCGAAACATTCGTCCGGCTTACATTCGAACGACAGTGTGGCGCGCTCCTTCTCACCGTCAAGCTTACAGTAAGCCACGGGGAGAGCATCATAACGGGGAGGTGAAAAATGGTCGTAGGCTGCAAGACGGATCTCGCGCTTGCCGTCGGGGAAAAGACGGAGGTCAAGTGTCTCCTGCGGATCAGGCAGAAGGTCGCTCCAGCGATCTAAGAGCGGTTCGCGGAGGTTGATGACAGCACGACGCACACCGTCGGCCTCAGTCGAGATGATCCACTCGCCATCAGCAAATTCTGCCTTGAGCGGCATTTTGCCCACTCGGTCGCTGAGCATGAGCATTTCTGACTTATCGGTCATTGAGAGTTCGCCGAAGCCCATGAAAATGCGGGTGATCTTAGGTCCGTACTGACGGAGAATGAGAGTATGGTTTTCACGGGGAGCCGATTCATCTGCCGCCATATCGTTGGCAAGCATCTGCTTCTGGAAAGGTACCGTTATGTGAATATCGCCATCCACACACTCGACAGCCGTCGGTGAACAGGCTTTCCACAGCGACTCGTCGCGCTTCAAGTCTATATCGAAATCAAGAAAATCGAATAAATGATAATTTGTTGGTTTCATCTGTGATGATTATCGTTGTTTACTTATTTATTTCATGAAATGTCGAGGAGAAGATATGATGATAGAAAATGATTATTTCTTGGGGAGATTGAGATTCAGTTTCACATCCGGGCCGTTGTCACCGACGATGAGCTTCGGACCGGGACGGTTATAGCCGAATTCGGGATCGGGACACTGGTTGCCGGTGACGGTATAACCATCCGTAGCCTCATCGAAATAGATGTAGAACGCACGGTTGTTGGTGGCGTAAGGTGCATCAATCAGATTGTCGATACGGTTACCTGTGATCACTGATCCGGGCTGATTGGAAAGCGTATAGATACCGCCCGCGTCATAGAGCTGTCCGGCAAAGTGATGGACATAGTTACCCGTGATACGGTTGTTGCACATACCGCTTTCAAGAGGAGTCCACCCCCACCCTACACATATACCTGAGTAGTTGAGATCAGAGACTTCGTTATCGGCAATATCCACGTCGCGCACGTAGCCCGCACCGATACCCACGCAGCCCCAGTCCTCGTTGGTGGCATTGCGGATCACATTGGATTTCACCGTGATGTCATGGCATATATCGCTACCGACAGCGGGAATATAAGGAACATGAGTCTCAAAACCGCCGTCGGGGAAAGTGCCCATCTGAATGGCCGTGCCGCCTATGTCCTCAAAAAGACATCCTTCAACCTTTGAATTGCTCACGGCAGTAATGTAGTCAAGCCCTGTGGCTCCCAAATGACGGAAGTCGCAGTCAGTGAAATCTATCCCGTCGGCATGGCGCACGGTCACGGCTGCTTCCGGACGCACTATCCATGCCTGATTTTCAAGTTCGGCTTTCTCAGGCAGGCCGGGGATCTGTAGTTTATAGGCATCAAGCAGACGGAAACCGCCCTGAAGTGTGACATGTCCCTCACGCGACGGCCGAAGCCATGAGGCATGTTCAAACCCAACGTTCTCGAAACGGATGTTGCTAACCGGTCGTTCGCGGCTACCATCGACAGTGACAAGTGTCTCAAGGAGGGGTATCACCACCTCGCGGTCATTCATGTCGGTTTCCGATTCGGGATAATAGTAGATACGGCCCGAAGGATAATCCTGATACCATTCTCCCGGCTCATCGAGGAGTTCAAGCGCATTGGCAAAGAAGTATGACGAGTTGCCGCGCTCTCCGTCAATCACCGGCTGCGGCCACGGATGATCAAACTCAAGTTTGCTTTCGGGATCATGGAACGAAACGATCACATTACCCTTGCCATCCTCACGGATATCCTTCACGCGGAGTATGGCTATGGCCCAACGCTGATGAACGAACATTTCGAGTTGACCGGCCTTCGAAAGATCTGTTTTGGGATCGGGTACAGTGATCGTGCGGTCCGAAGTATTGAAATCGACCATGCGCTCCATCACTCCCGGAGCGAATTGCGAGGCCCGTTGAGCTTTCGCACCATCCACATAGAGCTGACGCGTCTCCACCAAACGGTTGCCGTCGAGGGGAGCATCCGCCACCCATATCTTGTCGCGCAGTTCGGGTGAGATTCGCGGGTCATCGCAACCACGTGTCCAGCCTTTGACCTCGACACCTCCGCTGATGACAGCATCCGTCCCTTCGGGAGCACATATAATTGTTGCCGACGTTTCCGTACCGCTGTCCTCCGGGCGCAGAAAAAGAGGCGAAGTCTGCCTGTAGATTCCGCCGTCGAGGATAATGCGTATATCCTCCGAAGCTTCCGGAGCTTTCAACCTGCGCCATTCGCGGGCACGCTTCAAAGCTTCTCCGACCGTCTGCAACGGATGCCCGGCACTGCCGTCGGCCTTGTCATTGCCTCCGGTAGCCGATACATATATGTTTCCTGAATTTGAAGTGATGCCCGATGCAATTATCATGGCGGCAAGCACTGCTACAACTCTCATGGTATCAACTTATGGTGAAAAATGTATTTTTAATCCTCTTAATCATGCAGAAAAATAGTGTCACTGCACTCATAATGTATAGCAAAAGTACAAATTCTCACTGAAAATGGAAAATATTTATATAGAATTAAGCTGAAAAGGAGTATCTTTGCATTCAAGTTTTACGATTTTACAATCACTTCATATTGTAACTAACCATGAAAATTAATATGACCCGGTGGATGCGTGACATAATTGCACGCAAAGATGTGACGGCCATCCCTGTGATGACCCATCCGGGAATAGAGATAATCGGTGAGACTGTCCTCAAAGCTGTGAGCGACGGTGATACCCACCACAAAGCCATTATGGCTCTTGCCGAAAAATATCCGACGGCCGCTGCAACCGTCATCATGGATCTCACTGTCGAGGCTGAGGCTTTCGGAGCTGAGATCTCATTTCCGGAGAATGAAGTGCCTGCAGTGATCGGTCATCTGCTCAACACGCCTGATGACATAGACCGTCTGGAAGTCCCCTCGCTCAAAGCCGGTCGCGTCCCCCAATATCTCAAGGCCAACCTTCTCGCCGCACGATCCATCACTGACCGTCCGGTGCTCGGAGGCTGTATCGGCCCATTCTCGCTTGCCGGTCGTCTCTACGACATGTCGGAGATCATGATCCTCATCTATCAGGATACCGAAGCGGCTCACAAGCTACTCGAAAAATGCACGGAATACATCCTCCGTTACTGTAAGGCTCTGAAAGAGACAGGTGTCAACGGCGTGGTCATGGCTGAACCGGCCGCAGGACTCATGTCCGACGAGGATTGCCGCCGTTTCTCTTCCGATTATGTGAAGAGAATTGTAGATGCCGTTCAGGATGACTATTTCACCGTCGTGCTCCACAACTGCGGCAACACCGGTCACTGCACCGGAGCTATGGCTGCTACAGGATCGGCTGCATACCACTTCGGAAATAAGTGTGACATGGCCGAGGTGATACGCGACATCCCTGCTGACGCTCTCGCAATGGGCAATCTCGATCCGGTGTCAGTGTTCAAGGACGCTACACCCGATCAGATGAAGGAAGCCACACGCGATCTGCTCGAACGCATGAGCGGTCATCCCAACTTCGTTCTTTCAAGCGGTTGCGACACTCCGCCCCACACTCCGGCTGCCAACATCGACGCATTCTTTGAAACCCTCAAGGAGTTCAACGGATGATCAGTAAGGAGCTGACTTTCGATGAGCTCGGAATCACGCCGGAGGATATCTACGAGCAGATGGGCTACGGCAAGGCTGTCCCTGACGATATGACCGTCGGCGAGACCATGAGCATGCTCGACCAGATACGTCCGATGCTCCGCCCGCGTTTCTGCGTATTCATTACCGACGGATCTCTTGACATTGATTCGAAGATCCTTTCGGCTATGGGACGTGACTTTTCGATCGGACGCATAATCTCCCGTCAGCTCCGTGGCTCGCAACGATACGCATTCTTTGTCGCAACGGCCGGAATGGAATTCGAACAGTTGCAACACGATCTCATGGCCGATGGTGACATGGTGAAAGTTTTCATCACCGACGCCATCGGAAGCGTGATAGCCGAAAAAGCTGCCGACCGAATGGAGGAAGCACTGCAGGAGCTTCTCGATAAAGCCGGATGGCATCACACCAACCGTTTCAGTCCCGGTTACTGCGGATGGCATGTCTCGGAACAGCAGCAGCTCTTCCGACTCTTTCCGGAAGAAGAACCCTGCGGGGTCAGACTATCCCCTTCCAGTCTCATGACCCCGATAAAATCAGTCAGCGGTGTCATCGGTCTTGGAGAGAATGTCAGGAAACTCGAATATTCCTGCGGTCTGTGTGACTACCGTCAATGTTACAAACGTAAGATAAAACCCTCTAAATAGGCATATTATCTATAAAGTAAATTTACAATACACTTAATTTCATATTATTCAGTATCATGAACACTTATCCTAAAATCGGTATCCGTCCGGTAATCGACGCACGTCAGGGTGGTATCCGCGAAAGTCTTGAAGACAAGACCATGAATCTTGCCAAAGCAGTGGCCGACCTTATAGCGGCCAACCTCCGCTACCCCGATGGAAGCCCCGTGCAGTGCGTGATCGCTGACGGCACTATCGGCCGCGTACCTGAGACAGCAGCTTGCGCCGAGAAGTTCGAGCGCGAAGGTGTAGGCGCAACCATCACCGTCACTTCATGCTGGTGCTACGGTTCAGAGACTATGGACATGAATCCCCACTGGCCCAAGGCCGTATGGGGTTTCAACGGAACTGAGCGTCCCGGTGCGGTATATCTTGCAGCTGTTCTCGCAGCTCACGCTCAGAAAGGCCTCCCCGCATTCGGTATCTACGGACACAACGTGCAGGATCTCGATGACAACAGCATCCCCGCTGATGTAGCTGAAAAACTTCTCCGCTTCACCCGCGCCGCCCTCGCTGTGGCACTCATGCGTGGCAAATCATACCTTTCCATCGGCTCAGTGTCAATGGGTATCGCAGGTTCTATTGTCAACCCTGATTTCTTCCAAGAATATCTCGGTATGCGCACCGAATCAGTCGATGCTACCGAAATCATGCGCCGCATGACCCTCGGCATCTATGATCAGGAAGAATACGCCAAGGCGATGGCATGGACTGAAAAGTACTGCAAGCCCCGTGAAGGCGAGGACTTCAAGAATCGTCCCGAAAAGAAAAAGACCCGCGAGGAGAAGGAAGCTGACTGGGAATTTGTCGTTAAGATGACCCTCATCGTGCGCGACCTCCTCAAAGGCAATCCCAAACTCCGCGAAATGGGCTTCAAGGAAGAAGCTCTCGGCCACAATGCTATCGCCGGCGGTTTCCAAGGTCAGCGTCAGTGGACCGACTTCTATCCCAACGGTGACTTCACTGAAGCCCTCCTCAACACCTCGTTCGACTGGAACGGCATCCGTGAGGCATTCGTATTCGCAACAGAAAATGACGCATGCAACGGAGTGGCAATGCTCTTCGGTCACCTCCTCACTAACCGTGCACAGTTCTTCAGCGATGTCCGCACTTACTGGAGTCCTGAAGCCGTATATCGTGTGACAGGCAAGGAACTCACCGGCCGTGCCGCAGGCGGTATGATCCACCTCATCAACTCCGGTGCAACCACACTCGACGGTACAGGCCAGTCAGTGGATGCCGAAGGTGTTCCCACCATGAAACCCCACTGGGAGATGGATGAGAAGGATGTTGAAAACTGTCTCGGTGCCACCACTTGGTATCCTGCCGACCGTGACTACTTCCGTGGCGGCGGTTTCTCATCAAACTTCCTCACCAAGGGCGGTATGCCTGTGACCATGATGCGTCTCAACCTCGTCAAAGGTCTCGGTCCGGTTCTCCAGATCGCCGAAGGATGGACAGCTGACGTCGATCCCGAAATCAACAAGGTGCTCGACATGCGTACAGACCCCACTTGGCCCACCACTTGGTTCGTTCCCCGTCTCTGCCCCGACCGCGACGCATTCAAGGATGTATATTCAGTGATGAACAACTGGGGTGCAAACCACGGTGCTATTTCCTACGGTCACATCGGTCAGGACCTCATCACACTCGCATCGATCCTGCGTATCCCCGTCTGCATGCACAACGTCGAAGAGGACAAGATCTTCCGTCCCGCTGCTTGGAATGCATTCGGCATGGATAAGGAAGGTTCGGACTACCGCGCATGTGCCGCTTACGGTCCTATCTACAAATAAAAATTTTTCATTAAGCAAACAATAAAAGGAGGTTGTGTCAGGATTAAATTCATGAATTCCGGCCTACGTAAGCGCAGGTCCAGCAAAATTTAATTATTCTGACACAACCTCTTTTTTCCCCCAACACCCAGATTATGCAAAAGAAGGAAACCGGTTATCCTATGAAGGAATATAAAGTGCCGGTGAAACGTTTCTGCCGCACTCTTGACCTGAAAGATGATCCGGAGCTCATAGCCGAGTACCGCAAACGTCATGCTGAAGAAAATTTCT
Source organism: Duncaniella sp. (assembly GCF_029056165.1). Classification (NCBI taxonomy): domain Bacteria; kingdom Pseudomonadati; phylum Bacteroidota; class Bacteroidia; order Bacteroidales; family Muribaculaceae; genus Duncaniella; species Duncaniella sp. Next base: position 12,185 of record NZ_JAIDBW010000012.1, on the reverse strand, counting down.
GGCCTGAAATACTCGCCGGAATCAAGGAGGTGGGCATACTTGAAATGGATATCTATCTGCGCGGCACGCGCCTGATGATGATACTCGAAGTCCCGGCCGATCTTGACCTTGACGAAGCCATGACCCGTCTGGCAACACTCCCGCGCCAACAGGAATGGGAAGACTACATGTCGATATTCCAGCAGGCAGAACCCGGCGCGTCCTCTGCAGAAAAATGGCAGCCGATGGAGAGAGTGTTTCATCTCTACGACTGATCCACCAGCCTCTACCTACCTTTTCTCATTCACCTTAACCGCACCTGAAAACAAACATATCATAAATGAAAGAATCTCAATCGTCCGAATCGCAGTCGCTCCTGCGATCCAACGGCATCAATTACCTCGTACCGTTTATCCTTATTACAAGTTGCTTTGCTTTGTGGGGCTTCGCCAATGACATCACCAACCCGATGGTCAAAGCTTTTTCAAAGATCTTCCGCATGAGTGTGACCGACGGCACTCTCGTACAGGTGGCATTCTACGGCGGCTACTTCGCCATGGCTTTCCCTGCCGCTATTTTCATACGCCGCTTCTCCTACAAGGCAGGTGTCCTTCTCGGACTCGGCCTCTATGCCTGCGGGGCATTCCTCTTCTATCCGGCCATGCTTACCGGAAGCTACTATCCATTCCTCATCGCCTATTTCATACTGACCTGCGGTCTGTCATTCCTTGAGACGAGCTGTAACCCTTACATCCTGTCAATGGGATCGGAGGCAACAGCCACCCGCCGTCTCAACATGGCCCAGTCATTCAATCCTGTCGGATCACTGATGGGCATGTGGGTAGCCATGACTTTCATTCAGGCCAAGCTCAACCCGATGGAGACCGAGGCACGCGCACAGTTGAGCGATGCCGAATTTGAAGCCGTGCGTGACGCCGATCTTCTCACGCTCATCACTCCTTATATCTTCATCGGACTTGTCGTATTGCTGATGTTTGTGGTGATTGCGGTGACACGAATGCCCAAGAACGGCGATCAGTCGCACTCCATCAACTTTTTCAGTACGCTTCGCCGCATCTTCTCACTGAGCCGTTACCGCGAAGGCGTGATCGCACAGTTCTTCTATGTAGGCGCACAGATCATGTGCTGGACATTCATCATTCAGTACGGCACACGCGTTTTCATGCTCGAAGGTCTTGATGAAAAGAGTGCGGAAGTCCTCTCGCAGAAGTACAACATAATTGCAATGGCCATCTTCTGCTGCAGCCGTTTCGTCTGCACCTATCTTCTCCGCTACATCAACGCAGGACGTCTGCTCGCTGTGCTTGCCACTGCCGCCGCTATCCTCACAGTCGGTGTCATCATGTTCCAAGACCGCATGGGAGTCTATTGTCTCGTAGGCGTCTCTGCCTGCATGTCACTCATGTTCCCGACCATCTACGGTATCGCTCTCAACGGCCTCGGTGATGATGCCAAATTCGGTGCGGCAGGTCTGATCATGGCTATTCTCGGCGGATCCGTACTGCCTCCGATTCAGGCACGCATAATCGACTGCGGTACGATCGCAGACTTCCCCGCTGTCAACATCTCGTTTGTGCTCCCCCTCATCTGCTTCCTCGTGATCATCGTCTATGGAATGCGCAGAGCTAAGGAATAATACATATTATTGCATATCCACACAAAATGCCGGGCCAATGAAACTGTAATCATCGGCCCGGCATTTTTTACTTCAAATCAGAATTCGGCCACAGGTTCACGACCTTCGAGCCATGCAATCATATTGAGGACAAGATAATTCCAGTTCTGGAATCCCTTGTTGATTATAGGTTCGCCGGTGTCGGGATTATAGTATTCATGCAATGCTCCCTCTTTCTCATAATCCATACCGAAAAGTGTCACGGTCTTATCAGCCAGTTCACGGGCCTCGTCATTAAAACCGTAATTGACCAATCCGCGGAAAACGAGATAATTGGATATGCCCCATATAGGCCCCTGCCAATTGGAGGGATTGTGGGTAGCGTTCATATTATACATTTTTTCGAGCTTCGAGAGCGTGCGGACTCCGTAAGGGGCACCGAACGTGCGCGGATCACTGTAATTCTCGGCCACCATACGTCGTGCCTGCTCCTCAGTAGCAATTCCCGCCCACATGGTCATGAAACCGGACCAAACACCTATACGCTGTATCAGGCAGGGATAATTACGTGGCATTCCGCTATGGAGCACCATTTCTGTTCCGAAAATGATAGAAGGCTCGTTGGTCACCGGAAGCAGATTCAGATCCACAGAGTAGTAGAACCCATCCTTCTCATCCCAGCAATGCTCCTGCACGGCGGCTTTCAATGCGTCAGCATCTGCCGCGTAACGCTGCGCGTCAGCATCTCGGCCGAGCTGTCCGGCCAGATAAGCCATCGCCTCAAGCTCTTTATACATCAGACAGTTCAGGAAAATAGATGCGGAACTACCTTTGGGGCGGAAAAATGTTGACGGATCGTTATCGACACCTATGGCGAGATCATCCTGCCAGTAATACAATCCGGTCTCCGCATGGCGGTGGTGGTTCTGATAGTTGTCAATGAAACCCTGCATTGCATGGAACTTTTCCGAGAGCCACGAGGCATCACCGCCGTTGATACGGGTCAGGAAGGCTGCATGCTGAGCAAGCACTGGCTTGTGCATATTTGTCGAATATATATCTGCCGGTTTTATCTTGGCAGGATCACTGTCCTTGTCAATGCACATGGGCATATAGCCATCCTCTCCTGTATGATGCAGGAAATTAAGGATACATCCCTGCTCATAAACGAGGGCTTTCTCCTTATCCTCGGCTGACCCGCGCTCTTCGAGAATCTGACGCAGTGCAATGTCGGAAGTCCATGAATCCCAGTCCCAAAGCACATTGGCATAGCCCTGACTTCCGGGAGTTATATACGGATAAACTAATGCTCCACCGGATGCATCACGAAACATCTGTTTATAGTCCTTCCCTATATTCTCCTTGCAGAGTTGCTTATAGACATCAATTCTGTTTGCCGTGTTTTCGGTAGTCGCGTTTGCCGTTCCGGATGTCACCAGACACGCGGCCAAAAGCAAGGACTTCATCGATTTTTTCATTGGTAATAAGATTTTTAGATCAATTTGGATACTCTGCCCGTAAAGCCGGACATCAACACAAAGTTACAAGCATTTTTCGGAATATGAAAACATCAGCTTGAAAGTAGTGTGACTTTTACCCCTATGATAAACAAAAGAAGATCATGCCAAAAGTGTTTTTCTGACATGATCTTCTTATATTTCAAGCTAATATGTGCAATATTAATCCGTCGGTTCAGGCGAATTTCACAAGAATGCGGAATACTTTTCCGGGATTGGCATCCCACTGCTTGAGGGCCTCACCGGCCTCATCGGGAGTGACTGTCGCAGAGATGAGCTTCTCGGCATTCTCACGGCCTCCAGCGAGGAAGTAGCGGATGACGGCTGCAAAGTCATTGGGCATAGCGTTGCGCGAACCACGGATGTCGAGTTCTTTCTGAACGAAAAGTTTGGTATGGAACGATACGTCATCCTTGGCATAACCGATGCAGACCACACGACCGCAGAAAGCCACATTATCGACCGCTGCAACATAGGTGAACGGTGAACCTACAGCCTCGATCACTACATCAGGACCATTTCCGTCAGTGAGGCGGGCAAGTTCATCAGCAAGATTTGAGGTTGCAGAGTTGATGGAGTATGTCGCACCGAGTTCACGCGCAAGAGCAAGCTTCTCATCATCAAGGTCGATAGCAATTACGGTAGCTCCACGGAGCGAAGCACGCACGATAGCTCCAAGACCGATCATACCGCAACCGATCACGGCTACAGTGTCGATATCTGTAACCTGACCGCGATCAACAGCATGGAAACCTACGCTCATCGGCTCGACAAGCGCGCATTCGCGCGGAGTGAGTCCCTGCGCAGGGATGATCTTTGTCCAAGGTACGGCGATATAATCCGACATGGCACCGTGACGCTGCACTCCGAGAGTCTCGTTGTGACGACATGCATTGGGGCGGCCGCGACGGCATGAAGAGCACTTACCGCATGCGGTGTAGGGATTCACCGTAACACTCATTCCCTTCTCGAAGAGTCCGGCGGGAACTGCCGCACCGACCTCCTCTACCGTACCTCCGATCTCATGACCGGGGATCACCTGATCAATAGCCATAGGATTCTTGCCACGGAAAGTATTGAGATCCGAACCGCAGAAACCCACGTAGTGAATCTTGACCAATACTTCATCCGGACCGAGAACCGGGATTGCCTGCTCCTCGACAACTACACGACCGGGAGCTACAATTTTTACTGACTGCATTTTAGTTCTTTTATTTTTAATTCGTTGGATTATGCTTTAGAAATATTATAATCTGGAGAGAGATTACTCCGACATGTTCTTGACGTAAGGCAATACGGGAAGATTCTTAAAGCCGTAGAACCTTACAGCGTTATCGCCCAAGAACAGATACTTTTCCTCATCGGTCAGCTCTGTCGATTTGGTAATGAAATCGTAGGACATACGGTATGTGATAGCCGTGATGGTACGTGGATAGTCCGAACCCCACATCAATTTATCCATACCCACCTCATCGGCCGCCTCCTTGATGGCTCTGACAGCCGAGGGGAAGGGATAAAATTCAGAGTTGAAGAGCCATGTGATACCTCCCGATTCCACCATCACGTTTTTAGCACGCACAAGCTTGATCTGCTCCATCCAGCCATCAGTGGTGACCATGCCGAAATGGCCGATGGCCACCTTCAGATCCGGACATTCCTCAATGACTTCCTTCATCTCACCGACCTGCATATCGCCGTCGGCAAGAGTGATCGAGAGAATGACACCTCGGCGTTCCATCTCCTTGAAAAGCTGCATCATCTCCTCGGAGTTGAGCCATACTCTTTTCTCTCCTTCAAGCGGAAGACGATGGGCGGGAATGGCGAGACCACGGAATCCGGCATCCATCAGCTCTTTGGCCTTGGGAAGAAAACCCGGCTCACGAAACTCACACATACCGTTGACAAAGAATCGGTCAGGATGCTTCCGGGCCACCTCCGCAAGATACTCATTCTGCTCTCCGTCGATAAACTCCTGCACGATGACCGCACCGGCCACCTGCGCATAATCCATATTGGAGAGAAAGACTTCCACGGTGTTTCGTCCGTCGATCATGAACGGCGGAAGCATCTGACGCTCCTCCCCCATGAAGTCGGCACGTCCGTTGGGTAGCGGACGGATCGGGCGACCGTTGACCACGGTGTCCTGACGCAGCCACAGATGGGCATGAGCGTCTATAATGAAGTGCTCCATATATCTTATTGCTGATCTTGATTATGAATTTTTCCAGCGTGCGCCCATCTGGTCACCGATAATCTCGCGGACTTCCTTTACAAGAGTCTCGTCCATCGGTTCTTCGGCATACTGAAGATTACGGCGCACATTGTCCGGATTGGCTGAACTGAAGAGAGTGGTTGCGATACGAGGATTACTGATGGCATATTGCACGGCCAGTTTTTCGATCGGATACCCCTTGGCGGCACAGTGTTCGGCAGCCTTTTTGCAAGCTTCGACAAGTCCCTTGGGGGCCGGATGCCATGCGGGAACACCGCGCTGCGACAGAAGTCCCATAGAGAGTGGCGACGCGCTTATGACACCGATACCTTTCTCCTCAAACATGTCGAGATAGTCGAGCAGAAGCGTATCGTTGAGCGTATAGTGACAGAAATTCATGATGGTCTCCACCATGCCGTCGGGCGTATGTTCCACCACCCATTTTATGTTCTCAGGCTGGAGATCAGTGATGCCGACGTGACTCACGACACCTTTCTCCTTGAGTTCGACAAGCGCGGGGAGTGTCTCGTTAACAACCTGATTGAGATCGGCGAACTCGATATCGTGGACGTTGATGAGATCGATATGGTCAATGCCGAGACGCTCCATGCTTTCATAGACGCTCTCCTTGGCACGCTTGGCCGAATAGTCCCACGTGTTGACACCATCCTTGCCATAGCGTCCGACCTTCGTCGAGAGGTAATATTTATCACGGGGGATTTCACGCAATGCCTTGCCGAGCACAGTCTCCGCCTTGTAATGTCCATAGTAAGGCGACACGTCTATGAAGTTCATACCTCCATCCACAGCAGCGTGGACTGCCTCAAGCGCACGGGGTTCGTTGATGTCGTGAAACACTGCGCCGAGCGACGACGCTCCGAAACTCAGGGCCGACACCTTCATGCCGGTTTTGCCTATTTCATGATATTCCATAATAAATATTGTAATTTTTATTCAAGGTGAGTGGTGACAGATTTACGGTCATCCATTGTGCAAAGTTACAAATTTAGGCATAAGCATCAAAAATAATCCGCTATTATTCGACATTAAAGTTTTGACAATAAGCCACCCCACCCGACCTGCCAAAAGGAATCAGCGGCCATGCCCCTGACGAAAGGAGCACGACCGCTGAGCACTTTTCACATACGGCACTCTTGGACCTGACCAAGCATGATGCCGGATGAGTGATATAACCGGAAGATTCGTTTTACCAATAAATTCCAAGTAAAAGCTTTCTACAAAATGCTTTAGATCTTGCCTACGAGCTCAATACCGGGCTTGAGGGTATCCTTGCCCGGTTTCCAGCGGGCGGGGCATACCTGATCGCCGTGCTCGGCCACGAACTGCGCTGCCTCAAGCTTACGGAGAAGCTCCTCGGCATTACGTCCGATACCGTTGTCCTGAACCTCGGCAATCTTGATCCTTCCCTCAGGATTTATCACGAACGTACCGCGATATGACATGAAGTCATCGGGATTGAGCACACCGAAATATTCGGACAGGACTCCGGTCTTATCGGCAAGCATCGGGAACTTCACTTTCTTGATGGAATCGCTGGCATCATGCCAAGCCTTGTGGGTAAATTTGCTGTCGGTGCTGACGCTATAGACCTCAGCTCCGAGTTCCTTGAACTTGTCATAGTTCTCGGCCATATCCACAAGCTCGGTCGGACACACGAAAGTGAAGTCCGCAGGATAGAAGAAAAGGATGGACCACTTGCCTTTGAGATCGGCATCGGTCACTGTCTTGAAGTCGCCGTCAACAAATGCATCGACTGCGAACTGGGGGATTTCCTGATTGATGATTGTTTGCATAATAATATAAGTTGTTTTTATGTTTTTGATATTTCTATTACATATTTAGTTTACGGTATTAGAACGCAGGTCTGACCGTAATGGTTCGGACGGACATTTTCACTCATTTTACTTAAATTTATTGGAATCCAAAATATTATAAATAGTTAAAAGGCGCAACAACCGTGGTTTAAAGACAATATATATCTAAACAACCGTTGTTTTATTCACATTTTTATGTTAATTTTGACGCAAATTGTTAATACGATTGAAACTTATTTGAAAAATTTCACAACAATTATACTTCGCAATTGTTAAGATATTAAATATCCGACAAGAGTTCAGACTTGAGGCCAAGAAGCTTAAAGCCTACACACACGGACACATATTTTTATATAATAATGAAAAAATCGACTATCTGGTTCCTGACTATAATAATGGCCCTCACCTTCATCGGGTTGCTTTATGTACAGATCATGTACATGAACAACATGAAGAAGATGCGTGACGACCAATTCGCCGAGGGTGTGAAACGCTCCCTCTACGCTGTCAGCACCCGTCTGGAACAGGATGAGACAAAGCATTATCTTGAAGAGGACATGGCCACGATGGCCACTCAGTTCATACCGCGGACCAATGCCGACGGCTCGGTTGACATGAATTACAACTTCACCACTTCCGACGGCACCAACTATGACCTCACACTCAAAGGCAGCATTGACAAGCCCAAGGCAAGCAGTTCAATGCGCGAGATCATGCGCGGTAAATATCTTTATCAGAAAGGTCTGCTCGATGAAGTCATCTTCAATATCATCACCCAATCAAGCAACCGCCCGATAAGCGAACGCGCTGACTCGGCGGAAGTGAGCAGCTATCTGCGCTCGGAACTTGACAACAATGGACTGACAATACCCTTCGAGTTCGCGGTGGTCAACCGCGTCGGTGGCATCGTCTATCGCTCCGCCGGCTACCACCCTACCCTCAGCGACGAGAACTCGATGTTCATACAGACACTCTTCCCGAATGATCCGAAAAACAAGATGTATTACCTCAAGGTATATTTCCCGACCAAGAGTGACTACATTTTCGGATCGATCCGCTTCATGATCCCGTCGTTCATCTTCACGTTCATACTGTTAGTGACATTCCTCTGCACAATCATTCTTGCTTTCCGCCAGAAGAAACTGACAGAGATGAAAAATGACTTCATCAACAATATGACCCACGAGTTCAAGACTCCGATCTCGACAATATCACTCGCGGCCCAGATGCTCAATGACGGAGCGGTGCTGAAATCGCCGGCTATGCTCAGCCACATATCCACCGTGATCAACGACGAGACCAAACGCCTGCGCTTTCAGGTTGAGAAGGTGTTGCAGATGTCAATGTTTGACCGTCAGAAAGCCACTCTCCGTCTTCAGCACGTGGATGCCAATGTCCTGATAGCAAACATCACATCGACGTTCAAACTTAAAGTCGAAAAATACGGAGGTCACATCGAGGCAGTCCTTGATGCTGACGACTCGACCGTCAACGTGGATGAGATGCACTTCACCAACGTGATCTTCAACCTGCTCGACAATGCAGTCAAGTATCGCCGCGAGGAAGAACCGCTGCAGCTGACTGTGAGCACACGCAACGTCAGTCATAACGGCGAAAAGATAGAGATCACCATCCGCGACAACGGCATCGGCATGAAGCGTGAGGATCTCAAGAAGATTTTTGAAAAATTTTATCGTGTATCCACCGGCAACCGTCACGACGTGAAGGGCTTCGGACTCGGACTCGCATACGTCAAGAAGATGGTGGGCGAACTCGGAGGCGAGATCAGCGTGGATAGCGAGCTCAATGTAGGAACAAAATTCATAATTACATTACCAATAACTAAAAACTAAGAAACTATGGAAGATCGTTTGCGCATACTGCTTTGCGAGGATGACGAGAATCTCGGCATGCTCCTCCGCGAGTATCTTCAGGCCAAGGGGTTCAATGCTGACCTTTTTGCCGACGGTGAAAGCGGCTACAAAGCCTTCCTCAAAGGGAAATATGATCTTTGCGTCCTCGACGTAATGATGCCCAAGAAGGACGGTTTCGCACTCGCTCAGGAAATAAGGACCGTAAACTCGGAAGTACCCATCATTTTCCTTACGGCGAAATCACTCAAGGAAGATATCCTCGAAGGCTTCAAGATCGGAGCTGACGACTATATCACCAAACCGTTCTCGATGGAGGAACTCGTGTTCCGTATCGAAGCCATTCTTCGCCGCGTGAAGGGCAAGAAGGGCAAGGAAATCACAATGTACAAGATCGGTAAGTTCACATTCGATACTCAGAAGCAGGTGCTCCTGATCGACGATAAGGTGACCAAACTTACCACCAAGGAATCCGAGCTCCTCAGTCTGCTATGTGCCCATGTCAACGAGATCCTTGAACGTAACTTCGCGCTCAAGACCATCTGGATCGACGATAATTACTTCAACGCACGTTCGATGGACGTCTATATCACCAAGCTCCGCAAGCACCTGAAGGACGATCCGTCAATCGAGATCATCAACATCCACGGCAAAGGCTACAAGCTTATCGCTCCTGAACTTGAAACGTCAAATTAATCGGTAGGTCCTACCGTCCTCCATATCTGTATGGAGGACGAACATCCGATGTCCCCCATAACCTACTCCGGCCCGATGCCTTGTCGCCGACAGGGATCTGACCGGAGTAATATATATCCATCTACGGCCATCTCCACCTTACAACCGAATCACACACACGATCACCTTATGGAAATACATTCCCATAACTCTACCACGAGGATCCCAAGGATACTCGTCTGCTTCCTGCTCATATATCTCACATTCTATTCCCATCTGTTCGGTCAGGATACCGGCAAATGGCTTCCGGACATTCTGGGCGACGGCTACGAAATGTGTCAGGTCAAGCAGCCCGACGATTATACCGGACCGGTCGTATCGACCGTCATCCGCAAACTTGCCCCCAAGCATATCGATGGCTCACCCGTGACACGCGGTGCGCTCTATGTCCACGGTTTCAACGACTATTTCTTCCAGTCCGAGATGGGCAACCGCTTCGTAGAGCACGGTTATGATTTCTATGCAGTAGATCTGCGTCGCTACGGGCGTTCGCTCCGCGAAGGCGACAAGCTGTTTGACGTCCGCGACATGACCACATATTTTCAGGACATTGACTCGGCTCTCGTAATCATGGCGCGTCAGGGCATCACCGAAGTCATCCTCATCGGCCATTCTACGGGCGGACTGACGACAGCCTATTTTGAAAGCCGTTGCCATCCGGAAGCCGTCAAGGCACTGATACTCAACAGTCCCTTCCTCGACTGGAATCTCGGATGGAAAGAGAAGCTGATACCAGCCATCACTCTCCTCGGAAAAGTATGGCCGAGCTTCAAGATAAGTCAGGGAATGTCTGACGCCTACGCTGAAAGCCTGCTGAAACGCTATCACGGCGAATGGGATTACCGCACTGACTGGAAGCTCATCCAGTCGCCTCCGGTGACGGCCGGATGGATTCGTGCGATCACCCTCGCCCAGAAAGCCCTGCGCGGCGGGAAGGCCGACATACGCGTACCCATCCTCCTGATGTATTCCTCGGCAAGCGTAAGCGGGTCGCAATGGTCTCCCGAACATAATCGGGCAGACGGTGTGCTCGATGTTAAGGATATTAAGAAATATGGTCTCGGACTCGGCCCGAATGTCACGTGTGTGCGTGTCGATGGCGGACTGCATGACCTCGTACTCTCTGCAAAATCAGTCCGCGAACCACTTTACCGCTACATATTTCAATGGCTTGCGCAGAGAGGGCTCTGACACAAATGTACAGGCCCGTTAGACGACCCAAATGTTAATATTCTATAATTACGAGCTAATATTTTGTTTTATCGCCCAAACTCACTATATTTGTAAGCTAAAATCATGAACGGCATCTAAAGAAAGAGTTCTTTTTTTGACAGTACGTCCATGCTCACTTATCCTACGGGGCTGACCGGTTTTGACAGCGTGTAGAGGTGGTGGGTAAGCATGCAGAGCAATGATGGCTACGCTCTTTAATCAGGGACATCAAAATTTCAAATGGCGAAAACAACTACGCTCTCGCTGCTTAATCGAAGTACAGTAGATTAGCTTTATTTCCGCAACAGTTGCGGAAACGAGACATCACCCGATTGTCCTTTTTCCGAGACGGATCGACAAGGTGGTGCAGGTAAATCGGAAATATGGCGAGGAAAGCCTCGATAATCGCCGAGATTTTTAGAGGATAAGGTCGAGATTGGTCGTTTCTTGCCTGTCTTGACACGAAAACCAAGTAGAAACTAAGCATGTAGAAAGCTCATTAGTTCCACGTTTGGACGAGGGTTCAAATCCCTCCAGCTCCACCAAGTACTACCGAACTTATTGCTGCAAACAAGTTACAGCGAGCTAAAGGTTCGGACTAAAGAAGACTTATCGCCCTATGGGCGCTTTGACCACAAAGAAACCTCGGACTATCAAGTAGTTCAGAGGTTTTTTTGTATCTAATCCTTTCGTTTCAGGACCGAAATAAGACCCCCAAAAGACCACTCCAGACCGAGCTTGGGCACTAACCATGCACTAAGATTTTGAAAATCGTTTTAGTGCCTAAACGTGGTATAAGTATCAAATTTTTTCTCTTCGAAGTGAAAAATCTATTGGACGTTATCAAAAGATTTTGTAACTTTACCGACGCATATCGTCCGCGGAGTCCCGATATGGGGTAAGCGTGGCGGGATGCAGACATAATATAAGAGCGTTTATCAGCGCTTGTTCTTGACGGATCGAAATCTGGCAGTTTCAAAATCACAGTCGGGAATGAGGCAACGATAGGCGCCTTTCGGGGTATGATATACCTATGTAGGAGCATGTAGCGATACATACTCCTCCTCATCATATCATACAGCGTGAGGCTCCGCGTTGCTCGTTCTACTGTGATGGGCACATGCCAGAGCCTCGATTCGTGGGACGAGTAACAGATACAGACTCTCACGCTCTTTTTGTATATAGACT